>PWOA01000023.1 GCA_003564155.1 Candidatus Cloacimonadota bacterium
GGGTTATCTGGAAAGGAAATGATCTAAGAGGGAATAAATTGAGTAGTGGAATTTACTTTTATAGAATGAATACTACCGATTATACTAAGATTAGAAAAGTTTTAATGCTGAAATAGAAAGACTTTCAACATTAGAGAAGTTTATCATACAACTAAGTAGGAACGGTTTCTGCCGTTCCTACTTTTTTTGGGCACTTGGCGTTGCCCATAAAACAGGGTAACATATTTCTCAGTACATTGATAATTGCATAATACCTTTAAGGCTAAAAATTAGGGATAGGCCCCAGTCATATATCTCGAGATATATAAAAGACCTATAAATCATTAATTGGACACAATAAATATTTATCAATCTAGTGGTGATAATCTCAAAATTTTATTGTTAGTATATCATTCTAATTACTTCAAAAGCTTCTGCAAATTCTTTACCAATTTGAATACCTCTAGATCTCGCCAAACCGGAGATGAATTCCGGTGTAAAATATTGCCGGCTTTTTGCTATTTGCGATCTGTAATGATTCAACAGATTAATCTTACAATCTAAATGCCTGGGATCTAATTCAACAAATAGTTGATTCTCGAATTTTAGATGGTTCCAGGGCAGTTCGTAACAGATAATACTAGCTGATGTTTTATAAGCTCTAATCATTTCATTAGCGACAATTTGATGGTCTTGATGGTAATCATTTTGGGAAGGACCAATCACCAAATCAGGTTGGAACTCATTTTTAATTCTAACAAGCGATTCTAAAATTTCTTGTCTTTTTGTAAAAAGATGTCTAACCTTATACTCAAATATCCGATAATTACTCTCGTTCATTTTAAGATGTTTAACTACTGAAAGAAATTCTTTTAACAAAACATCATTTGCCATACCTTTGGGTACTGATTCACGAGCTGTAGAAAATACTACCCACAAAATCTCCTTATCGTCTTCTATAAGTCTAGAGATATAGCCTCCTGCACCTAATTCAGCATCATCAGTATGTGGCGAAAGTATAAGTATTTTATTCATTGTATCCTCATCTTCATTTTTATAATATTAGTTATCTACTCAGTAACTTTTTCACTTGCATTTTCTTACCTAATTATCAATAATGTGTATTTTTTTAATAACAATAAATCGTTTCGACTATACTGATGAATCAGTCAAGATTTAAATGCTTAGCGGAGATCTTATCAGTTGATTAGAATATTTATTACAGTAATTGAACAGTTCATATGACATGATTAAGTTAACAGCTAGAGCCAATTTGCAGAATATTTATGTGATGGTTTATAATCCTCTAGAATCTTTTTTTATTGAACGGGCTAATATTCGACTCTTTATTCAACATAGTAATCCCCTTAATGTATTATCTCTGTTTAAGTGATATGCTTGACAAAATATAACACTTAGAAATGCTAACGAAGTTAATAATATAAAAATAAAGGAGAAAGTATGCCTTATATTTCAAATACTGATAAGGAACGACAAAAGATGCTCACCGATATCGGTGTAGAATCTTTTGAAGATCTTATCAATAATATACCTGAAACGTTTAGGTTGAAATCCCCACTCAGTCTCGAAAAACCATATTCTGAATGGGAGATTAGTAAGAAAATATCTGCCTTAGCCAATAAGAATATTTCTACATGTAACTGCTCTTCATTCTTAGGTGGAGGTATATATGATCACTATGTTCCGGCTGCAGTTGATCATATTATCCAAAGACCTGAGTTCCATACTGCTTATACACCTTATCAAGCTGAAGTAAGTCAAGGCACATTACAGCATATATATGAATTTCAAAGTTTAATTTGCATGCTTACTGGTAAACAAATTGCTAATGCCAGTATGTATGATGGTGCCACTGCGGCAGCTGAAGCTATTTTGATGGCCGTACGCAAAAACAAGCGGAAAAAAGTGATTATTTCTGAATGCATTAACCCCTTATATTTAGAAGTTATAAGATCATTCATTTGTGGAATAGGAATTGAAATTGTCATTGCTCCACAAAAAAATGGCAAGACCGATTGTGATGAGCTCAGTAAATTGATAGATGATAATACATGCAGTATCCTCATTCAAACTCCAAATTTTCTCGGAATAATTGAAGATATGTTTAAAATTGACCAACTAACACATGGTGTGAAAAATACACTGTTGATTGCAGCTGTTGATCCAATATCTTTAGCATTGCTATCCGCTCCTTCTGAATATAATGCCGATATTGTAGTTGGTGAAGCACAGGCATTAGGTAATGGACAGTTTTACGGTGGCCCCTTATTAGGTTTTTTTGCGACTGATATGAAATTAGCCAGACAAATGCCTGGTAGAATTTCCGGTGCGACAGTAGATGCAGATGGCAATCGAGCTTATTCTTTGACGTTACAACCGAGAGAACAGCATATAAGAAGAGAAAAGGCTACCTCAAATATATGTAGTAATCAGTCATTATGCGCCTTAGCTGCTACAGTATATTTATGCTTGATGGGACGGAAAGGTTTAGAGGAAGCTGCTACACAATCACTTACAAAAGCTCATTATCTAGCTGATAAAATAAATAATATCAGTGGCTATGAGCTTATGTTTAATGATCAATTCTTTAAGGAGTTTGTTATAAAAACACCCGTATCTCCCGGGATAATAATTGATAAGCTATTGAATAGTAACATATTAGCCGGAATTGATATTGAACCTTTTGGTTATGAAAAAGGATTGTTAATTGCCGTGACTGAAAAGAAAAGTAAGAAATGCTTGGATGATTTTATCAGGGCTCTTAAGGAGGTGAATAATGGCTAAAACAATATTCGAGAAACACGCACCGGGAAGAAAAGGCTATACTCTTCCTGATAACGATGTCTCTGTTTCCGTTTCCGATTGTATTTCAGAAAACTATCTGAGAAAAGATAATCTTAAATTACCTGAAGTTAGTGAACTCGATGTTATGAGACATTTTCTGGAACTAAGCCATCTTAACCATTGTATAGAGAAAGGATTTTATCCCTTAGGTTCATGTACAATGAAATATAATCCCAAACTACACGAGACTTTAGTTCGTAACTGCGGATTAGTTAATATCCACCCTTGGCAGCCTGACATAACCGTACAAGGCGCTTTAGAAATCATGTATGAAGCACAGCATATGCTTGCAGAAATTTCCGGAATGAAGCAAGTCTCATTACAACCAGTAGCAGGTGCCCAAGGTGAATTCACGGGGTTAAAAATTATGCAGCATTATCATCAAATGAAAAATAATCATCACAAAAATACTATTATTATGCCGGACTCAGCACACGGTACCAATCCTGCTAGTGCCACTCTCGTTGGCTACAATTCCGTTCAGATTAAATCTAATAGTGAAGGGATGGTTGATATAGAAGCCTTGAAAAAAGCAGTTGATGAAAATGTAGCCGGATTTATGCTTACAAATCCAAATACTTTAGGGATTTTTGAAACTCAATTTGATCTAATCTCCGAAATTATTCATGAGGTTGATGGACTTATGTATTTGGATGGAGCAAATCTTAATGCTCTGTTAGGTATTGTTCAACCTGGGAAAATTGGATTTGATATTTTACATTTTAACCTTCATAAAACCTTTAGTACTCCGCATGGTGGAGGTGGTCCCGGATCAGGACCGGTAGGTGTTGTTGATAAGTTAGTGCCTTATTTACCTTATCCACTAGCTAACAAGAGATCTGCCGATAAACATGATGATTGCATCTATTACCTTGATAATAGTCATTTAGACACATCGATAGGTAAAGTTCATAGCTTTTATGGTAACTTTGGGGTTTATGCTAGAGCTTATATATATATCAAAATGCTGGGATCAAAAGGTCTTAAGAGAGTTTCGGAAAATGCAATTATTAATGCTAATTATTTATTAGCTAAGTTAAAAGACTATTATCATGTCCCTTATCCAAAGAATTGTATGCATGAGTTTGTTGCTAGCGGTAAGATTCAAAAGGAAAAACATGATATTAAGACTTTGGATATTGCTAAAAGATTATTAGACAAAGGTATTCATGCTCCAACAATTTATTTTCCTCTTATTGTATCTGAGGCTTTAATGATAGAACCTACAGAAACAGAGAGTTTGGAAACTTTAGATAATTTTATTCAAGCAATGATCGAAATAGATCAAGAATGTAATGAAAACCCTGAAGTTGTTAAATCTGCTCCTCATAATACTCCCGTAAAAAGAGTTGATGATGTTAAAGCCGCTAGAGAACTAGACGTTAAATATGAATGGTAATATAGGATATTAATACAAAAATAAGGCAAGTGAAACTCTTGCCTTTTTTAACCCCAATAATTCATTTGGGTGAATCAAATCATTCATGAAACAATGTAACTATTAAGGATAACAGTACTTATCCGTCTAGATAGCCATCATTTTTAACCGGTAGATCATCATGTATGTTCATTTATAATACGGGATGAAGATGTGGTGAAAAATCGCACAAGCAAGGGCAGAGATGCCTTTGTAATGTTCCAAATCCAGCCTTCGAAAAAACTCTCAAGGCATCTTGTTCTGGAGAATGATTTAAGTATTAGTTTTCACGCTCTCCGAAAACAGTGTCACTTTGGTGAACTGGAGAGTTTGGTCTTAATAAACCTATGGAGACCTGTACGAAACAAGAGATAAGACACAGATATTTTATCGACCTCATCTCCTTCTAATAGTATCTATTGTATAGATTATAAATCTGAGAAGGGATTATCTTCAGGAACTTCTTGTTTGGACGATGTATAGTTTCGCCACTCATTACTCTGTTTTTTCTCTTTTACCGGGAAAGAAGAAGGTTCAAATCCCCTAGAACTAGTCTCAGTATCCGCTTCATTGAGTTCAAGTGAAATTCTTTTTCTTTCTTTATCTATTTGATTGATTTTTACAGTAATAGTGGTTCCAATATCTTCTTCGTTGAATTTTTTCTTTGATCTAAAGAGTTTTGATTTAGGTAATAAACCAATTAAACCTTCATTCAGTCTAACGAAAATACCGAAAGCGGTAATTCCATCAATTATTCCTTGAATTTCTTCTCCTTCTTGAAGATATTCTTCTATATGTTCCCATGGATTATCTTTCAGTGCTTTGACAGATAAAGATATTTTCCTTTCTTTAGGTATAATACGAATTATCTGTGCAGAAACAACATCACCAACCTGGAATAATTCCGAAGGATTGTTAATCCTACCTGTATGCAGCATTTCAGAAATAGGGATAAGTGCTTCTACACCCGGCTTTATCTCACAAAAGCTTCCGAAAGACTCATTTCGTAATATACGTCCATCAACCACACCACCAACTTGCAGTTCATCTAATGCTTTGTCAAATGGATTAGGCTGTAATTCTTTCATGCTCAGAGAAATCTTTTCTCCATTTAATCCGACAACCTTAACCTCTATCTCATCTCCGGCACTAACAACATCGCTTGGCAGATCAACTTTAACCCAAGACAGTTGAGATACATGAAGTAAACCATCAATACCACCTAAATCAACAAATGCCCCAAAATCTGCCAATCTACTCACCGTACCTGTAACAACATCGCCAACATTTAATTTATCTAAAGTTTCTTTTTTCAGGATATCTTGTTCTTGTTCAAGTAATATTCGCCTGGAAACAATAATAGTTCTCATGTCATTAGATATCTCTGTAATTATAAATTCGTAATACTTCCCAATCATCGAAGTAGGGTTAGAAACATACTTAATGTCTACTTGTGAAAATGGACAGAAAGCTCTAGTCCCCAGTATTTCTACAGAAAGGCCGCCTTTTATTACGCTGACTATCTTTGCTTTTACGGGAATTTTGTCTCTATACGCATTATGTAAAAAGCTTTTATCTACATATTTACGATTCAGACTTCTGGAAATTACAATCTCTGAGTCTGTTTTATTAACTGCAAAACCACGTAAAGTATCGCCTACAGATATGTTAAATTTACCCGTTTTTGTTTTGTAATCTTCAACCTCTGCATAAGCTTCATGCTTTCCACCCAATGATACGAATATATAATTATCATTGATTGCAATAACCTTACCTTCAACAACATCACCTTCAACAATTTTGCCGGTGTCAACGAATGACTCTTCTAACATTTCAGAAAAGCCCTCATAGCTTTCTTCCGTTTTTTCAGTTTTCTCTGTTTTTTCTTCTTTTTTAATTTCCGGATCTGTACTTTCTACAGAATCTTCCGTTAACTTTTTATCTTCTACTTTTTCCTCAAATATGGACATTTACTACCTCTTTATGTTACCAATCGTTAATTAAACGTGACATTATTTTCCAGGCCACTACCTTGTCCAGCATTATTTTCTTATGACATCACTTTTAAATACTATAACCCAATTTTACAAGGGTTCAATCAAGACTTCTACAGTATAAGTGATATATTATTATTAACGCAAAATGCGGACATGTTTATTATGCTCTGGGCACTATAAAACTTAAATAATATTCATCACCATTAGCTTTGTTTTAATCAACCTAAATATCAACACGCTTGTTTGAGTAATTATAAATTGACAGATTAAGCTTAGACGAGAATTTGCCAAAAAGTCAATGGAGAAGAAATAAGTGAAAAATGGCGACTTATTCCGGATAATCAAACAACGAACTGAGGAAATCATTCCTGAAACCGATTTGATTAATAAACTCAATAATTCTCAAAAAACAAAACAAACTTTGAGAATAAAATATGGTATTGATCCGACCGGAGCTGATGTGCATATCGGTCATATGGTTCCAATTAGAAAGATGCGAGAATTTCAGGATTTAGGTCATACCGGTGTTATAATCATTGGTGACTTTACTGCCAGGATAGGTGATCCGACCGGCAGAGATATAACACGCCCCCCGTTATCAACTAAAATAATTCAAGAAAATGCAGAACGGTATATGGACCAGTTATATACTGTACTTGACAAGTCTAAAACTGAGGTTAGATGGCAGTCAGAATGGTTTGATAATCTCAAATTGGACGACATCTTGAATATGCTATCGAAATTTACATTAGCCCAGTTCTTAGCCCATGACACCTTCAGAAAACGGTATGAATCAGGTTTTGCTTTGTCAATGCATGAAATAATGTATCCTCTGCTACAAGGATACGATTCCGTAGCTATAAGTGCAGATATTGAATTAGGAGCTACTGAGCAGAAATTTAATATTCTCATCGGCAGAGATATGCAAGCTCATTTTGGAATGGAACAACAAGTTGCAATGCTTTTCCCAATATTAATGGGTACAGATGGGCAGAAAAAGATGAGTAAAAGTTATGACAACTATATTGCGATATATGATAGTCCTAATGAAAAATATGGGAAAGTTATGTCCATACCCGACAATTTGCTAATAAATTATTTTGAATTAGCCACAAATGAAGACGACCAAGAAATTAACGATATTAAAAAAGAACTTGCCGATGGTATTAATCCCAAATCAATCAAGCAAAGATTAGCCCGTAAGATCGTAGAGCTTTACCATGGAGAAGAAAATGCTTTAGTTGCAGAACAAGCGTTTGACAAGGTCTTTTCTAAAAAAGATATTCCTGATGATATCCGAGAATTTAAATGTAATCAATCACCTATATGGATCGTCAGTCTTCTTACCGATGGAGGATTATGTAAATCTAAGGGTGAAGCCCGTAGAATGATTCGACAAAATGCCATCACTATAGGCAAGGAAATTATAAAAAGTGAAGATGATGAGATTGAAGTAGAAGATGGTACCGTTGTTAAGGTCGGTAAGAGAAGGTTTTTAAAACTAAGATATATACAAGGTAAAAACAAAACAGAGGAAGAAATATGAGTGGATTTATGATAGGCGTATTTGTCGTTCCAGCAGTGATTATGAGTATTATTTTACATGAAATCAGCCACGGATATACAGCAAACTTGTTAGGTGATGATACAGCTAAAATAAATCGCAGGCTTTCTCTTAATCCCTTTGATCACATAGATCTATTTGGAACTATTATTTTACCGCTTCTATTGCTTTTAGCTACCAGAGGTGGTTTGGTTTTTGGTTATGCTAAACCGGTACCGATTAATCCTAATAATTTTCCATATGAAACTCGGAGAAGAGACCTTGCTATATCTGCTGCTGCAGGGCCGGCGGCAAATATAGCAGTTGCAATCTTTTTTTCGATAATATTCAGGTTAATTTTTGCACTTAATGATATTGAAAGTGGTGTAGCAGCCGGTATAATGTTCTTTATCGCTCAAGTTTCATTTTACATCGTTCTATTCAACTTGGTATTAGCAGTATTTAATTTAATCCCAATGCCTCCTTTGGACGGTTCAAAAATATTAGGAGCTTTTTTACCTCCTGACCTTTACGTAAAATATATATGGTTTGAACGGCAAGGCATGATGATATTGATGGCCATTATCTTTATTTCATTTGTGTTTAGATTAAATATTATCGGTGCGGTTATCTTGCCGCCTATACGGTTTTTAATGAGCATATTTTTGGGTATTTGACAAGATAAAACAATAAGATATAATTGGAGGAAATAATGGAAATGATTGAAAAACTCATTGACAAGAATGAAATTAGGTTGATTGACCTTAAGTATTGTGACTTGTTTGGACGTTGGTATCATATTACCTTTCCAACTAGAAGATTAGACAAAGTGATGTCGGAAGGTATACCATTTGACGGTTCAAGTATACAGGGACTTAAATCTGTAGAATCCGGAGATATGGTTTTAATGCCTGATATTAATACCGCCTCAATTGACCGGTTCTCCGAACAACCTAAGCTGAGTTTGATATGTTCGATATGTGATGCTGATTCACGTTTAGGCGTAAAAAAAGACCCTAGAAGTGTAGCAACCAGAGCTCATGACTATATGATTAAATCCGGAATAGCAGATGAGTCATTATGGATTCCGGAATTAGAATTTCATCTTTTTGATGAAGCAGAATATTACAGTGATAAATATGAATCCGGTTACTTATTATCGTCTTCTGAGAACAAAGAATCTCTTCCCCCAAATTATGAAGATGTCGATGCTACAGCTCAAGCTGACCGTAAAGGATATCATATGGACATTCCATTTGATAAATTTGCTGCCGTAAGAGACGAAATAATTACCACTTTTGAAGATTTAAATATAAAAATCAATTATCATCACCACGAAGTAGGCCTTTCTTCCCAACAAGAAATTGAAACAGAGTTATTAGCTTTCCCTAAAATCGCTGACGATACCATGTATATGAAAAGTATTATCCGTCAAATAGCATTAGAATATGGTTTAACTGCAACCTTTATGCCGAAACCAATTTATAATGAAGCAGGTAATGGCATGCATTATCATATCCTTTTGAAGAAAAACGGGAAAAATATTTTTTATAAAAAAGGAGGTTATGCCGATTTATCGGATGAAGCTCTGTGGTTTATCGGTGGCATGCTAAAACATGGCCGAGCGTTAACAGCTCTAACTAATCCAAGCACTAATTCGTTTAAAAGATTATTACCCGGCTTTGAAGCACCTGTTAAATTGTTTTTTGGATTAGCTAATAGATGCGCTGCGGTGAGGATCCCCAAATATGCGAATAAAGAAGACACAAAAAGATTCGAATTCAGAACAGGTGATGCGATGTGTAATCCTTATTTAGCAATGAGTGCTCTTTTGATGGCAGGAATCGATGGTATCAAAAATAAAATAAAACCTGCAGATCATAACTTCGGTCCTTTTGATGATAATGTTTTCAACTGGCCACAGGAAAATCAAGATAAACTTTTATCAATCCCTAAATCACTTGATGAGGCATTAGACGCCCTTATAGATGATCATAACTTCTTATTACAAGGCGATGTATTCAGTAAAGAACTAATTGATAACTGGGTTGATCACAAAAGGAAAGAAATAGCAAAAGTAAATAATAGAACTCATCCTTACGAGTTTGTTTTGTATTATAATCAATAATTAAAGATATTAATAAAAAACATTATTTAAGATAAAAGGGCGATAAAATCGCCCTTTTATCGTGACACCTCAAGCTTTGATTAACTCATATTTCCAATATGCAATCAACTTACATTACCAAAATATTTCTTCAATATATACGAACCATCCCCGGTTAAAAATTGTAGGACATTTAACTGTGTAAACTTGCGCTGGTCATCAAATTAGCAGATGATTTTTCGAAGCTATTGATGTTCAATTAGGTTTCTTGCCGAAATTCAGATCTACATTTAGAAATATGAATCATCATCTACGATTATCATTGACTTAATTGATAGTTTGTAATTTATTGACGTTATAAGTAATAAAATGTATTAGGAGGAGTAATGGCTAAGAAGATAAGAAAAGAGACAATGGATGGAAACACAGCAGCATCATATGTTGCTTATGCCTTTAGTGAGGTTGCTGCTATATATCCGATAACACCATCATCCACAATGGGTGAATTGGCAGATGCTTGGTCTTCGGAAGGGCGAAAAAATATGTTTGGTTTACCTGTAGAAGTCATTGAAATGCAGTCGGAAGCCGGAGCTGCAGGTGCAGTTCATGGAGCATTGTCAGCTGGAGCGATGACTACAACCTATACCGCCTCGCAGGGACTAATGCTTATGTTGCCGAACATGCATAAGATAGCCGGTGAAATGTTGCCTTCGGTATTCCATGTGTCAGCTCGATCATTAGCTTGCCAGTCGTTATCAATTTTTGGAGATCATTCTGATGTGATGTCTGCTCGTAACACCGGTTGGGCAATGATGGCCGGGAGTTCAGTGCAAGAAGTTTTAGATTTGGCAGTAATCTGTCATCTGGCAACTTTAAAATCAAAAGTTCCTTTTTTAAACTTTTTTGATGGTTTTAGAACTTCTAATGAAATCCAGAAAATCGAAGTAATGGATTATGATGATCTTGCAGAATTATTACCAACAAAAAGCATCGAAGAATTTAGAAGCCGGGCAATGAATCCCGAAAATCCAAGAGTTAAAGTTGGAGCTCAAAATCCTGATGTATACTTTCAAGGAAGAGAAACTGTTAACAAATACTATGAAGCTACTCCGGCAATAGTACAAGATTATATGGACTTATATGCCAAAAAATACGGTCGGCAATACCATTGCTTTGATTATTTTGGAGCTGAAGATGCTGATAGGATTATTGTTACTATGGGAAGTGGTTGCGATACAATCGAAGAGTCAATTAATTATCTTAATAATCACGGTTATAAAGTCGGTCTTGTTAAAATTAGATTATATCGTCCTTTTGATACGGATTTATTTGCTAAAGCTATTCCTTCATCAGTCAGGAAAATTGCAGTTTTAGATAGAACAAAAGAACCCGGCTCAATTGGTGAACCTTTATACCTTGATGTTGTCACCGCTTTAAAAGATAAAGCAAAAGATATCAAGATAATTGGTGGACGTTATGGTTTATCTTCAAAAGAATTCACACCTACGATGGTCAAAGCTGTTTATGATCACTTAAATGGAAAATGTTTCCATAACTTTACAGTCGGTATTAATGACGATCTCACCCATCTTTCTCTAAGTTTAAAGGACAAAATCGACACTACTCCGGAAGGTACAATAAGCTGTAAATTCTGGGGATTAGGTTCAGATGGTACAGTGGGCGCTAATAAGAACTCAATAAAAATCATCGGTGACAATACTGAAATGTATGCACAAGGCTACTTTCAATACGATTCTAAAAAATCGGGTGGAATAACCAGAAGTCATCTTAGATTTGGGAAAAAACCGATACAGTCTCCCTATTTAGTACAGGATGCAGACTTTATAGCTTGTCATAATCAGGCTTTTATCGGTAGATATGACTTACTTGAAGGTATAAAAGAAGGTGGAACTTTCTTGTTAAACTCTAATTTTGATAGCTGTGAAGTATTTTCAAAATTAACTAAAGATATGCAAGAGACAATCATCGAAAAAAATATAAAACTTTATAATATCCATGCACTAAAAATAGCAGAAGAAGTTGGACTTGGCAACCGTATAAATTCCGTGATGCAAACAGCTTTCTTCTTGATTTCCGGTGTGTTAGACAGAAAAGCAGCTATCGGTATGATCAAAGATGCTATAAAAAATACTTACCAGAAAAAAGGTGATGAAGTAGTTAAAATGAATTGGGAGTCTGTTGACAAAACAGATGAAGCTTTAACTCAAATCGAAGTGCCTAAAGAAATAACCTGCGAAAACTGCCCTCCCAAAAAACTTATACCTGACGATGCAGATGATTTCACCAAAGACATTATTGAACCGATAATGCGAGAAAAAGGAGACCAAATATCGGTTTCCAAGATGCCTTTAGACGGTTATGTCCCATCAGGTACTACCCGATTAGAGAAGCGTGGCGTTGCAGCACATGTACCACATTGGATACCGGAAAAATGTATTCAATGTAATTTCTGCTCGCTGGTTTGCCCTCATGCCTCTATAAGAGTCAAACTTATTGAAAAAGACAAACTCAAAGATGCACCCGATACTTTCAAAACTTTGGAAGCGATGGGCAAAGATAAAGAAAAATATAACTTCAAAGTTCAGGTCTATATAGAAGACTGCCAAGGATGTAAGAACTGTGTAATTGAATGTCCAAAACAAGCTTTAGAGATGAAGTGTGTTGAAGAAGCAAGAGAAGCCGGAGAGTTTGAAAATGAACTCTTCTTCGAATCTCTTCCTAATGACGTTATTAGCAGTGTAATGAAAGAAACTACAATCAAAGGAAGTCAGTTCAAACAACCATTACTTGAGTTCTCCGGAGCTTGTGCCGGTTGTGGTGAAACACCTTATGTTAAATTGATCACCCAACTATACGGTGATAGAATGATCATTGCTAATGCCACGGGTTGCTCCTCTATTTGGGGTGGAACATTTCCAACGATTCCATACTGTAAAAACAAAGATGGAGAGGGACCGACTTGGGCCAATTCATTATTTGAAGATAATTCCGAATACGGTTTTGGTATGAGATTAGCCGTTGACTCCAATCGCCGATACCTTAAATTGAATATTGACAATTTGTTGGAAACAGGAACAAGTAAGGATCTGGAAGAATGCCTGAAAAAAGCAATTCAAAACTGGAATAAGTATGATCAAGAGACCAAAACTAACGTTAAAACAATAAAAAAATTACTACCTAAAGCCTTAGGAAATGAAAAGACTGATAAGTTTGTCGCTAAGATTATTGAATTGCAAAACTATTTCATACCGAAAAGTGTATGGGCTTTTGGAGGTGATGGTTGGGCATACGATATCGGATTCGGTGGTCTTGATCATGTATTAGCTTCAAACCGAAATATCAATGTGTTAGTTATGGATACCGAAGTCTACTCTAATACCGGAGGTCAGGCTTCTAAAGCAACTCCTTTAGGATCTATAGCTAAGTTTGCAGAGTCAGGTAAAAACACTGTTAAAAAGGATTTAGGCATGATGTTGATGAGTTACGGCTATATATATGTAGCCTCTGTAGCAATGGGATATGACAAAAATCAACTGATGAAAGCAATCACCGAAGCAGAAAATTATGATGGCCCTTCGATCATCATTGCCTATGCACCTTGTATAAATCACGGCGTAGATATGTCTCTAACACAAAAAGAAGAAAAATTAGCTGTAGATAGTGGTTACTGGATTAATTACCGCTACAATCCCGAACTTAAAAAAGAAGGGAAAAATCCTTTACAACTTGATTCTAAAGAGCCCAAAGTTCCGGTGACGGATTTTCTTGATAAAGAGAAAAGATACAGCTCTTTAAAAAGTTCTTTCCCTGAAAAATTTAATGAATATCGCGAAGAAATCGTTAAATTTATTAAAGATAGATACCAACATTACAAGAAATTATCGGAATTATAATTTATCGTAAATGTAGCTTATGTCATTCTTTATGACATAAGGTTTTTGTTAAGAGCACGGATTTATTATTATCCGTGCTCTTTTTGTTATGATGTGGTTAATAAGTCTTCTTAACCAACCTTATCCTACTTGTTTTCGGGTTGAACATTTATCTCCTTGAAGTTTATCATTTTTTTAAAATATACCTCCCTTAGGATGGGGTAATATGCGGCTCTTTACATCATTATTGGGTTTCTGCTCCCAATATTTGAGTTAAAATACCTAGTAATTGTTAAAAAACATTTGACAGTATCGAAAAAAAATTGTAGCGAATATGATTACGGAGAATTTTGGAGGTGTATATCATGAAAAAAATACCTTTATTAATCTTAAGTGTGATTCATTTCGTTGTGTTCCCTACTCTAAGGATATTTGCATTAGCAAGGCAGCCGAATTTACCGATAACTTCGGCAACACCTAAACCAGAAGATATCGTGGGGAAAGAGGCTATGTTTTATCGGAAATTGCCTGATAATAAAGTTCAATGCCAACTCTGTTTTCGCGAATGTGAGATTAAAGAGGGTCAAACAGGATTTTGCCGAGCTCGTAAAAACCGGAAAGGGGAATTGATTTCTCTCGTTTACGGTCAACCGTCTGCAGTTCAGTTAGATCCGGTAGAAAAGGAACCACAACATCATTTCTTGCCGGGAACTATGATTTTATGTCTGGGCACAGTAGGTTGTAATTTTCAGTGTCAGCATTGTCACAACTGGCATCTTTCACAATCCAGCCCAGGGGATTCAAGAGTTTATAACCTCTCCCCACAAGATGTTATCGATTTAGCCCAAGAAAGAGATGTACCTACAATTTCTTTTACTTATAACGACCCCATTGTTATGTATGAGTATGTTTATGATGTCGCAAAGTTAGCACAAAAGAATGATTTAAGAATATTGTGGCATTCTAACGGATCAATAAATCCCGAGCCTTTAAGAAAGTTACTTAATTATACTGATGCCGTGACAATCGATCTAAAAGGATTTAGTGATGAAGCTTATGAAAATTCGAGAGCAATTTTACAGCCGGTATTAACTTCATTGGAAATTATTAGAGAAGAAGGCGTATGGCTGGAAATTGTCAATCTTGTTATACCGACAATTAATGACGATAAAGATGAAATAAGAGAGATGGCAAGATGGATTAAGAATACGTTAGGTCCTGATGTCCCCCTGCATTTTTCAAGATTTTTCCCCAATTATCGTCTGACGCATATCTCGGCTACCCCGATAAGAACACTTGAAGAAGCTTATGAGATAGCATCTGAAGAAGGTATTAATTACATAACGATCGGCAATGTACCTGGTCATAAATACAATTCTACATTCTGTTCCGGCTGTGGTCAATGTATTATTCAGAGGAGGCATTTTCAAGTGTTAGAAAACAAAATTGAAGACGGTAAATGCAACTATTGTGCTGAAGTCATTCCCGGAGTGTGGGAGTAAAAAATATTGTCATGTTGTATGTCAATAACATATAATCTCCAATAATTATTGTTAATATTTATCTGCAACTATATTTATGATTAGAAATTTTACCGGTTTGGTTAAAGATAACTATGCACTATGGGCAGTCATCATAATAATGGGATTAAGTGGTATTATGGCTCAGGTCATAATATTGCGAGAATTGCTTATAGTATCCTTTGGGAATGAATTAATAATTGGCATTGTCCTCTCCAGCTGGTTGCTATTTGAAGCTGCAGGTAGTTGGCTTAGTGGTAAATTCAAGTCAAAAGATCGTAATACCATCAATTTACTTATACTTTTTCAAGTAATTTTTGCAGTTATATTACCGGTCTCTATATCGATAGCAAGATTATCTAAAAATATTGCCGGTATCCCGGCAGCAGGCGGATTAGGATTACTGTCTATAATACTTTTATCTTTCATTATATTATTGCCGGTCAGTTTTTTACATGGCGCCCTATTTACCTTAAACTGTCGAGTTGCCCTATCAATAATCAAAAAAAATACTGTGTCCATTAGCCGGGTATACATCATTGAACTGATCGGCACAATGATAGGTGGATTCTTGGTATATCTAACTATAATTCTCAAGATCCCAGCCTTGTATACAGCTTTCGGGCTTTCTCTGACAAATGTCATAATATTAATACCTTGGTATTTAATGATTAGTAAAGCCAGTAAAACGATCAGTTGTAACTATAACAATAATCTCCAAGACAGTATCAAGTTAACACATGAAAAATTTTACCATAAATCATTTATATATGTACTAACTATTATAGCAGTTATATTTATAACTATGTATCTCTCAGGATTTGTGACAAAGATTAATAAACATACTTTGGAATACCAATGGAGTGGGCATAATTTATTACACTATCAAAACTCCATCTACGGTAATCTGGTTGTTACTTATTCCAACGGACAGTATAGTTTTTTTTCCGATGGCCAACCGGTGATCATATCTCCGCATAGTGATATATACTTCTCAGAGATGATAGTTCATCCGGCTATGGCATCACATAGGAAACCTGAAAATATCTTAGTAATTGGAGCAGGTGCGGGTGGTATCTTAACTGAAATACTTAAATACCCTGTCAAGCAAGTTGACTATACCGAATTGGATCATTTACTAATTGAGCTGATCCGGAAATATCCAACAGATATCATAGAAAAAGAACTAACTCATCCGGCAGTATCTATTGTAAATATGGACGGAAGAAGATTCGTTGAAAAAACAAATGATTTGTATGATGTTGTTATTATAGGATTCGATTCATCTTACGATTTGCAGACTAATCGTCTTTTTACGGTAGAATTTTTAAAAACTCTTTCTACCCGCATGACTGATGATGCTATATTATCCTTAATTAAACCGGGCTCTATTAGCTATCTTACTAACGAAGTTAGACATATTAATCAAATTACTGAGAATAGTCTGACAAGCGTGTTTAACAATGTAAAAATAGTACCTGATGACAATAATCTCTTCTTAGCAACTAAAAGTAAACAGAAAGAGTTTTTTAATCCGGAAAGAATAATTGAACAAATGGCTAACAAAGGCATTACAACATCGATGATTTCTCCGAATTATTTAAATCACCTCTTCCAAAACTACAGAAAGGAATGGTACCGGGAACAGATTGGTGATATTTCGACCGCTGTTAATACTGATTTATACCCTCTGTTATTATTCTATAATATTTCATATTGGAACTCAAAAGTTGCACCGTTAAGCCATAAGTTCTTCCAAAATATTGCTCATCTGAATTATAAATTAATTGTTTTTATTATGGCGGTAATTACTGTAATCTTACTCTTGCTGATCATGTGCATGAAGTATAATTCTTTAAAAATTACTATGCCGTTAACAATCATTACAAGTGGTTTTTCAGGTATGATTTTTGATTTATCTTTGATATATTTATTTCAAATATATTTCGGCTATGTATTCGCTTGGATAGGGATGTTATTCGTTGCTTACATGATGGGAGCAGCTGGCGGTGCTTTAAGGAGTAAAAGAATTATCAACTATAATAAAAAAGCGGACATGAACACACATAGAGAAGATCCTGCTTTATTAGAAGGTAAATATTTATCTAAAACACCTACCAAATACTATAATTCACTCTTATCTTACGATTTATATATAGTGCTTTTTACGTTAATAATAATAATTACGGCTAATTATATTCGTCCCATACTTACTCTTCATCCTCTATTTTTTTTAATCTTCCCTTTTAGTGGCGGATACATAATCGGAGCTCAATTTCCTCTCGCTGTTGAAGGTTATTTTCGCACAACAGGAAACTTTAACAACAGTGCGAGTATACTTTATTCAGCCGATCTTGTGGGTGGTTTCTTAGGGGGGATTACCGGAGGAATTGTTTTGCTGCCATTCTTTGGCTTAACCAATACGATGTATTTCGTTCTTGCTGTTAAAGCTTTCAGCTTAATTGCACTATCCCTAGGAAAGAAATATTCATGAAAATGGATCAGAAATAATTTAAAATCTTTGACAGAATTGGTATCTTGAAATGAAAGTTGGTAAAATAAATAACTAAGATAATAAAGGAGATATTGGTTTTATGGATAAGATGCCATTTGCAGAACCTTATAAAATCAAGGTAGTCGAACAGATTAAGCAACTTAGTCGAGAAGAACGAATAGCAAAAATCAAAGAAGCAAAATTGAATTTGTTCAACCTCAAAGCTGAAGATGTTTACATTGACTTGTTAACTGACTCTGGAACCGGAGCTATGAGCGATAATCAATGGTCAGCCCTCATGAAAGGTGACGAGAGTTATGCCGGATCAAGAAGTTTTTTTCAAATGAAAGACATGCTTGTAAAACTGTTAGGAATGCCATATATTATTCCTACTCATCAGGGTAGAGCTGCAGAAAATGTTCTTTTCTCTGCTATGGTCAAAAAAGGAGATATAATCCCCGGCAACACCCATTTCGATACGACAAAAGGACACATTGAATTTCGTAATGCGATTGCTTATGATTGCACTATAGAAGATTCATTTGATAATGAAAGTAATCATCAATTTAAAGGGAATATCGATCTGGTTAAGTTAGAAGAGGTAATCAAAAAAGAAGGCCGTGCACGGATACCTTTTGTTGTACACACCATTACTTGTAATAGTGGAGGCGGACAGCCTGTTTCGATGGATAACATCCGAAAGGTGTCTCGATTATGTAAGAAGTATAATATAAAGCTGATCTTTGACGTAGCTCGTTTCGCAGAAAATGCATATTTTATTAAGACACGAGAAGAAGGATATGAAAAGCTAACTATTAAAGAGATAGTATCTGAAATATTTAGTTACGCTGACGGTTGCACAATGAGTGCCAAAAAGGATGGAATCGTTAATATTGGCGGATTCATTGCTCTTAAAGATGAAGAGTTATATAAGAAATGTTCCGTTTATACTATTATGTTCGAAGGCTATCTTACATATGGTGGTATGTCGGGCCGAGATATGGCTGCATTAGCAAAAGGCATTGATGAAGCAACCGAATTCGATTATCTGCATAATAGAATCCAACAAGTTCAAAGATTAGGGAAAAGATTAGAAGAAGAAGGAATTCCTATACTCAAACCTATAGGAGGTCATGCTGTTTACGTAGACGCTATGAAATTCTTCCCCCATATCCCCCAAGATCATTGTCCTGCCCAAACTCTAGGTGTTGAACTATATATAGAAGCTGGTGTTAGAGGTGTAGAAATCGGAATTGTATTAGCTGATAGAGACCCTGTAACTCGGGAAAACAGATATCCGAAATTCGATCTGTTAAGACTTGCAATTCCAAGAAGAGTTTATACCGAGAATCACATGGAAGTTGTTGTGTGGGGTCTGAAGCAAGTCTACAAACGCAGAGAATCATGCAGTGGATTAAAAATA
Organism: Candidatus Cloacimonadota bacterium; assembly: GCA_003564155.1. GTDB lineage: Bacteria > Cloacimonadota > Cloacimonadia > Cloacimonadales > PWNZ01 > PWOA01. Next base: position 19,239 of record PWOA01000023.1, read on the forward strand.
ACTTATGAAGCTCCTATTATGAGACACTTTACTGCTGAGTTTGCTCCAATAGATAACTCTTAATTTATTAACATAGGAGAATTGTGCCTAATAATATTTTGTTCCATGTCTGTTGTGGACCTTGTTTGATTGCTCCGTATACACAATTGGAAAATGAACAAGTAACCAACAATATCACAGCCTATTGGTATAATAATAATATTCATCCATATAAAGAGTATCAATCACGGTTGAAATCTTTAACTGAATGGACCAATCATGTCGGCATACCTCTCATTGTTGAAGAAAGTTATAACCCCCGGCAGTTTATGAGACGAATAAACTGCCGGGAAAATGAACGTTGTTACTTATGCTATTATTTCAGGCTTCTAAAAACTGTACAAAAAGCAAAAAAAGATAATTACTCCTCTTTTTCTACTACCTTGCTCTATAGTATTTATAAAAAACATGATCTAATAAAACAAATTGGTGAACAATTAGCTCAACAATTCGGCATCGATTTTTACTATCGCGACTTCAGAAATCTCTGGTCAAAGGGAAAAGAAATGTCAATAAAAGCTGAAATGTACCGTCAAAAGTATTGCGGTTGTCTTTATAGTGAAGAAGATAGATATAGACGTAAAGCTGATTACCAAATGAGGTTCTATGAGTAAGTATAAACAAATTGATTTGACTAACCAAAATAAATATTCTATCAAAGAGCGGGTCAGTAAAGTTGATCAAAAAGCATTTATTAATATCATGGAACCTGCTTCCTGTGATGAACATAGTTTAGGAATTAATAATTTCTTTGATCTATTACCAAATATTCTAAAAGCTCAAGAGTTTAAAGAGTTACTTAACCATACATATGACGCTTATTGCTCGGGTAAACCGGTTATTGTTGCTATTGGAGGTCATGTTATCAAATGCGGTTTAGCACCATTATTAATTAAAATGGCAGAGTTAGGTGTTATCAAATGTTTTGCAGGAAATGGATCGATAGCCATACATGATTATGAGATTGCAATTAACGGACAAACTTCTGAAGATGTTGATAAATCAATACAAGACGGTTCTTTCGGAATGGTTCGGGAAACTAGTGAGGGGATAAATAGAGCAATTAAGAAAGCTTCCGAACTTAAAATCGGTTTCGGGGAAGGAGTTGGGAAAGCTCTAAATGAAATACAAGCTCCATACGGGAATATCTCCCTCTTAGCATCAGCCTACAAGTTGAATATACCGGTTACTGTTCATGTCGCTTTAGGAACTGATATTGTCCATCAGCATGATAATGCCGATGGAGCAGCCATTGGTGATTGTTCTTTACGCGACTTTCATATTTTCTGTAATAATGTTAAAAACTTGGATAAAGGCGGTGTATTCCTTAATCTCGGTTCTGCAGTTATTATGCCCGAAGTGTTTCTTAAGGCTGTAACTGTAGTCAGAAATCTTAAATACCCCCTATCCGGGTTTTATACAGCTGTATTCGACATGAATCATCATTACCGTCCTCAGGTTAATGTAGTGTCTCGACCAACTATAGGCAGAGGTAAAGGTTATTACTTAATCGGTCATCATGAAATAATGATCCCACTTTTTTTCTATGCTTTATGGGAACGTATTATAGGTAAATAAAAATGCGAAAACTACTACTCTCTATAGTGTTCACGATAATCATTATTAATCTCTTTGGCTTTGAAACCGGGAAAAATCCTACAAAAGCTATGGCTTTGTCAGCATTCATACCCGGTGGTGGACAGTTCTACAATGAGTCCTATCATAAAGCATTTACAGTTATTGCTTTGGAAGGATATTTCATAGGGAGATTAATTTATAATCATAATCTGGTAAATAAGTATTATGATAAAGCCGATAAAGCCACTGGTGATGACATATTTAAATATCAACAGAAATATAATGAGTATTTCGATAGAAGACAAAACGATTATTGGTGGTTAGGATCTATTGTCATCTTATCCGTGCTTGATGCTTTTGTCGATGCCAATATGTATAACTATAAAGAAGAAAAGGATTCTGTGTTTTTATTATTTGAAGAAAATAAAATCGGGATAAGTTTTAGGTGGTAAAACCGTTCAATGTTTCACCACCTAAAATATATTTTATTGTTATAATTAACAGAATACAACCTAATTCTCACGCCAATCTCTTACTCGAGCATTTTTAATCTGCTCGGTAAACCATTCTTGATAAAGAGGTCCTCGCATTTCTTCCAATAAAGATTTTTTCAGATATTCCCTTTGCTCAGAATATTTATTCATGTCCGGACGCTTATGGCTGTGAACAACACCAATATATGATCCATTATCTAATTCTACAGGTTCTGAGACGTAACGATTTTTAGCCGGGGCTAACATATTTCTGCCCAATTCACTAATATCATTTTCACCGGGGATATCACTATTAATTGTAAAAAAATCAATCTCGTGGACGGGGTAGTTCTGTAGTTTAGCTTGCAGTGTAATGTCTTTGTATCTATATCTTTTATAATATTCTTCTGCTTTTTGTTGGGATGCTTCATGTTGTTTTTTCCTGGATAGCAAGGATCTGATATCATCTGACACTGCTTGTAACGGTTTAAAATCTCTTGATTGATTATCTACAATTTCGATAAGAATGTACGATCTTAGATCTCTACGATAAAGGGGTTCCAATATTCGCCCAGGCTTGGAATTAATAGCTCTGCCTACAATGGAATGGCTCTTACCTAGTTTTGGGATATCACTATTCTCCGGTGTAAGCTTTTCAGCTGTGTAATAATCAATATCAAATTGGTCGGCGGTTAATGGTATACCTAACTCAAGAGCAAGGTTTCTTATGTTAACAATATCTTCATACTTATCTTTTTGGGTTTTCTCCGAAGGGTTATGTTCTATAAATATTTCTCTCAATTTTATCAAATCTCGTGTCTTACTGTCTACCATATAAATTACCCATCCGTCGGATGTAGAGAAAGGCCTGGTATATGATCCTTCCGGTAAATTTTGTACGGTGCTTCTAACTCGCGACGGTAATTCATCTAAAGGTAAAAACGGCAGTTCTCCGCCTCTGCCGGAAGTCTCTCCATCTGAAACGTTTCGAGCTAAGAATCTAAAATCAACATCATCTTGTAATTCGGTATAAACGGAATCAATAACTGCCTTAGTTCTCAGTGAATCCGAACGACTGGGAATTAAGGGAATTATCATATAATTTATTGTAGCATAAGGCTCTAATGCATAGTCGGTACGATTACGATTATAATAATCTCTAACTTCAGTATCAGAGACTATAATCTTTTCAAACCTATCAGGTGGGAAATGGATAATTGATACGTTAGCTGAAGAATTTTGTGCAATAAATTCTTCACGTATATCTCTTTCAGGAAGATCCGATGAAGAGAATACTCGCGCTTCTAATTTTTGTTGAGGTAAATAAATATTATAATAATACCTCGTGAGCCAAGATAAATCAATGGGGTCACTTTCTAATAGTGAACTGTGATATTTTTCTATATCGAATACATCATTATCTCTAAAATGTTGAGAATTTAGTATTATCTCCGGTATATTCTCTAAATCCATCAGATAATCGGTTACTTCCTGATAAGTCACGGTTATGTCATGTTCATCAAGTAACTGTTTAAAGACGATCCCTTCTACAATATTATCCCATGCTTGGTCTGTTATCTTTTGCCAGGTGATATCATTGGGTGCAAATCCGGTTTTCAGGATATGAGATTCATATTGATTTCGAAGAGCTGTATTATATTGTTGTATAGTTATAGGTTGATCATTAACCATACCAACATAATCGGTCGATCTTCTCGAACAAGAGAACACACTGAATAATAAAGCTATAATAACTATCACTAAAGTATTCTTATTTCTTAATGTCATATTTTTACCTCGAATTAGTATTATAAGTAATATAGGGTCATTTTGTCAACCTTTCGTTTCACTGAAATATGCTGAACAATTATATAGTATATCTTAATCTATTTAACTGTGATCAAACTGCAATATTACATACTTAATAGTGACTGTGACAAAGATTAAAAGCAGATATCGTTCCCCTTATACATTGAACTAATTAATATATCTTCATCCCGATCCGATCATTCATTACCACCATCTTTACTTTGGAAAAATAATAACTGTACTCAAAATTCGAGATCATTAAGTGAGGTAATATCGTAACTTTAGTTTACAAAGATTAATTTTTAACCGGAGCTTCCTTGCTATATATTACTCCACATATCAGTAAGTTAGATTTCACTGAACATCTGATCCACAAATCTCAAGAATAGAGCTTTACCTATTCTTTTACCTTGATATTCTCTTAAAAGGTTAAATACCCGTAAGGCATAAATATCTCCATAGTTTTTGATTATCATCAAACTTTTTGGACCGGATATTATATTCAGAAAAGACTAAAAAGCTTGACGAAATGAAAGAGATTCCTAAATATGATCGTTAATTGGATTGATAACTGTTCGGAATATTTTTCAATCTTAAAAAAAATACAAATGGAGATGATATGCTATTAAGAGGATTGGTTACCAGCAACAGAACACTTAACAAAAAAGGTATTAGTGTTTACTTAATTATTAGTATTGTTGGCATACTGGCATTAGCATTTATACTGATACTACCTCAAGCAATGGATATCCAGCGAAGAGAGAAAGCCGAAGAATGTATTAAGAATATGCGTGAAATCGAAGATGCCATCCGCAGATATATGAGTGAAAGAGAAAGAAACTTTAGCGGTGATGCTGGTGATTTAAATAGAACCGGGTATTTAAGACGTGGTGTTTACGTATGCCCTAGCGGAACCCCTGCGTCTCATTATTATATGGAAGGTAATTATGAAAACTGGGAAGTAATCGTTACCTGTCCTTTACACAATGAAGATCCGGAAGCTTATCCGGACCATAGATTGCCCGACCGAGAGTAGATTGTTGATTTTAATGAATTACCGAGTTAATATAGGATAATACCCTCACATTTTGAGATTTTGTACTTATTATTCTCTAAAATTTCATTGTTTACACGATTAGCAGTAGCCGTACATAATCTATCTAGGAGATTGTTAAACTTACAGATCAACAAATAAATAATATCCTTTTGAAAGAAACATTATTGAAATAATATAAATGCACAAATCACCTGTTAACGGACAACCAGATCCGATTTATCAAAACTTTCTTGATAATATATATAATAGATTTTCAGCTAATGTAAAATACGGGTTAGAGAGAATTATCTCTGTTCTAAGAGAAATGAATAACCCGGAAGCTAGTTTACAAGGAATTCATGTAGCCGGTACAAATGGCAAGGGTTCAACGGCAGCAATGTGCGAGGCAATCGCTTTAGCCGACAAAAAAATTACCGGATTAAACACATCACCTCATCTTGTAGACTATCGAGAGAGATTTCGTCTCAATGGCAAGCAAATATCCATTCCGGAAATCATTTCCAATTATGGTAAGTGGCGTCATGTTTTTGATAAATGGGAAGCATCTTTTTTTGAGATTACCACCGCTATGGCATTTGATTTGTTTAACGAAAATAAAGTCGAAACCTCAATTTTTGAAGTTGGTTTAGGAGGACGTCTTGATGGAACTAATCCCTTCAATTCTACTGTAACGATTATTACGAGTATATCCTTAGACCATCGAAAAACCTTAGGTGATACTATCGAAAAAATCGCTTATGAGAAAGCGGGTATCATCAAAGCTAAAGTTCCGGTTGTAGTCGGTAAACTGATACCGCAGGCTTTGGATGTAATCAAGGAAACTGCAAAATCAAAAGAAGCTCCCCTTTATTACTATGACAGGGATTACTCTGTAGAAAATGTTGTGTTTAACAATCAAGGTACGACATATGATCTGATAATAAAATCTGAAGATATCCCTCTTCCCGGTGTTATTCGTGGAGTACAAACAAATATGGTTGGTCAGCATCAAGCAAGAAACTCGGCATTATCAATAATTGCTTATTCAATATTTAAACAATATCTTAAAGAATCTCTCGATTTACAACTCATTTTGCAAGGCTTAAAAAATGTCGATTGGAAAGGGAGAATGCAAATTATAAGTTCTAAACCAATGTCAATAATTGATTGCGCTCATAATGAAGAAGGAATCGAAAACTTAGTGGTTAATCTCAGTCTGCTATATCCAGATAAAAAATATATCTTCGTAGTAGCTATCTTAAGAGATAAAGATTTTGCAAAAATGATTCAGTCAATGAGCAGTATAGCAAGTAAAATATATATTGCGAAAAACAGCTCTGAAAGAGCTGCTGATCCTGATGAACAGTCCGCTATTGTTAATAACATGGGAGTTCCTTGCAGCATTGGCAGTTCGGTAGAAGATGCATATTATAAAGCGTTAGATGAGGCCTCAGCAAATGACATTATTATTGTCACCGGATCAATATATACAGTTTCAGAGTTGATTCCCAAGATAACCGGAAAATGACTGCAAAGACTTGATTCTTTAGTTGATAAACTTGATAGATGACAAAATTCAAGTAATTTTGAGATTTTGTGGTTTACTACCTTTAGCAAAATAGGTGTCCCGGTTTCTATTAGCTAAAAATACGGCGTCTCTTAAGGCTTCTTTACTGGTTGCGTCCATCCATTTAGACATAAAAGTCGGATCATTAAATATTTGGGCAATAGCAGCCAAAGCACGCAAATGAAAAGTCCTTTGATCCCTTGAGCCGGCAATAATAAATACAGTTTTAATCTCATTATTCTTTTCTGAGAAGATAATTCCCTTTCGACACCGTGCTATTAAAATTGTAAATGTGCCTTCCCCGGGAACTATTAGATGCGGTACTGCTAATTTATCATTTAAAACTGTGGAATTCTCTCTTTCTCTGGCAATTAAGGCATCATACACCTCTTCAGCACTTAGTTTTAGATCTTTTTGTACCTCTTCAGCTGCTATCTGGAAAAACTCTTCTAATACAGGAGTTCCTCGGATATCCAATATATGCGCATTGTTAACAACTTTGTCGAAGTGATCCTCTTGAATATTATCCCTGTGACGAATAATTTCCTTTAATTCAGTCTCCAGGTTATAACTCGTGATTTCTTTAGAAGTCATTCTTTCTACAAGATACAGTAGCGCATATTCCCTGTCAGTACGAATTCTTCCATAAAACCAGTAAGTAAAGAAACCTGCTGTAACAACTATAGAAGTTATCAAAATCGATGATATACCCATCTCAAATAGTAAAATAATAAAACCTATTATCCCGATAATCTGAATATAAGGGTAAAGCGGGCACTTAAAAACAGGACGATAGTTTTGTAATCTGCTCTCTCTGATCACAATCAGTGCTAAACAAGAAAGTATGTTCGTCAATATTACTGTAGTTGAAACTGCCTTTACCAAAATCTCAAGATCTAATAATAAGAAAATAATTAGAAAAATAGTTGTAATTATAATTGATATAACAGGAGTTCTATATTTCTTGCTTACTTTACTAAGTATGTGAGGCATGAGACCGTCTCTGCCTAATGACATCGGGTAGCGGCTGGCAGTTAGCAAACCACCGTTTGCTGTCGATACAAAAGCTAAAATAGCGGCTATGCTGAGGACAATAAAACCGGGTTTCCCCATTACGGCACGTGCACCATCGGAGATTGGTGTAAGACTTCCGGATAATTCATCACCGGGAAGTACTCCAACTGTGACAAAAACCATTAATGTATAAAGGATACTTACAATTAGTAATGAAATAATCAAACCTAAAGGAATTACCCGGTTAGGATTCTTAACTTCTTCGGCGACTGAACCGATATAAAGCAAACCGCCGTATGCGGTAAAAACAAAACCGGCCGATGCAAAAATACTGCCCGGACCATGAGGAATGAAAGGTTGAAAGTTATCCAAATTTGCTTTAGGCAGTCCGATAAACAAATAAACTGCCATTAACCCTAATAAAGACAAAACCAATACAACTTGAAATCTACCACTCTCCTTAACTCCTAAAATATTTATAAACATGAAAACAAAAGTTAGAGATATTGCAATAATCTTGATGTCTATATTCGGGAAAACAATCGTTGTGAAAGCAGCCATACCAATTAAAGCAAAAGCGCTCTTTAAAGATAATGAAAACCAGCTTAATAATCCCGAAATAGTCCCTACGGCAGGCCCCATCCCACGGGTTATAAAGAAATATTCTCCACCAGCTTTAGGCATTGCTGTAGCCATCTCTGCAATACTCAACATACCTGTCATGGCTAATAAACCGGCAATAAAGTATGATAATACTATTACAGGTCCCCCATAACCATAAGCTATACCCGGTAAAATAAATAACCCCGAGCTAATCATGGCTCCTGAAGCAATACAAAATACTTCTAATAGACCTAACTCTTTTTGCAACTCCATAATTATCCTGTCCTCTTTAATCGTTTGATATACAATATGTAATATTCATTAGTTTGATTGACTGTTTATAACTTATACGTCAAGAAAATACTTCAATCCCTTTTCAAATATAAGCTTAATTCTCTTAATCCGATCACTTGTTCAAGCAAACACCGGCGAATTCTTTTTGTTGTAGAATACCTTGTCATTGGTGTACCGTATAAAATAAACAATAATTACAAATTAACACTTCTCCAGCAAAGTGTATTTTGTTTGATAAGACTTACTGAAATAAGCGGGCAGAATAGTTTTACATTCTCCGCATGTACCAAAGTGATAGTTAATAAAGAAATTGAGATCCTTGGTTCGCTTGCAAGTCGTTTGACAGACCGTCTCTGTTTTCTTGTTAAGGTTAACATAGCAGCCGACCCATATGATTAAGTATCCAGTATGCGCATAATGCACTCAATTCATGTCCTATTTAGTAATCTATATCCATTGTCTGAACAATCTCATATTTACAAATCTTAATATCAATACATTTTTTTATTGACGGCATTCATCACATGAATTTACTGGGAAAGAAGATGTTTTTTAAGTTTAAGAATATCGGGATCTTCTCAATAATTGAAAAAGAAGGTGTTTATGAGGTTGAAACTAAGTTGTGATGCAAAAATTTCCAGCAAGTTCCCCTATAACTACAATTACGAGTTGCAGAATATTATTTACCGGCTTATAGATAATTCTTCGCCGGAATTTTCATCTTTTTTGCACAGTACTGGATATGTTGTTGATAATCGACCATTTAAGCTTTTTACCTTTTCAAAACTTTTTTTCAAAAATTGTTATCGTAATGACAGTGGATTCTCAAACGTATCATCATTCGATCTCCTATTTTCAACTGCTATTCAAGAAAGTTACGAACACTTGGTATTAGGAATATTCTCTAATCAACAGTTTACCTTCCATTTCTCAAATAATCATTCAGTCACAGCGACAATAACTTCTGTCGAGTCCCTTCCGGAACCGAAGTTCGTTTCAGAGATGAATTTTATTGTACTATCACCTGTGGTCATAAGTACAAATATTAATCAAAATGGTAGGTTAGTACAACACTTTCTTGATTATATGGATCCCAAGGAACGGGATAGATTCAAAAAGAATATTTTGCAAAACTTGCTCAGGAAGTATAAACTCATTCATAAAAAGAACTACCAGGGTGAATCTTATTTCGATTTTAACTTTAATGTCGATTATATATTAAAACATAAAGGCGTCATACGGAAAAAAATTCGTTTTAAGAAAAATCCTCAATCAGGATTCTATTCACAAATAATCGGTATGGAAGCACCATTTACAATTAAAGCTGACCCTGAACTCATCAAAATCGGTTATCAATGTGGTTTCGGAGAGAAAAACAGCGCCGGTTTCGGAATGGTGGAGTTCGTGAAATGAAGAGTGAACTAATGAATACAGGAGCAGAGCTTCCATCTATGTAAGCTCTTTACCTAAATCATTTTAGCAAACTAAGGAGGAAAAATGTTCAAAGCACCGATAGTCATAGGACTTGTAGTAATATACGCTGTTATGCTGTCAGCCTTCCCGGAACAAAAAAAGCGGATGCCGATAATCAAAGGCTCTCCGGCTTAGTGATTAATTATTACTATGAGGAGTACATAGAGCTAATGTGGTTAGACGATTATCGGGTGTTTTTCACCTATAGGGAAGTAGCCTCTGTGGAAGACAACTTACTTCCTTCCACATCATTAACTGTCTCTAACTACCCGAATCCCTTCAATCCCGAAACGACGATGACTTTTATTTTACCTGATGATGTAAATAATCTCGATTTGATAATTTACAATATCTGCGGACAGCATGTCAGAACGCTTATTAACGGTATACCTCAGTCTGGAGGTGAATATTATCGCAGTGTGGGATGGCAAGGATAATCAAGCCAGAGATTTAGTATCAGGTGTTAATTTCTACCGTTTGACCGCCGATTGCTTGATATAATTAAAAAAAATGCTCATGGTAAGATGAAATGGAAAGCA
>PWOA01000015.1 GCA_003564155.1 Candidatus Cloacimonadota bacterium
ATATCAACATCTATAAGACCTACGTTCTTAATAGTTGAACCGTCTATAGTACCGAACAAAGCCTGATAGCTCGTATCGGGTCTATTGATAGTCAATCCGGTTATTATAAAACCGTTTCCATCAAAAGAACCGTTAAAACTATCATTGGCATCACTACCAATAGGTTTCCACCCTTCCCCTTCATTCCATGGTGCTTCACCTAAATTAATATCCGCATTTTGGCGAAAATAATAATCAAAAAACCTGATACCATGTAACTGTTCAGCGGTCTCTATGAGAAAGGGATCGTCTTCAGTTCCCTCGCCTCCGGCAAATTGATATGGGACAACATCGACGTTATTGCCGGGCATTGATTCATTATTGTCATACAGAGCCGTTACATAATAATTATATCTTGTGAAGTTTGTTAATCCGGTGTCTTGATATTGGGTCTCTGTAATCAATTCCTCATTTATCTGTCTGTCGTCACGATATACATTATAGCCTTCCGGAACACCCATCTCGGGTGGTGGTGCTTGCCAGTTAAGGTCTGCTATAGTGTTTCCTGCCCTTACAACTAAATTCCCGGGAGGCAGCAAAGGGGGGCGGTTATGGTCATCAGGTTCTTCTCCTTGCCACCTGAAAAAGGGATAGGAAGCTTCTTGTTGTATATTCCATACATCGTCAAAATCGAATTCACGATATGTTTCTCTTGAAAGCATGGCATCGGTGTTATTCCCCGGAAACTCATCAGGCCTATTCCCTACGCCTCTATCAGTACCGGTTGTTTCCAGGTTCCAATAAATATTATGAATCTCACCATCATGCTGACAACCCACGACTGCTCCCGTACAGTCCGATTGTTCTTCAGCTATTATATTACCAGTTGCATAAGAATTTCTGACCATTCCGGACATGAATTCTCCTACTATGCCTCCGGCACAACGATTCTCCCTTGCATGCAATTCTGCAGTCGAGTAACAGTCGACAACTCTTGGTTCACCGTCTGCCATCATTGCTACAATTCCCGCAACAACATCCATCCCGGTGATACTACCGGTCACATAACAATTTTGGATTAATGCTCCCTCTTCTCCGTGTTGCCAAGCTACAAGTCCTGCAACATGATGACCTCCGTTTATATTAACATCTTTCAATCCGACATTTTTAATAACAGCACCCCACACCCACCCGAAAAGCGCTTGATTCTCTGTTTCTCTGTTAATAGTTAGATTTGCTATAGTAAACCTATGACCATCATAATTCCCGTTGAAACTACCATGTTCATGTGAACCTATGGGCTGCCATCCTTCTCCTTCATTCCAAGGAGGCACTCCCAAATCGATATCAGCAGTTTGGACAAAATGCTTGTCAAAATGTTCTTCACCTAAATATTCTCTGATATTGTTCAGATGCTCAGCTGTAGCAATTTGCCAGGGGTCTTCTTCTGTGCCTCTGCCTCCTGCAAATTGAGCAGACAGGGCAATAACAAAACATAAGGCTAAAGCAGTTGCTATGAACCTTTTAACACTAAACATTCTTTTATTAAATGTTCTTTCCATAATATCTCCTAATGATATTTTATTTATAGTAAATATATTATATCTCCCATTTGCACACGAATGGTATGTTAAATAGAAGTTATTTTTTTTATTTATTATTCCACTGCAGCTACCACATAATAAAACTTTTTTTCTCCTGCAGTCACGGGCTCGGCAAAATATGTCTCTGTAACAACAGCTATCGGCTCACCCCAATGATCAGCATAAGGATCATCAGAAGCAAATACCTTGTAAGAGGTTGCAGCCTCTACTGCTTCCCAAGAGAGCCTTATGTATTCGGTATTATCGACAATAACTATTTGTGAACTCACTTGCGGTGCCTGTAAATCATCGAACTCTTGATAAAAGAGAATGGGGTAACCGTCATTAAGGTTCCCTTGAGTGTCTTCTTCCCATATAGTATCAAAGTTCCATCCCACATAAGTATCTTCATCGTAAGGATAGGTCATCTGCCGGGTCAGTCTTCCTTGTCCTGCTGCGGAATTTTCCCTTTCACTGGCTTCAGTATCCCAATAGCTGTTAAGAACATTACCTCCCACATAGCTTCCCACAAAACCACCTATGTCACTCTGTTCTTCATTTTCGGCAGTTACGGTTCCCGTAGAATAAGACCTGACAATATCTCCTGAATGGTTTCTGCCCACCAATCCACCGATTTCTCCTGTTGCCCCATGAACGTTCATAGTTGAATAACTATCGGTAACCTGAGGATTATAAGCTGCTTTAAATCCTGTTAATCCGCCAACAGTGGTCCTGCCGCTTCTGCCTCTCACAGAGCCTGTTGAATAAGAACCGACAATATTAGCACCCGAGTGCATATATCCGGCTACACCTCCCACGCTCTCGTAACCATCTACATCACCTCTCACATAACAATAAGTTATAGAGGTGTTGTTATAAGCAGCTCCAACTAAGCCACCCACATGAGAGGTCTGATCACCTATCCGTATATCAACATTCCTCAGGCCTATTTTTGTGAAAGAAGCACCATCGGCATAGCCAAACAATCCTTGATAACTGGCGAACCTATTGATAGTTAAGTTGTAAATTCTATTATAACCACCATCGTAAGAACCGGTAAAATTATTATTTCTATCTCCGATAGGTTGCCACCCTTCTCCTTCATTCCAAGGAGCTTCTCCCAAGTCTATGTCTGCAATCTGCAAAAAATGTAAATCAAGTAGCCTTCTGACCCCATCTAAATGTTCGGCTGTCTCTACAAGATAAGGGTCTTCAATTGTCCCTGTTCCTCCGGCAAAGCTGACCGGTGTTCCTCTTACAGTAATGCCGGGCATGGATTCCTCATTACCATAAACAGCCGTTACGTAATACATATGAGCTTGCCAATTAATCAATCCCGTGTCACGATAGGTTGTTACATCCACTAACTCATCATTAATCATATCATTATCACGATATACGTTATAACCATCGGGAACTCCCAGTTCTTCTTCCGGAGCATCCCAGGAAAGATCAACTGTCCTATCGGACCCGGTAGCTGTCAGATTCAGTGGGGGTAGTAATGGCGGCAGGTTATGTTCTTCAGCTTCCTCTCCCTGCCACTGTAAATAAGCAAAAGAACCTTCATCTATAGCCCAAATATCGTGAAAATCAAAGCCTTCATAAGTAACGGATTGCAGTAACCGGAGGGTAGTTTGCCCGGGTGAATCTATTATATCTCCTATCCCCCGTTCTTGTCCGCAGGTGTCGGTATTCCAATATACATGGGAAATCTCTCCCCAAGAATGACCACCAATAACAGCGCCAACATTTGTAGAAGGCACTTCTGTAGTTATCAAACCTGTCGCATAACAACGTCTGGCATCACCACGGAACAGTCTACCTGCTATACCGCCGGCATAATGATTCCTGTTAGTACTGTAAGTGTTTATATTTGCAGTAGAATAGCTGTCTGCGACTAACAAGTCGTCATCATTACCTGTTGAGCCTACAATTCCCGCTACATAATTAGACCCGGTAAGGATACCGGTTACATAGCAATATTGTAGACGAGATACTCCATCTTGACGACCAACTATACCCCCCACATGATCTCGTCCGGTGATGTCAACATCTTTAAGGCCTGTATTGTAAAAAGATGCATCAAAAGAATAACCGAAAAGCCCTTGATAATCGCTGTTTCTGTCGATAGTCAGATTGGATATGTAGTATCTATCACCATCGTATTGACCTTGGAAAGCATTATTCCTATCACCTATGGGGTTCCACCCCTCGCCGGTGTTCCAGGGAGCGGTTCCCAAGTCAATATCTGCAGTCTGGATATAATGTTTATCACTATGTTGCTCACCTAAATAGTTCCTGATATTGTTCAGATGCTCTGCAGTTTGTATTTGCCAGGGATTTTGTTCACTACCGTCACCTCCCGCAAATTGTGCCCAACTTATTGAAAGAAAGTTTACTAATAAACCAATCAACAATAAACATTTTACTTGTCTTTGTGCTAAAAAAGACTCTCTTAGCATTATTACCTCCTTTAACCATAGGTTTCCAATAATTACTATGCCTGTTAACCTGTCAAAACCATTATCTTAATTACTATAATACCGGATATATTACTGATTTGCCGTATCTTTACAGCCGGTCTCTGTTGATGTACTTACTGACTAAGGTGAGATAGTAATGCCTTTTCACCATCTCACCTTTGAATAATATACTAATCTGCCGCAGCTACTACATGATAAAACCTCTTGCGGTTATCATCTACCGGCTCTGAATATTGTGTTTCTTCTACCACTGCAATCGGTTCACCCCAGTTTTCGGTTGCGGGATCTTCTGTTGCATAAACACGATAATAAACGGCATCCTCAACTGCTTCCCATGTTATAATTGCATGTCGTGCGTCATCAATAGTTTCAAAAGAAATATCAACCTGCGGAGTATCTAAAACAATCAAGTGTTCCATTTGATAAACAAATAAGGGATAACCATTGTTATTATTGCGATCTTCATCATGAAGCCATGTTTCTTCAAAATCCCAGCCGGTATAAGTATTATCTTCGTAAGGATATATCATCTGCTGAGTCTGCCGCCCTATTAATCCTTCACCGCCTTGAGATTCTTCCTGTCCGGATGTTTGTATATCCCAATAACTCTCTGTGACTTCTCCCCGTCTATACCTTCCGATAAATCCCCCGACTGTTTCATCAGGATCTACATGGTTAACTTCACCGGTCGAATAACATCTGCCGACATCATTATTAAAATGGTAACCAATAAAACCTCCAATATTACTGCCGTTGCTCGTTACAGATGCTCTCGAATAACAATCAATCATATTAGAACCACCATAATAACCTATGAAGCCTCCAATACTATTTCCCGTCCCGGATACGGCTCCAAGCGAATAACAGCCACTGACAAGAGCACCATTTACTCTACCAATAAGACCACCGACAGAATTATTGCCGTTAACAGACCCGGACGAATTACAATTTGCTACTATACCATTTTGCTGTCTTCCTATTAAGGCTCCGGTATTATTTTCTCCACTAACATTAACATTTCTGAGAGAAACATTTTGAATCCGGTTTTCATCATCGGTATAACCGAACAACCCTACGTTGTCACTGATGCGGTCAATGGTCAGATTAGAGATGATTTTATAATCACCATCATAACTGCCTGTAAACCGTTCAGATGATTCTCCAAGCGGCTTCCAACCTTCATCTTCATTCCAGGGAGGTATACCCAAATCGATATGATCAATTTGGCGAAAGTGTGAGTCGAGAAAGAATCTTATTCCGTTTAGCTGTTCTGCTGTAGCAATTAAATAGGGATTATCTTCTGTTCCTTCTCCTCCAGCAAATCCGGGATAAAGCAATATATTATTCTTTTGTCCCGCTATTGATTCTTCTTCACCATAAACGGCGATAACATAATAGCTGTAAATAGTCCATTGATCTAAACCGGTGTCTTGATACTCAACAGCTACGATTAGTTCCTCATTAATTCTGTCATCATCACGATAGATATTATATCCGTCTGGGACCCCCACTTCTTCGTTAGGAGCATTCCAAGCAAGGTTAATATTTCCGTTATCAATAACAGCCGTTAAGTTAAGCGGTGGTAATAAAGGGGGTTTATTATGCTCACCTGCTTCTTCACCTTCCCATTGAAAATATGGAAATGATTCACCTTCATCAATTCTCCACACATCAGTAAAGTCGAATCCCCCAAAAGTCTCTTGTCTCATCATTTCGGGTACGGTATTTCCAGGTATATCTTCAAGGCCTGAACCATATCCTCGAGATTGAAGGGTTGTATCAATATTCCAATAATTTGCTGATATTTCTCCCGGATGATCGCTTACTTTGCCGATAACAGCTCCTACATTCTGAGACTCGACTTCTGTGTAGAGAGGACCGGTTGCATAATTGTTTATTACCACTCCCCAGTTTCTGTGACTTATAATACCGCCTGCAAGATGCTCCTCATCGGTATCTGTAGTCGTCAATGATGCTACAGAATAATTATTGGAAATAATGCTCTGTGGATCCGAACCTGTAACATATGCCGCTATACCCGCAACACTATAAATACCGGTTATTTGGCCCGAAACAAAACAGTTTTTGATGGTGGAACCGCCTTCATCTCTTCCCACTAATCCCGCAACGCTCCGGTTAGCTTTTATATTCACGTCTTTTAAACCGATATTCTGCAAATTCGCCTCATAGATATAACCGAATAAAGCCTGGTGAGTTGTAGCACGGTCTATCGTCAAGCCCTCAATAATGTAACCATTCCCATCATAAGAACCGTGAAAATAGGTTAACCACATATCAACCCAACCACCTATCGGTTGCCATCCTCCATCTTCATTCCAGGGAGGTACTCCTAAATCTATATCGGCAATTTGTATAAAGTGCTTATCATCATGCATAGGTCCTATGTATTCCCTCACATTGTTTAAGTGCTCAGCTGTTTGAATCTGCCATGGATCACGTTCACTACCGTCACCACCTGCAAACTGACCTAAACATAAAGTTGCATACAACACCATTAATATCATCATAAATACTCTCTTTCCCAACATAGCTTTTCTTAATATAGGATTCTCCTTTATAAAATTCAGTTGCAACATTATTCCTCCTTTCCGGCATCATCTTTTGATGTATATGTTAAGATGCTCGATTAGTTTTATTATGTGTTCCTATTCTTTGATGGCTGTAGTTGTTTAACCTTAGAGCCTTATCTGTTCCATAATAGCAGCTCCAATGATCTTCAAGTGCGGTACCGCCGATAATTGCCATCTTCTTTTCATACATTAAGTCTAAGCCGCCATAGTTGTCAAGTAGTGATTAACGGTATTAATATTTGTGTGGTTTTAAT
This sequence comes from Candidatus Cloacimonadota bacterium, assembly GCA_003564155.1. Classification (GTDB taxonomy): domain Bacteria; phylum Cloacimonadota; class Cloacimonadia; order Cloacimonadales; family PWNZ01; genus PWOA01. Next base: position 6,891 of record PWOA01000015.1, read on the forward strand.
CCCAACCTTTATTTTTAACAATCTTACCTTTTTAACTCTCTTGGTATATTTCATAAACTAACTGTGTATCCCTTGTTTGTCACAATAAGATAACAGGCCGGTGTAATCGGAATATGTCCGGTTTACTTTGCTTAACCTTTGACTCTTCTTAATGCTATTCCAGGGAAGTTTAAGCTCAACTTGAACAAATAGCAGCTAAAGTGTTGTTAGACAGTGGTGCGATTTTTAGGCCATACAAATGAGTTTTATGACTGCTTGTTTCAATTGATAAGCAAACAGTTTGCTGCATAGAAAATGATTTCTGCAGTTCCCGCAATAAACGCTATAATACTGCTGTACAGTAATTTGAACAATATATCGCAAAAATTAACACACAGCCCACAGGGAGTTTAATACCCGAAGCATGAGGATCTAAATATCGAATAAACGTATAAAAAAGTTTGATGCCGGAAAACGAGATATACATTCATTCCCCGGCACCTGATTATAAATATTTGGTGTTAAGGTGCTTCTTCAATAGAAGCCGTCACATGATAGAACTTTGCTCTATCTTCATCTTGTACCGGTGTCACAAATTGAGTATATTCCGTAATAGCAACAGGTTCACCCCAGTCTTCCACATCCGGAGTATCAGACACATAAATTTTGTATGAATTTGCATCTTCCACAGCCTGCCACGTTATGAGCACATTATCAGTATCTTCTGTAGTGGTTATTTCTATAGCCACTACAGGGGGATCGATTATCACCGGGGGTTCAAAATCCTGATAATAAAGAACCGGGTATCCGTCGTTGTTCTGATGCGTGGGATCATGATCCCATAATTCTTCAAAATCCCAACCGACATAAGTTTCATCATCATAGGGATGAATCATTTGCCTGGTTTGCCTGCCTATTCCTACTGCTGAACCTTCTTGATCGCTGGTTTCAACATCCCAATAATTATTATCCGGCGGGTCATCGCCCCAATCTTGAGTGAAACCGGCCAAACCACCCAACTCACCATCACCGTTGACTCTGCCGCTACTGTAACTTCCCGTAATAGCAGCATTGTTTCTGTTATGTCCGACAAGTCCTCCCACTTGAGTACCACCTGTAACAGATGCTCTACTATAACAATTAACAACATTAGAGTCTCTATTCTGATTATATCCAACGATACCACCTATCCTTTCTCCATGACCCACAACAGAGCCCGTAGTGAAGCAGTTGATAACTTTAGATTGGCTAAGATTTCGCCCTAACAAACCACCAACCCAATTATTACCTGTAACATTAATATTCGTTAACCCTAAATTCTTGATTACGGCATCATAACGAGAAAAAGCGAATAATCCTACATAATCCAAATTGGGTCTGTCAATAAATAAACCGTTTATTATATGGCCATTCCCATCATAGACACCACTAAAATTACTTCCGGCATGACCTATAGGATCCCAACCTTCTCCTTGGTTCCAGGGAGCATTCCCTAAATCAATATCTTCAATCTGTATAAAGTGGGCATCCATATGATCTCTAACCGCATTTAAGTGTGCTGCTCTGGAAACTTGCCACGGATCTTCTTCAGTGCCTTGCCCACCGGCAAACTGTGCATAACTTAGTGCGCATATAATTGTCATTAACAATGTTACTACAGTAACCCTAAAACATTTCCTTATACTAATAATCTTCATTTTCATCTTGCCTCCAATATTTGCTTTTTTTTGACATTAAATATTATGGTGCCTCCTGTGCAGAAGCTATCACTTGGTAGAATTTGGCTCTATTTTCATCTAAAACCGGATCGGCAAACTGTGTTTGCTCAATAATGGCCACCGGATCACCCCAGTTTTCGGTTTCCGGGTCATCTGCTGCATATATTCTATAGGAATTGGCGTCTTCTATCGCTTCCCAACTCAACAATATATGATCGGTATTTTCAATAACAGTCAGAGAGGCCTCCACTAGCGGGGTATTCAGTGCCGGTATATGGTCAAATTCCTGATAATAAAGAACAGGATAGCCGTCATTAAAGTTATGTGTGGGATCATGTTCCCATATTTCTTCAAAATCCCAATTAAC
>PWOA01000025.1 GCA_003564155.1 Candidatus Cloacimonadota bacterium
CTGGTCAAGGTACTGACGCTCATACTGAAGTTAACCTTTACCCGATCAGGATGTTAAAAGCTGATGGGACGATAGTTAATTGCAGCTATGATGACAGTCTTACTATCGCTGAAGGTGCTCGTGGTCAAGTAGTTGGAACTGCATTCCCCGAAGCAAGTTCTTATCCTGGTGGTTGGGCTGATGAACTTTCAATGTCTGAAGGGTATTGTCAGATATTCAAAAATGCTTGCCCAATGTATTCCGGCACAGCAATGGCCACTGAACATCGTTTCAGAAAGAACGAATTCGTGAGGAAGTGGGGAGACGTTGTTAAAGAACAGAAGATGGACATCGAACATGCACTTATGCTTGGTGTAGGTGGAGTTCAACAGGCCAATGCTGGCTTGATTGACAAAACCGACAGTACCGGAGTTGAAAGATTTACATGGGGTCTTATCCCATGGATATCCACCTTTGGTCAGATTCAAAGCATGAGCTATTCTGCGACGGGATATAATGATTTTGTTGACTTTGCAATGGAGTTCAACAGACCTGAATTCGGGTCTAGCCGAATGAAGCTTATCTATGCTTCAGATAAAATTATCGGATGGTTTGCGAAACTTGGACATGGAACTTCCTTTATTGGTAACACCGCAGGTTCAGGCGCTCATCGTTACGATGTGATGAATCGTCCGTCTGTATTTGGATTTAATATTACTCAAGTTGTGACTCCTTTCGGAACTTTCAACTTTGTTAATCACCCATTGTTGCGTGGACAGTGGAGAGACCTTGCAGTAATGGTAGATATGGACAAAGTATTCTATCGTCCTCTTGCAGGTAACGGCAGAAGCCGTGACAGCTTCATAAATACAAACGTTCAAAATCCCGGAGTTGATGGACGTGTTGATGAAATGATAACCGAAGCCGGACTTCAGATTACAGTTCCAGAGAACCATGTAGTCTTTAAATTCAGCTCTTAAGGAGGTAATTATGTCTGCTGTAGAAAACGTAAAATGGACTAAACAGGAAATATTCGGTCGTTTGGTGTATAAGGCACAGACCGCTCTTGATAATGGTGCTCCTGATACCGACGATTATACAACCGAAGCACTTGCTCTGCCTAAAGGGGCACTTCCTACGATCTTAATGATTAATCATACTGACACCGCTGATGGTAACGGCGCAGGAGCTGCCGACGATAATGGAATTTTCCTTGAAGGCAGTTTCGATAAAGAAAATTGGGCTGCATATAAAGTGTTTGACTGGACACAGTTGGCGGAAAATTCAGCAAAAGCTAATACCCCAGCTGCCTCTGATGGAGATTTTCCTTATATCAGGGTTAGGGTTAACTTGGCTACTGCTATAACGGACGCAGGTGATCCAGAGATTACTCCTTATGTGGTAATTTCTCCGTAACATTGATTAACAATAAGGAGCTTAGCTCAGTTGCACAGCTCCTTTGATGCGACGTAGAGTAACGGAAACTCGTCGGTTTCATATGCCGAGGCTGGGGGTTCAAATCCCCCCGTCGCACCCAACTTAAAGGACGTAAAATGAGCAAGATAAAAGATAAGGCGTTAGAGAGATACGGAGTTGCTCTAGTTGATTACGACTCTGATCTGGCAGAATCCACTTGGGATAAAGTTGTTGTTCTCCTATTGACCGGAGGCAAGTTTACCGTCCTTAGTGAAATCTCCGATTATGATGATGTGGGTACTTATAACGATAACGTTAACCCGGATTTACAAACTCCGGCAAGATTCAGATCCAAGTATCTCTTAGGTGTTGTATCAAGTAATGGATTCGCTATGAAGAGGGTGTCAAAACTTGAAAAAGAAGCTCCGATGCCCTCTAATAGCTTATATCACGATAGATTTAGTATTAACTATTACATAGAAAATGGACAGGTGAAGATGATAGATGCTAACGTGGTTGAATCTACTCTCACCGTTCAGTACTTATACAAAGATACGGCGGATTTTTATGATTCCGAAGATTTTAATGACAATATTTATTATAATCATCTCATAGATCTAGTCGCCGCTGTATATGCAAGGTATTACTATATGAATAAGATGGCTAACTACCTTGCTGAAAGCTTAGGCTCCGTTGAAGCCGTAGCTAACGACTTCTTGGCTGCTTATGATGAAATTAAAGCAGACTTTTCAACGGCTGATGCAGATACCGGGCGTTTGAAAGAACTGTTTGATAAACTGTTCGATGAAGAGAATTCAACCGATTCCCTTGAAGCCATCATAGGAAGGATTACAACCGCAATTTCTAAAGATGATATTGAAGTAGCAAGCACTGAAATATCCGCTGCAAACTCCGCTATTCAAGGAATTTCATCCGCTATACAAGGAATGGTAGGATTTATGCAGACAAAAGGATATAAATGGCAGAGCGTGACGCCGACATTACAAAACGCTCTTCAAGCTGTCTTGGCAGTATTAAACCACTACAAAGCTAAGCTAGATATAATAGGAAACGATATAAAGGAGTATATGGAGCTGTTATGACTTTCAGAGAGATAATAGAGAGGACAAGATTACATGCAGGAGAAATAGCCGTAAATGACCTTGTAATGCTATTTAATGATTATGCTGTTGATTTCGTTATGAGAACCGGATACGGAATACATAAGTTTGTTTACGATGAAAATAACGATACGATAGATGAAGATGACTTGACGGTTGTTAAAATCGAAAGCGCATGGGTAAATGAGAAGAGAGCTGCCGTGCTACCGAGGATATCAGCAAACCTTACCGGGATGATATCAACTACCGGAAATATCCACGCACTGTCCATTGAACGTAATAAAGCTCAACTGTATTGGATTGGAGCAGATAAGATAGTGACAGCTAAAGATTTTTCCGATGTGGATTCGGTGACGCTATACGGATGCTTCTGGTATGATATAGATGAATCCAGTGGACTGGAAAGCGATATAGATACCGTGATAGCTCGCAGTGTCTTATATAAAGTTTGGAGTGAACTCTTCTTGCGTAATCCTGAAACGATTGAAATGGCTAAAATATACGATGATAAATATGAACGTGACATATACTCAACTAGACGGAAATACAATAAACAACCTACTCATGCTCAGTTCAAACACTACGAAATGTAAGACTGGGAAATGTAGAAACATAAATAAAGGAGGGCTTCTATGAGCGCTAATAAGATGAGCACAAAAGTTCAACCGGCTAATATATTCGGATTCATGGCTGAACTTGTACACAAGTTTAACGCTAATGCAGATCTGCATGATACGGCTAAAGAAAAGATTGATGAAACCTATGAAATCCTGGAGGGACTCAGTGATGAATTTGAGGAGTTCAGAAAAGAGGTTTATCCGAGTGGAACAATAGATAGCAGTGAACAAACTTACGACTTGAACAACGAGCAGGATATTACTTCCGAGATAACGTTGGGAGATAACTCAACGAATATAGTTAAGCTATACTTAGACGGAGAAGAAGTCAGCGAAGATCACTGGGACTTTACAGGGACTACCCTTACAATAGATAATACTGGTTATCTGACGGAAATGGATTTAGCGGATGGCGACATACTTTATTTTGATGTTGAATTCGATAAAGGTTATCCGAAACTAAGAACCTTAGAGGTAACCGTTGAAGACTCTACTCCGTAATAATTATGCCTAAAGAAGTTATAGAGATTACCGAAAACAAAGGAATGAACGTAAGAGCAAGAGGGTTGCAAATGCCTATTCTCGCTCTTAATGTACGTTGCGATGTAGCCTCTCAAATAGTTCCCGAGAATGCTTTTGAGATGGGACCCGGCGGAGGAGGTGGAAGTTTCTCTATGGACGTTAAAGACCTTACCTCGAAGAAGAATGATGTAAAACCTCCTACGACTACCTATATTAAAGGCAGTGAAGAGGATATTGAATTAGAGGTTACCTATGGAGATCACGCTAAAACAATCGAAACTATTCACGATGGTACTGGCTATCTTACCGAAGGTTCAATTATCACTGAAGATTATCATCTTTCCGGTACTTCTCTTGTTATTCATTCTAATTATCTGGAGACCCTCTCCACCGAAGAGTCTACTATTTTAACGATAACATTTGATGGTGGAAGTCCGATAACTAAAGAAGTAACGATAACCGTCAATACATCCTAAAGAGGAATAATGGAAAACTATAGATTAAAATTCAAATTAACAGACAGCACAACTCCACATTATGATTTTACGGCGGAAGATACTTACGATAGTATTGTCGAGACTCTTAATAATGAGATTGTTGCTGATTATGATAACCCTGAAGAAAATAGAACTATATCATTGTGGCTTACCGGAGTATCCATAGTTGACGATGTTTCTAATCAACTGTTCTTCACCACTACCCCTATAGTGACAGAGGTTGTCCTGTATCATATAGATGAGAACGGGAATAAAAAGGAGTTAGGTAAGTCGAACCCTATAAAAGATGATCTGTACGTAGATGGTAAGAATATAGGAGAAAGTGATCGTAGGTTCTTAGGTATTACTACCGATAAAAGCGTTAAGTTCGATGCTACCGGATGGCCATTGACGAAGATGCCGTCGATTAAAGGTAATCAGTTTGCCGCTTTTGCAGACGCATGCGTTATCAATCATGGGAAACAAACCTTGCCTAAAGTGGTATTCTCCCCACATCAAGACAGTATATTCTCTGATAATGACTATGCTCTTGACGATTCGATAGACTCCTTTGATCAATTGGTTAACATTAAGAGAATAATCCCTTTAACCGATAATCGTCTTGTAGTGTTAAGCGAGAATGCTTCTACGCTAGTATTCCTTGATTATAATGAGGATAATATGGGTAATCCAATCGATATAGGTGAAGAATATCTTGAGAAAACAGATGCTTTGTTCAAAAACCATATCCTCGATATAGGATTCGACTATAAGGATGATGCAACATGGGAGGCTAACGAACCTACGGACGTAGATTATATCTATGCGGTATCCTTGAATCAACAGGGTTTTTATGAGTTTAAACGTCTTAAAGTAACCGATTTTAATCCTTTAACTATTACTGAATCTCATTCGATCAATGCTGCGTTTGCATCCGTAGTTCCTGCTAATAGCAGTCTTGTCAGCATGGTCGTTACCAAAGATAAAGTATTTGCTGCATTCTCAGTAAAAAACCCAATAGGAATTAGTGCTATAACACCATTTGCTCCCAATCAAGATGAAGGCGAGGTATTAGCAGAAACGGCAGATCTGTTGTTCTCCTTCGATAAGGCTTTATTTGATGAAGAAGGTATGGAAGGTAAAGTAGTTAACCTTAGCTTACAAGATGATACTCCTGGTGGTTACACCTTTGCTAGAAGCATGCTACCGTTTAATCCTATGCAGAAATCTCGATATGGATGGGCAGTTGGCGCTAGTGGAGGAGGTCGACAGGTAAGAAGAGATAATAATTCAATAGTACATCCCTATGGAGATGATTTTGAACAATTGTTCAGGGCTATTCTCTTTAGACTGCGAGATGGCGAAAATACAGATAACTCAAATATAGATATAGGTCATCTGGCTGGAATTGGTACTAATAGCGATAATAGTGTTATTTTTGATCATTTGAGAGTTTACGCTTCAGGTCAATTATGCGTAATGGATTATATGACTGATGTAGTTGGTTATTATGTATTTGCAAGTGGTATGCAAGATGAAGATAATGTGAAACCAGTATTATTCTGTAGACAGGATGACCAAAATGGAAATCCGAATGAGTTGATATTGAATAGCGGGTCAACTCCTATTGATTCTAAATTATCCGGCCATAGTTATTTGAGATATAGATATTCAGCGAACAATACGTACAATAGAGCGCTAAGAACAAAAAGGCAAATTAAAACTGTAAATCCTACGGAAACGAATGATTTCATGTTTCTTTGGAATGGGGTGCAAAAGAGAGACTTTTCTGACAAAATCTGGCTAATGGTTGGTGCTACAGGTTACGATGTTTCGGATAATCCCGTGCTTAAATACTTTGAAGCAAGGTTTTTGTCCGGTGAGTGTTTCCGCCATGCTGTCCCTATGTCTCTTGATGATAGTGATGACAGCATATCTATGTCTCAACGTCATAATATGAGAGTGTTCTCCGGAAAACTTGGATATGCAACTATACAGAACCAGGAATACCCGTCTCAATTCGGCATTATCTTCTGTTCTCCATACCACAATCAAACTCTTAAATTGAATAATTCAATAGCTAATAACCCTGGTGATAATCAAGATTGGCAGATAAGAGTAGGATATCACGGTAATGGAGTAGATATTTTTGCTGGGAATGGTCAATTTCTTGATGCGGTTATTTCCACAGAACCTACCGTAGATACTGAAGATGTAAATAAGGGCTATGTAGCTCATTGGGGTGATAATGTAGTTACAGTGTCTAAAGAATTTACTCAAGGAGATATAACGGCTGGTGTCCCATTTGTTCTTGGCAATCATACCGCAGCAGGTGTCCTGTTGTTCGATCTTTTAGAACTTGATTATACTCCCGTAACCGGTGGAGAAGAGATATTCGTAGAAGATTATATCTATCGATATAGAATCTCCTTCGTATATGATGGATTTCAAGAAGGGCCGCTCTCCAGAGTGTTCTTCGATAAATTAATAGAGACACTGCCCGAAGGAGATTTCGTAGAAAGAATGAAGGTTAAAGTAAACCTTGTTCCTTTGATCAAAGAATTGCTAAACAAGAGAGTGTCCCATATATGTATATATGCTTCTAAACTCGAAGGTGGTTCCGAAGGAGAATTATATTCTCTGGTTCGAGAAATAGAACTTAGTTCGAACAATTTCAAAAAACAACCTGACCTAGATTATGAAAGTTACGAGTTCTTTGATGAAGGTGTTAGATTAGGTAGCTTTGAAGCTATCAACGGTTACAGTGAAACACTAGAGTCCGTCTCCGTATTAAGGCAATGTCAAAGCGTATGCCAAGGTTACTTGTTTGCGGGCAATTGCGTAGTTCCCGGAGAAATGTCCAGGTCAATCCCTAATATCATAATACGTAGTAAACCGGGCAAATACTCTATATTTAATTATCCTGACGAATTCTTGATGTTACCGTTCACTCCCATAGTGATGGCTGACTTTCAAAGCAAGCTGTGGGTTTTCGGAGATAGCGGATTCTGCGTAGTGGATCCTAACGCTTTAGCAATCGAACATGAAGGCTCAGTATTCGGCGGAGAAGACAAGAGACATGTAATAGTTCATGAGGATATGATGTTCATCTTCTATAAGGGATGCGTATATGCCGTTGGAGGGGGCAAAATGGACAAAATATCGCAGAACGTGGATTATATAGACAATAACACCTATGGAATACAAGCAGGCTTAAATACCCAGCTGTTGTTCTCAGAAAGACGTAATGCGTTGATGGTGATACAAGAGACAGAAGATGATAAGCTGTTTGTGTATGTATATAATATTCAACACGGTTTATGGGCAGTTCTTGATATAGACTATGAGAATATAGAATTGCTGGGAAGTTTTATAGATAAAGAAGTTGAAGCAAGTATCACGATAGATAAAAGCGGATTGCAATATACTTACAGACCTTTCATGGGTGATAATATGCTTATGAATTTGCAGTATTACCTCCCTTCAGGTGCACCCGAAGGCAAGATGTATGCTTACGGATGGTATTCGGATACTGACCTAGATACCAATAATGGTGACGAGGTTAAATTAGCTGGTGATACGCTTCCGAAGTATGATGATAACTCCACGAAACAATACGTTAATGGAGGTATTCTTAGTATAACCCTTGACAAAATTATACGTAATTTTACCCTGTTCATTAGGAGGTTGCTGCCTTATGCAAAACCAGATTAAGAAACCCGTAATAACCGGAGATACAATAGAAGCATTAAAAGTTTCAATGAATAAAGCTCTTACGGAGATATATAACCAAGAGAAGGAACTTCATAAGGAAGTTTCGAGCCTTACCAGAGGTCAACAGATGACAAAGGATATTCCCATAGGAAGCCTAAGACTGGTAGAAGAGAAAAAAGGTTCGAAAAAGTTCCGTATTGAAGCAAAATATAAAGGTGGAATTAAAGTTCTAGATGGAGTAGAACTTGTAGATAGAGGAAAAGAGGAGGCTTAATATGAGTTGGCTTTCACAGATGTTTAGACCGCCGAACTTTCAAACGGTGGATACAGATAGGTTTTATGGAATGGCTGATCAAATGCGTGATCCTCATAGTGGGATGAACAGGCAAATGTTCGGTCAAATGCAGCGTATGGGTACTGCTCAAGCAGGAGCACACGGATTGCAAGCTCAGAGAATGGGTGCAATGGGACGGAATCCCTTTGCAGACCAACAGATGACCGCACAGCGGAGACAGATTGGAGACCAAACCTTGCAACACTATGGACAATATATGCATGGACAGCATCAACAGGCCGCAGGTTACGACCAGATGGGAATGCAAGGTGAGCAGTTTAATCGTCAATTACAGGCTATGGGTCAGATGCAAGCTAGGGCAAACAGAGGACAAGCGTTAGGAATGGGCATTGGGGCATTAGCGGGAATCACTCCTGATGTTTCAAGTTGGTTAGCAAAACTAATCGGAGGCGAAGGGGAAGCTCAACCGTTTACTCAATCTCCTAATTGGCAGTTGCATAATCAAGGGTCTAATCGGCTTAACATGCAACCTGGCTACGACTTTAGCTGGAGGTGGTAATTATGGCACGAACAACTTATGCCGGAACTGTCACCCAAGACCCTTACAGTCCTGCAAGTGGATACTTTCAGCAACTTCTTCAAGAACAAACAGCGGCAAGAAAAAGTCAAGATGCTCATCAACGAAGATTATTAGACTTTC
>PWOA01000071.1 GCA_003564155.1 Candidatus Cloacimonadota bacterium
AGCTTTTGAGCATTGCAGGAGTAATTAACTACTCCAAACGTCTTCTCCCGATGTGTTGCTTACCATTTGTATCTTGACCATAGTGGTATTTTCCCCAAATATGGTACAAGATAATCTTTGCTATTCATTAGATAGTCATAATTTTGAGCAATATCAGGGGATCAGCTTTCCCCCAATAATCGACTAATTAACTCATAGCCCTATTAATTAAGTAATATGTTATCCTCTGATTTATTCTTGAAAGCCAGTACATCACTGATAACTTGATTTACATCATCTGCCTGTAATACTATAATATCATTTGCTTTAGCCATCTCCAGGGCAGCCTGTGTTGCTTGTCGCTCATCAAGAATAATAGTTATCATCTTCTCATTAAAGCCGCCATCTAATAAGCCCTGGTGGATCAGGTTAGCAGTTTCGCCAACCTTTCTATCCCTTGGGTCTGAGTCGTTGATTATTATAAAGTTATAGTATTTAGTCAGAGTAAGGCCTAACTTGATAATATCTTCATCCCTCCGGTTACCTGATCCTGAAGCCATCCGGATTTTTCTGCCTGGTGCCAGCCCTTTTATAAAGTCTCCGGTGGCATCAATCGCTCCAATATTATGCCCATAGTCAATAACAACCTTAAAATTATTAATCTCTATTATATTCATCCTTCCCGGAGATTGTCCTATAGATGCACTAAAGCTTACAAGTCCAGCCCTTATCTGTTTAGCATTTAATCCCAACGATGAAACTGCCGCCACTGCCGCCAGTACATTTTTTATATTAAAGATAGCCTTACCGGCAAAGGTTATCGGTATCTCAACAGCACTGGCTACTACTGATTCCCAGTCCTCTTTCATAATTAATATGTTACTATCTTTATATATTACATTCATATTGCCAGTCTTTAGGTTTTCCTGCAATGCAGGATTATCCGGATTAACCGAAAATAAAATAGGATTGGCCTTGATATTATCCAAACGTGAAAGAACTAGAGGATCATCGGCATTTATAACTGCATGACCATCAGTTTTTACCGCTTCAATAACAGTCGATTTAAGCTTGGTCAGATCTTCCAGATTATCTATCCCGCCTTCGCCTAAATGATCGGAACTGATATTTAATAGCACCCCAACAGTGCTCCGGGAATAACCTAAACCACGTCGCAAAATACTACCTCTGGCCACTTCCAGTACGGCATGGTCTATAGTCTTATCTGTTAAAACATTCCTGGTTCCAGCTGGTCCGCTAAAATCTCCTTTTAGAACCGGTATATTATCAATGACTACAGAATCAGTAGTTGTCATCCCAACAGTGTTTCCATTCAGACTCAGTATATGGGAGATCAACCTGACAGTAGTAGTTTTACCATTGGTACCGGTCACAGCAACTATAGGCACAGGCTTAAAAACTCCGGGAGGGAAAAGCATATCGACTATAGGGACTGCAACATTAATAGACTAGCCCTCGGTCGGTTTAAGATGCATCCTAAGTCCCGGGGCAGCATTAACTTCAACGACACCTCCAAAATTTTTCTTTAGAGGCTCCTGTAATGTCGGAGCAACAATATCGATCCCGATAACATCAAGACCTATTATCCTGGCTATTCTCTCAGCCATCAACTTGACCAGGGGATGAACAATCTCAGTCATATTTACAGCGGTTCCTCCAGAGCTGAGGTTGGCTGTTGATTTGACATATAACTTCTGTCCGGCCGGTAAGACGGACTGAAGAGATAACTCCTTTACCCTCAGTAATCTTTCTGTCATGGCATCTATTGTTATTCTAGTCAGATTCTTTTCATGGCCAACACCCCGCTCAGGATCATCATTGACCTGATCGATTAGATCCTGAACTGTAGAGCTGTCATCTCCGGTTACAAAAGCAGGCTCTCTTTGTGATGCTGCCACAAATTTACCATTAATCACCAGGATCCTAAAATCTAAGCCGACCAGAAATTTCTCTATTAAAATATTGTCACATACCTTTTCAGCATTTTTATAAGCTACTGTCAGCTCATCTTCATCCTGGATATCAATAGTTATACCACGGCCATGATTTCCAATCAAAGGTTTAACAACCACCGGATAGCCCAGTTTAGTTGCAGCTGCCTGAGCTTTAGCAAGGTCGTCTACTGATATTCCTTCTGGTACAGGAATCCCCGTTTCAGCTAAAATATTCTTAGTCCGTTCTTTATCGTCAGCAATTTCAACACCAATTGCTGAGGTGCTATCTATAAGGCTAGCTTGGATCCGGCGTTGATAACAACCGTGACCTAACTGGACATAACTATTTTCGTTCAATCTGATACAGGGGATACCTCTGCGTTTAGCCTCATTAACGATTGACTCTGTTGAAGGACCAAGCAGACTGACATCTCTAAACTTCTTCAACTGATATATTAATGGCTCAAGATCAGTAGTTTCTCCCTTGAATAATTTTCTTACAATAGTCACTGCAAACTGGCCGGCTTTCAGGCCAACATTTTCAGCTATATAACAATAGACAATATTATAAACGGTATCTTTATCTGTACTGAGTGATTTCCCAAAGGAAACTTCATTACCAGCCAAACACTGTAGCTCAATGGCAATATGTTCTACAACATGGCTAGCCAAAGTTCCCCGCTCTATCCGCTCAAAAAAGCCTCCCGGTCTTCCTGGAGAACAGTTATGGCCATACAGAGAAGGCATCATCTCTTTCAGCATGTTTTTGAATCCCGGTACCATATCTGTCGGTATCTCTTTCAGGCTTTCGATATCCAATTTCATAAAGATTACAGGCCAGAAACTATACAAATTAGGACCTCTCAGGGCCCTTATTTCCATTATTTTCATTTTCATTCCTTATTTGTTCGTAATTAAGACCTCACTGAAATCCCCGGATCGCATATATTTTCTCTCTTTTATGTCATATCCATGACCATCAACAATTGTATGAACTAATAAATGTTCCATAGCAATTGCTTCATCAAATTTAATATCGGCTACATTCGAATACTTTAAATTCAGCCCATCAAAAATCACAACCAGACCGGCACCGATAGCTTTGATGATATGACCTTTTTCGATAATAATCCCGGTATCTTCACCTAAGCCTATCCCTAAATTAGCAGGATTAAGGCATACAACATGCATCAGCCTGCTGAATCTCCCTCTCTCAACAAAATGGGTATCAATGACTATATTATCAATAAAACCGATACCCTCTCCAAGTTTTACACTGCCTTTCTGATGAGCCTCATGGCTCTCTCCTCCATAGATCATAGTTCTGGACATCGCTGCCGCACCGGCACTGGTACCGGCAATGATACAAAATTCTTCCTTATATCTCCGTTTGATTTCTTCAATTACCGGCGACCCGCCCAAAATACTTGTTAATCTCAGTTGATCTCCACCGGTAAAAAATATTATATCAGCAGTTTTAATCCGCTTCAGAAACTTATTACTACTTGCATCTTCCCTATCGGCAATGTTAAGGATACCAACAGAACTCTTTCCCTTTTTAGAAAAAGCATCAACATAATCCTGTCCGGTCTCTTTGGGTAAACTGGTTGCAGTAGTTATCACTTCGATCTTGGGACAATCAGAATCGACAAGTGATACCAGAGTGGTAAGTATTTCTAAGTCATATTCTTTATCCTCATTTCCCCCTATAGCTACCAGAAATCCCCGGGGCTCTTTCTCGTTAATTTTTAATGGCTCTTTATTTTCTTTTTTCACTTAACCCCCATTGTATTTTGCAAAACATCGCTTCTTTCTTGTGGAAGCATGTATGTCGATATTAAAATCGAACGGTGTAACTTTCAATTCATGGTGAGCCTTCTTTCAACCTGAGGTCCACTTCAGTCTCAACAATCTTATGCGTGTTCTGTTATTGACCATACATTACTTTACTTAATTCCAACATAATCACTAGTAGTATTATGTCAATTGTATTCTTGACATAGAAATGCATCAGATTCAATTAATAATCACATCAAAGTATTTACACAATAATATTACAATATACTAATCACATAAAAAACCTGTCCATATATCACCTCCTACTTAATCACTGTTTGATGTGATCGAAGACTTTAGGTTGATTTAGACAATTAACAAAAAAAATACCCGTCAACCATCCTTTGAGAGTGAGTCGGAGAAAATAAGGACGTCAGTCCATAGCTTGATCCGGAAGTAGGCACTTATTAGATAAACGCTTCCTCTTTCCTGCGACTCCTACATGAGAAAGGTATAACAAGTCCGCTGTTAGGAGGAGCAACACGCATTGCCCACTTACTTTTCGGAGTCTTCTGAATTCTCCGGATTAATATTCCCGTAAACTTTCATGAGCACCTTTATGTATATCGTACCAATAATCAAAGGCTGCATCATTACGGTCTTTTTCGAATCTTTCAAGCCAGAATGTAAGATGATCACTTTCTACCTTATCGATTTCTTTTTTTCTTTTCAGATAATGATAAATAAAATCGACATTTTTTTGTGACTCCCAATATACGGAAGCATTACGGCTGTGAATACGGCCGACTGTCAATGCCACATTATTCATATATTCTTTGCCTAATCCATAAAGTTCTTCGATAATTTCGGGTATCATTTCTTCCGCCCACAGCCTATGAAAGCGGCAGAATCCCATATTATCTATCATTATCTCTTTTTTGAAACGGTCTGCGTTTGCTTTACCCAGTTCACGCGGTGGGACGAATTCACTATTGTACCACATATAGTATTTACCCATAATGGCCATCGGTGAAAGGACGCCCGGCACCCAATACTGATTTGGAACAACCCAACCTTTTCGTGCGAAAGCATTATAAACAAAACAATCCAATACTTTCTTTCCTCTGGTTCTTGCCAGGTGACGAGCATATTTTCTTGCACCTTCCGATAGATCAATGGGATTATCATTGGCAACTATATTATCCAAAAGTTTGATAACAATATTTGCATTATGAGCTGAATCTTCCAAGATATCAAAATTATCGGGGCTGAATTTCGGTTTTTTTTCAATACCTACGTCGGCAGGTTCGATATAATCTTTGTCCACACAGTCCATTAAAAATGCCGTAAAACCACCTACTGAGATAGCATCAAAGCCGAGTATATCTGCATGATGAGTAACCTTTTCCGCTGACCGCTGATCGAATATTCCACATAATGGTCCTAAAGCCTGATACGGTTCGTAGTCTTTCTTGTACTCATTGTTCATTTTTTTACAAACAGCCGCACAAGGTTCGCCGCAGGTATTTTGTTGTTTATTGGCGATAGTTTCTTCGTTAAACTCTTTAAGATAATGATCTAAGATAAATCGCTGATGAACATCTTTTCTCTTCTCTTCGCTCCAATATATTGAGTTATAGTTAAATGCTAAAAGAGAACCGCCCACAGCCGCATAATTAACTCCGAAAGTTCCGCCGGTATTGAATTTTGGATCATAACGGTATTTGGTGGTGGCTTCAATATCTTTGGCTGCCAATTTCTTCTGGTATTTGTTTTTAAACCATTCATCGGCAACTTTAAGATCTCTGAAGTCTTCTTCTATAAAAGTACCGCCAAATATTATCGCCGCGATATTGTGCTCTTGCAACAGCTTGCTACCAAAACCACCTCTGCCGCACCAAGTATCTATATAAGTCATTTCGCCCTTCTTAATGTGAGATGATACTATTGCTCTGAAATCTGTCTTTTGTGAAGCTTTTCCCACAGCTAAAACACGGGGATCGTTCTCATATTTGTTTTTATACTTTTCATAAACATAATCCATCAATGAATAAACACCTTTACGCCCCTCATTCCATATACTCTCTAAAGGAAGTTCTTCAATTTCAACCATTACCTCTTCCTGATGAGGACGATTCAAGTATAACACAGACGGTACTGTTGCCCTACCTATAATCGACAGCATATTTAGCCCTAAATCATTGAAAACAAGACCTGCCCCACCCATAGACGATACATAAAAACCACCCCAACAAGGTGAAAAACCATTTATTATAAGCCGGTTAGAGCCGGGAAATATTGAACCCGCAAGTAAACCGGTTCCTATGTTTAAGCTATTGTATTGCTTCGACAAATATAAACCCATATCGACAGGACCAAAGAAGTCACCTATTTTATAACGTTTTATTCGGCAAAAGGAGCTGCCGACGTCTATTAACATAGTTTTTAAAATGTCCATTATCACCTCCAAGAATGTGATAAATTTGATGGTTGTCGATTATAATTGTCAGATCCCTTAAACTTTATAGTATTCATAGAAAAGCTTATGACTAAACGAATCATGCTTGAACTTCTCATTATCAGGCTGAGTATTTCCACTTTATTCAGATATAAAAATATCAATCATCTATAATTGTATTCTCAATACAGTCAAGCCTTAAATTATCCCAAGTAAATAACATATGGACGAATCCTTGGATAAAGCTAACGCAACCAATGCCCTAAATCCAACTGTTCAGTATATGAATGCAGGGTGAATACAGGATATAACATAATATAATATAATATAACATAAGCATAATTCAGTGTTTCTTCAACAGTAATATTCCAAGTGGAAACATTGCGAGCATCTCTTCTCTTGGGCGAATGTTATTCACTCCTCACTCCTATTGCTTTCTTTCTTCGTGTTATCAATCTTTCATTCACTAGTAATAGATGAACTCCTACCTCTTAATCTGCGTAATCTGAGCGAGGACCTTAATTTATATTCGTGTCAATCAGAGCTGACCATTCTGTTATCCATTTTTTGGTTAATTGGGGACACAGCTTTTTTATTCTAACAATACTCATCCACCTATTATGGCTTTTCTTTCATCGCAGATACGGATAACCATTATTAAAACCATGATCTTCATCCGGTCTCCAAACCTTATTAAAATCCCATTCTACATAAGTATTTTCAGCATAAGGATAAGTCATCTCGGCTGTGGTTCTGCCTTCGCCGCCTGCACTTTCAGTTTTCCCCGAAGTTTGTGTATCCCAATAGCTGCTGGTGATGGAACCACCCCAATTATGACCCACCAGACCACCGACAACCTCTTCTCCGCTAACACTGCCGGTGCTGTAGCTGTTGATGATTTTGGACGAAAAAATATAACCCGCCAGACCACCGACGTATTCATTACCGCTAACACTGCAAGTGCTATAGCTGTTGGTGATGGTTGAACCCCAACAATTATATCCCACCAGACCACCGACAACCCCTTCTCCGCTAACATTGCCGGTACTGTAGCTGTTGGTGATGGTTGAACCCCAACGATTATATCCCACCAGACCACCGCTAAATCTACCAACTGTTATGTCCACATTCTCAATACCAAGATTATTTACTGTTGCTGCATATGTAAAGCCAAATAGACCTTGGTAATCTGTGTCAGGACGGTTAATATACAAACCGTCAATTATAAAGCCATTGCCATCATAATTACCGGTAAAATCAGTTGTCTCGTTACCTATAGGTACCCATCCACCATCAGCCCAATTACGTGTTTCACTTGCATCAATATCGCTAACTTGGATAAAGTGTTTATCCCAACTTGAAGAATCAGCAGCTATCCAGGCAAGTACACCAAAAGATGCTATTTGATAAGGATTATTTATTGTTCCGTCTCCCGGAGGTGTTTCACTAAAAAGATATATAGCTGTTGCAACTTCGCTATCTTCATAACCTGATTTATAGGCTTTTGCCTTTATTGTTGTATCTTTCAAAAAAGATATGCGAATAGGCTGATAATAAATTGATGATGTATGTGTAGGTTCACTACCATCAATTGTGTATCTTATCAATGCATCTTCTGTTCGACTATAGATTACTACATCCAAGTCAGAGGAGTAAAGACCGCCCGGAGGATTAAACTCCGGCGTAGCTACCCTTTTTATTTCCGGTTCAGTAGTTTTATCACTGCATCCGTAAAATACCATAGTTAATACAAAAAATATCAATCCAATAAATACCACCTTTTTCATCTCATTCTCCTTATCTCTTTGTGTTATCGTTCTTTTGTTCTTATTTAGAAATGAACCTAAAACTTCATCTTAGTAATCTGGACGAGAGCTTTCCCCTAATGTGTTAATCAAAGTAATTTGTATTTATACAACCTTAACATCCTTCATTATACACTGCATATTAACCTTTGCGTACTATGATATTTTGACAGTGAAATATTTTTGGTAAGTATTATTATAGCAATCCAATTGTCAAGAGCAATTTAACATGCACGGTGTGTGGTACACAGTAAAAGTATCCACCCGTTTTTATCCTTTCAATGTATCCGTAGAATCTGTCAACAATAATTGTTTGGATATCTGGGTGGTACACAGTAAAAGTATCCACCCGTTTTTATCCTTTCAATGTGTCCGTAGAATCTGTCAACAATAA
>PWOA01000013.1 GCA_003564155.1 Candidatus Cloacimonadota bacterium
ACTATCAGTGGAAGATAATGTAAAGGCTATATTAGAGACTTTAGATATAAGTAAAATAGAACGTAAAAGACGTCTGGAAATGCATCTTGAAGAGTTATCAATCTCTAAATTAGCCAAACAAAAAGCTTACACTCTTTCAGGAGGGGAAAGGCGTAAACTGGAAATAACCCGTTCTTTAGTAACATCCCCTTCATTTTTATTGATGGACGAACCTTTTGCAGGTGTTGATCCACTTGCAGTAGCTGATATTCAAGGAATAATCAATAAATTACAGAAAAAGAACATAGGAGTTCTCATAACGGATCATAATGTCCTTGATACCTTATCAATAACTCAGAGAGCATATATCCTTTATGATGGTCAGATACTACTAACAGGTACTTCCGAAGAATTGGTAAAAAGTGAAAAAGCACGTGAATTATACTTAGGAGACAGATTCTTAAAACCATATTTTAGCGATAATGGTGTCCGAAATGAATAAATTAGTACATTTAAATTCTCAAAAACAGATCCAAGAGTTAGGCTTAAGACCTAAAATGCTACAGTCTTTGCAAATATTAGCTCTACCATATTTAGAGCTAGAAATGCAAATAAAAAGAGAACTCGAATTGAATCCGATCTTAGAACTTGAAGATGAAGACGAAGAAAAAGAGAATTATAGTGAAAACGATACTGAAGATCAAAGCGCTGAATCTCATAACGATGAAGAAGATGAGTTAGTCTATGATTTAAATCATGATAATATGAAAGAAATAAAAGAACTTAGTGATATTCTCGATAGTTGGAATGAATTTCAGAAAGAAGATAGTAAATACAATATAGATTCTGAAGACAAGAGAGCTTATGATAATTATACTACCGATATATTTCAAGAAAGCTACCAAAATAAAAAAGATTTGTTTTTTGATCAGTTAGACTACTTGTCCTATGCGAAAAATGAAATACTATTTGCTAAAGAATTGTTAGATAGTATTGATGATTATGGTTATTTATCAAAGGAAATCGATATATATGAATTAGGAAAAGAATACTTCTATGATGATCTGGAGAAACAACTAGATAATAAACCGGATATTGCGAAAGCTGTTGCAAGCAAAGTAGATGAGATCCATAAAACCCTAATGAGTTTTACTCCTCAAGGAATAACGGCACGGAATGTTCCTGAATGTTTAATATCACAACTATCCGAAGCTGATTATGATTATACACTCTTAGTTAAATTGTTAGAAGATCATTTCGATGATTTAATTCATAGACGCTATCAAAGGATAGCTACCAAGTTGTCGACTACATTAATAAAAGTTTATCAGCTAAAAGATAAGTTGTCTCATCTTAATCCAAAACCAGGACTACAATTATTGCCATCATTTGCAGATTATGTTGTCCCTGATGTTATAGTTAAGAAAATTGATGAAGAATATGTTGTTATCGTAAATGATTATAATGTACCTCATTTAACAATAAGTCGGAGATATCGGTCATTATTAACGTCCGGCAAAATGCAGGATAAAGAAGCATTGCCTTTTATACGTGATAAAATAAACTCAGCTAAATTCTTTATTAAATCTATTTATATGAGAAATCGAACGATTAAGCGTGTAATGCGGTCAATTATTAATCATCAGAAAAGCTTTTTTTTCCAAAAATCTGCGACACTGGAACCATTGGCATATAATGCCATAGCTAATGATTTAAATGTGAGCGAGTCAACTATTTCAAGAGTTGTGAAAGATAAATATGTTGATACTCCTTTCGGAGTTTATTGCATGAAGGAATTTTTTACATCAACTGCCGGCCGGACTGATACATATCAAAATATCTCCAGACAAAATATTCAACAACATATCATACGAATGGTTTCTCAAGAAGATAAACAAGAACCGGTTTCTGATTTACAAATAGTTATGGCACTAAAAGAGATGAATATCAATGTGTCAAGAAGAGTGATCGCAAAATATAGAGAAAGTATAGGCATACTCAACAGCAGATTAAGGAGGTCGGAATAGTGAAATTAGACACACAAACACATGATGAAACGGTTAATACTAATGCTGAAGTAGCAATTATCGGAGCTGGTCCGGGTGGATACGAAACAGCGATTAGACTTCACCAGAAAGGAATAAAAGTTATCCTCTTTGAGAAAGAAAAACTAGGTGGTGAATGCCTTAATTGGGGCTGTATTCCAACAAAAGCAATGGTTAAGTCAGCAGACCTTTTCAGTGAAATAAAGCATTCATCGGAATTTGGTATTGATGTCGAAAACATTTCTTTGGATTTTACGCGGTTTATGGAAAGGAAAAGCAAGGTTGTTGAAAAGTTAACAACAGGTTTAGATTATATATTTAACAAGAGAAAAATCCCCGTTTTTTATGAGCAAGTTAAAAAAATTTCTAAGAGAAATGAATATCAAGGACGATCACGAGATAAAGAACATGACAATCAGAAAAGCATCTTTATCATCGAAACTAAATCAGGGAAGATGTATCAAGCGGATTTTGTTGTTGTTGCTACAGGCTCAAAACCAATAGAATTACCGGGATTACCTTTCGATTCTCATAATATCCTGTCTTCACGAGATATTTTAGAAATTACTGAACTACCTAAACACCTTGCAATCATTGGTGGTGGAACTATTGGCTGCGAGTTTGCGTCAATATTTTCCAGTTTAGGTGTAAAAGTTGAAATTATCGAGCTACTTCCATCGTTGTTATCTAATGAAGATAAAGATATTTCTCGGAAACTGACAACTGCATTCAAGAAAAAAGGTATCAGAGTCCATGTTAAGACAATGGTTGAAGGTGCTCAGCTAGAAAATGGGAAAGTTATTTTAAAATTAGTTAGTACACCACAGAAACAAAATGATGTTAATAATGAAGACACTAAAGTTAAAGAACTCATTACTGACAAGGTGTTAGTAAGTACTGGCAGAAAAGCTTGTTGTGATATAGATTTCTCAGGATTGAGGCTGGTGAAGAATGACGGAAAAATAGAAATAGATGATTTCATGGAAACAGCAGAGAAAAAAATATATGCTATTGGTGATGTAACCGGTAAACTAATGTTAGCACATACAGCAAGTAAACAAGGTCTCCTCGTTGCAGATTACATTGAACAGGAGATAAAAGGGAACAACAATATGATGGCAGCTTCAAAGCATCACCAAAAACCCCTATTATATTATAACATCCCCAGATGCACTTATACAGATCCGGAAGTCGCTTCAATTGGTATAACTGACCACACGGCGGTTAAAAACGGTAAGGATGTATTAGTAGGGAGATTTTCATATTTAGCTAATGGTAAAGCATTGGCAATTGGAAGTAAAGATGGCATAATAAAGGTAGTTGCTGATAAGAACAATAGAAAAGTGATAGGGATGCATATAGTTGGAAAAGAAGCTACAGAACTGATAGTTATGGGAAGTATCATCATCAATACAGGTCTGACAATCGATGATTTACACCATGTAATTTATGCTCATCCAACTATTTCTGAAATATTAATGGAAGCCATTGAAGATTTAGAAGATCTAGCTATTCATAAAATATAGTTTTGCTATCGTCCCAAATCCACTATAATATTAATGAAGATCGGTCAATAAATTGAATTTTTTTGTTATGAATACTATAATGTCGGTATAAAGACGAAGGAAAGGGATTTATGAGAAAACCAGATTGGTTACGAATGAATATTACCGGCAAGCAACAAGCAGTTGCAATTAAGAGCTTAATAAATGATTACAATCTTAACACTGTTTGCGAAAGTGCACGATGCCCTAATAAAAGTGAATGTTACAACAGTGGAACAGCGACTTTTTTGGTTTTAGGTAATATATGTACCCGGAAATGTACTTTCTGTGCAGTTAACAAAGACTCTGATCTAATTCAACCGCCCGACATTCAAGAGCCTACTAAGATATCAGAATTTGCAAATAGACTTAATCTTGACTATTTAGTTGTAACAATGGTTACCAGAGATGACCTTCCGGATGGAGGTGCTGATCATATCGTTAGAATTATAGAAACAGTTAGATTAACTTGTAAAAATGAATTATGGATTGAAGTATTAGTTTCAGATTTTGGAGGTGATTACAAACAAATTTCAAAAATTTTAGACGCTCAACCTGATGTCTTTAACCACAACATGGAGACGGTTCCCAGATTATACGATAAAGTAAGACCGGGAGCCAACTATCAACGTAGCTTAAAAATTCTGTCATTAGTTAAAGATTATTCACCAACAACTATTAGTAAAAGTGGTTTTATGGTTGGTTTAGGTGAATCTCCTGAAGAGATCAATGTTTTAATGGACAACTTAATGGAAGCAAAAGTAGATTTATTAACGATTGGACAGTACTTAGCACCTTCTGTGAATCATTATGCAGTTAAAGAGTATATACATCCCAATGTATTTGCACAATATCGTGCAGCTGCTCTTAGTAAAGGATTTAAAGATTGCGTATCAGGACCTTTTGTGAGGAGCTCATATAAAGCTCATTTTGCAAAAGATCTGAAGTAATTAACTAACAACAAAAATAACCGAAATAGGGGGTTTATGATGCAAATAACAATTACAGCCCGTCATTTTGATTTAACAAATGCAATTCGTGATTTTATCGAAGAATCATGTGAAAAACTTTCCAGGTATTTTGATCACATAATATCTATTCAAGTTATATTAACACTAGAAAAGATGCGTAACCATGTGGAGATGAACCTTCATGCCTCGAAGTTTAATCTGCAGAGTGAATTTGAAGATATGGACATGTATGTCGCAGTTGAAAGTGCGATAGAAAAGATGGAGACTCAGATAAAAAAACTTAAAGATAAGGTTACTGACCATCAAAAAAAGAGTATAAGGAAAAATCCTGACTTTTTCTATGCTAACACATTTGAAAGAAATATTGATTCATTCAACAAAAGAATGATTAAAACAAAACGGATTCAAGCTGAAGTTATGTCAGTTTCTGATGCTATTGAATCTCTGGTTAGTAAAAGCTCACCATACATGATATTCAAGAATTTGGAAACCGATAGGATCAATGTATTGGTGAAAAAAGGTGACCTTTTTAAACTTATTGAACCCTAAGAAATACTTGATAAGTTATATTTGATCTTGTCAATTCATAACTTATAGATAATCAATTCATAATTAGGTTGTTACGGGTAGGAATTCAACAACCTACCCGTACGTCTCTCCGAAAGATAAAAAAGCAATATAAGCTAATCGGTAACGGGCACAAGAACTTATGGTATTATGATTTAGTAATATAGATCACATTAACGATAATTTTCCTAATAAAAAAGCCTATGATGTCAAAACTTGGTCGCACCGATAACTTGAATTTTAAGAGCCTATATTCCCTTTAGTATCTCTTAGTTAAACAAATATTATGTTTAATATTCTAATAAGCAACTGCACTAACTATGAAAGAATTTTAGCTTGATAATTCGATTATTGACATGAGATTTATGAATATATTATGTAACAAACAGAAAATGTACAATGTTGAGGGTTAGATAATGAAAATACTGCATGTGAAAGAATTTTTTGAAACAATGAATAAAGATTTTGCTCTTTCTGTATTGACGGATCCGAAAACGATGGAGAATGTCATTCAGGAAGGACATCTCCATCGCCCCGGATTAGCTCTTTCCGGATACATGGAACGTTTTGCTTATAAAAGAATACAAGTTTTGGGAGAAACTGAGATAAGTTATATCCAAACACTTCCGGCAGAGTTACTATATGAAAGGCTTAAAGAGATGTTTGAGTTTAATATACCATTAATAATAGTCACCAAGGGTCTTTCGGTACCTCAGCAAATGGAATATCTTGCTAATGAGATGAATATAGCAATAATTTTAAGCCGTCTTTCGACAGATAGACTGATAAGTGGGTTAACACGTTATCTCAGGATGTATTTCGCACCTCAGAAATCAATTCATGGTACATTAGTAGAGGTTTATGGAGTGGGGATCCTATTAACCGGTAAAAGTGGTATTGGTAAAAGTGAATGTGCTCTAGATTTATTGGAAAGAAGGCATCGTCTTATTTCGGACGATGTAGTTCGAATAACTCATACCGATGATAGATTGGAGGGTACTTCTGTCAATGATATTGGATATTTTATGGAAGTACGTGGAGTTGGGTTGATTGATGTTGAGAGAATGTATGGTATTCATGCAGTACAAAAAAAGACAACTATCGACACACAAATTGAACTACTTTTATGGCAAGATAATATTGATTATGAAAGGATAGGGCTAACCAACAACTATGTTAATGTATTAGGTGTAAATCTACCCATTATCTACCTACCTGTATCTCCCGGGAAAAACGTATCGGTTATTATTGAAGTAGTTGCTCTCAATCATATATTGAAAAATTTTGGATATGAAGCTGCTGAAGTATATCAGCGTAAACTTCAAGAAAGAATAAATCTTAAATCTCGAGAAAGATCTCAATGAGTGGATGAAAAATTATGAAAAAAAAAACAATCGTTGTCAAAAATAAACTAGGTCTTCATGCTCGTCCCTGTGCTCTATTAGTTAAGACAGCTTCCAAATTTCGTTCAGATTTGATGATTAAGAAAGGTAATATGGAAGTAAACGGTAAAAGCATTATGGGAGTAATGATGCTGGCCGCAGAGCAAGATTCGGAGTTGGAGCTTATAGCTAATGGTGTTGATGAAGAGTATTTAATAATCGAAATAGAGAATCTATTTGAAAATAGATTTGATGAAGAATAGAGGTAGTACTTATTAATATGTTCACCACAAATAATTTGATAATTACAAGGAATTAGAACATGATAATATTAAACGGTGTATCAGGTTCTTCCGGGATTGCAATGGGAAGAGCCCTTATCAGGCATAAAGAAAAAATTAGTGTTACATCAAAATACATTACAAAAAACAGTATTGATAATGAAATAAAACGTCTTGAAGATGCGGTTGATAAAGAAATAACCGAGATTGATAGTATTATTGATAAATATACGCAGGATAAACAAGAAAAAAAGTTATTGAACTCGCATAAGATGATTCTTCAGGATCCGGAGTTATACGATAAAGTTATTAACTTAATAAAACATGGACAGTATACTGCAGAATATTCCTTACAGCAATATTTGCGAAAAGTTTCTGAGTCATTCGCGAAGATGAAAAACGACTATTTTGCAGAACGTGTTTACGATTTTGAGGACGCTGTTTTACGGCTTATTAATCGATTGAATGGTAATAAAAATTTAATTGATGATGTTTTCATAACAGCTAATGATAAAGCTGTTATTTTAGTATTAGAAGATATTTCTCCGACTGATGTAGCTAAATCTTATCATAGTAACGTTAATGGTATCTGTCTTTCACGAGGTAGTAAAACTTCTCACACAACAATTATTGCCAGGGCTTTAGGTTTACCGGTAGTTGTTGGAGTTTCAGAATTATTTGAGAAAGTTAGTGAAGATGATCAGCTAATTATTGATAGTAACCAAGCAAGAGTAATTATCAATCCTGATAAAGAGACTTATGCCAAATATAAAGAGCAATTAGTTCGAGAAGAGGAAGAAAAAAATGGTCTGAGTAAAATTGTTCATGAACCTGTAAGGACTGCTGATGGTAAAAAACTACAACTTCTATGTAATATTGAGCTAGAGGAAGAAATTGATACAGTACTTCAGAATAATGCAGATGGCATAGGATTGTTTAGAACCGAATATATATTTATTGAAAAGCAGCATTTACCAACGGAAGATGAGCAATATGATATTTATCATAAGTTAGCTCTAAGGATGAAAGGAAGACAATTGATCATACGAACTTATGATCTCGGAGGAGATAAACTAGCCGATTCAATTGAATTACAGACCGAAAAAAATCCCTTTCTTGGTTGTCGAGGAATTAGACTTTCACTTCGTTATCCAGAAATTTTTAAAACCCAAATCAAAGCTCTTATCAGAGCGAATGAAATAGGTAATATATCTGTTATGTTTCCCATGGTCGCATCCGGTTCGGATGTCGTTCAAGCACTAAAAATAGTTGATCAATGCAAAAAAGAACTTCTCAAAGATAATCTTCCTCATAATCCAAATATAAAAATTGGAGCTATGATTGAAATTCCTTCAGCGGTATTCTGTATTGCCGAACTAGCTCATTATTGTGACTTTTTTAGTATTGGAACGAATGATTTAGTTCAATATACATTAGCAGCAGATAGAGATAATAAAAATGTTGAAAAATATTATGATCCCTATAATCCGGCAGTCATAAAGCTTATAGCATTAACTTTAATCAATGCTCACAGATTTGGTAAACCTGTGTCGATTTGTGGTGAAGTAGCTGTAGAGAAAGATTATCTTCCACTTCTGATAGGTTTAGATATCGATTCTATCAGTGTAAATCCGGCATTGTTACTGAATGTCAAAAGAAATATATCCGAATGTAACTATAAGGAGTCTAAGCAGTTAGTTAAAAAATTAATTAAAGCAAATACCAAAGAACAAGTTATGGATATATTGAAAGGATGACAAGTTCTCTAACGATTTTTCGATTAAATAGTTAGGACGTCTAACTTTTTTATAAATGAAATATAAAATAAAGGAGGATCCCAATGAATTCCAAAATACAAGATGTTGATCAACGGCAAATAATCAACTTAGATGATCAATCACTGGTACAGAAATACGACACGGAAGATATGTATAACAAAATTATTCATCTACCTGAACAGATAATGAATTCTTATAATAATCCTAAAGTTAATTCACCTCCGGATAGCAATATGAAAAATTCATTAAAAACAAAACCCATCCGTAGAGTTATAATTGCCGGGATGGGAGGCTCAGCTATTTCAGGAGATATACTGGAAGCTGCTTTCAGTTCATACATACCTATTCAGGTATTTAAAGATTACCATATTCCCAATTTGATGGAAGACGATTTGTTTATTGCATGCTCATATTCTGGCAATACGGAAGAAACAGTTAGTTGTCTGAAGCAAGCACTAAAGAAAACTAAATATATTGCTGGTATAACAAGCGGAGGAATAGTTAAGTCTCTAATTAACGGTAAACATATATGGTGCGAGTTACCTGGAGGTTTCCCTCCCAGGTCAGCAATTGGATACCTTTTTTTCTCTTTAGTTATCATTATGGAACAATTTGAACTAATACCTAAGCAGAAAAAAGTAGTTGAGGCAACAATTTCATCGCTTATGCTCAAAGCGGGAGCTTTAAGCTTAAATGTTAACACTGATCTTAACTTAGCTAAACAAGCGGCTTTAGCTATCCAAGGGAAGATCCCGCTTATTTATGCTGCAAATCCATCCTTAAACCCGATTGCTTATAGATGGAAATGTCAATTAAATGAAAATTCAAAGTATCCAGCATTTTGCCATACTTTCTCAGAAATGAATCATAATGAGATAGAAGCTTGGGAAAATGATCATTTCAATAAGATGTTTATTCCGGTTTTTGTAGCACAATTAGACGAAGATTATTCTTATAAAAAAAGGATAAATTTCTTTAAAAATTACATGAATGCCGAAGGTGTTGATTATTTAGACTATTATGGTGAAGGTAATAGTTTTCTGGAACGGATTTTTTCTTTGATATACTTAGGAGATATGACAAGCTACTACTTAGCATTACTTCAAAAGATTAACCCAACAACTATTAACCTCATAATGAATCTCAAGAAAGAAATAAGCTAATCTTCTTAATGATTCAAAGATTGATTACGTAATAACAAACCTGGATAAGAATCAATCCCGAATCACAATAATCAGAATTAAGAATTAGAACGACTGTTGATTAAAAAAGATTTCTCTTGCAACATACTCTTTAGGTTAATTTTATTGACCTTTAAACCTGTTTTCATTTTCTGATTAGTCATTAATGAGTCTAGGAGAGTTGCCGGAGAGGTTGATCGGGGCGGTCTCGAAAACCGTTGTGGGTTTACGCCCACCCAGGGTTCGAATCCCTGACTCTCCGCCAGTAATATGCAGTTATCAATCTGCATATAAACGATATTGGAAATTTATTTATAGATAATTAGTAATGAGCAAAAAACAAGACCATCCCTTTGATATTTTAAGTTATTCCTTGTGTTTTATAGGAATATTCTTGTTTTCGACTACGGAGATAGCAGGGAAATTAGCCGGTGATGCTATTTCTCCCGTTGTCATAACTATAGTCAGGTTTCTTATCGGAGCTTTAATACTCTTACCGTTTGGAATGATACAATGTCGTAAGAAGCCACGAAAAATATCTCCTTCGGATTTGTTAAATATTATTTTCCCTGGAATTATTAATGTTGCCGGTGCTATGCTTTTTTTACAGTTTGCGATTTATTATGGTAAAGCTTCTACTAGCGCTATGTTAATCAGTAGTAACCCTGTTTTCGTTGCAATATTTGCTGCATATATTCTAAAAGAAAAGTTAAATCCAACTAAACTAACGGGCATATTTGTTGGATTGGTCGGAGTGTTATTTATCATTCAAGGAGATGATCCCATTAATACAACAGCCTTGAATCCTTACTTAGGATTATTTTTCGGGTTACTTGCTTCATTGAGCTTTGGTTTTTATACTGTATTAGCCAAGAAGAGGATAGCAGAATATGGGAATATATTTTTTAACATATTATCCTTTGCCGGAGGTGCTGTTGTATTAATTGTCATATCTGTTCTACTAAGCCTGGACTTTACTTTTATTATAACAACATCAACCGTTATGTTATTATTATATATGGGTATATTTATAACCGGTCTTGCATATATTTTCTTTTTTTCAGGTTTACAAAAGATTCCAACAATTAACGGATCAATGATGTTTTTCTTCAAACCGATTATTGCAATTGGATTAGCAGTATTATTTCTAGATGAGAAGGTGTCTTACATCCAATTAGTTGGAGTATTATTGATAATCTTGAGCATATATGTTACAAATATTAAAGGTAGGATCTAGTTAGTAAACTGAATTATCACCAAAAATAAGTTTTTGGAACTCAAGATTTCAATATAATGTAGACAGGAAAAACCTGATTAATAAAATGGTATTATTATACTAAATTTGATGCTAGTTAATCCAATAAGGAACAATATGAATAGAATTAAAATACTGTCTGAAGATGTAACCAATAAAATTGCAGCCGGTGAAATTATCGACCGACCTGTATCAATAATAAAAGAGTTAGTAGAGAATGCAATCGATGCTGAATCCGACAAAATTACAGTAGTACTCGAGAATGGCGGGAAAAAAAAGATACAAGTTATCGATAATGGTATCGGTATGAATTCAGAGGATGCTCTATTAGCTTTTGAAAGACATGCTACCAGTAAAATACGTAATGTAGAAGATATTACGTGCATAGCTTCAATGGGATTTAGAGGAGAAGCTGTGCCTAGTATAGCTTCAGTAAGCAAAATGAGAATGACAACAAAAACTGAGTTTAATGAATTGGCGGTTCAAATTGATGTCGAGTTCGGGAAAATTATAAATGTGACAAATTGCTCTTCTAACGATGGAACTGATATTATTATTACCAGACTATTTGATAATCTGCCTGTCAGGAAAAAATTTTTAAAAACAGATCAAGTAGAGCTGAGGCATGTGATCAATTATATTCATCATCAAGCTTTAGCGTTTCAAAACATAAGTTTCCGTCTAATTCATAATGGAAATGAACGCCTCAATTATCCCGCTGTTCGAGAAAAGATGAATCGCTATACAGCTGTTTTGGGTAGTGAATTTTTGAAAAATGATTTCTTACAGATTGAAGATAAGACGGAACCCGTTTCGATCTTTGGTTTTATTGCCGGATTGGAAGAAGACATCAAAACTGTGGGTGATTTCCGTTACGTGTTCATCAACGGAAGGTACATTAGGGATCGTATAATTATACATTCTATTAATGCAGCTTACGAACCTTTCATAAAAAAATATCGCATTTACAATCAAGGGAAAACTCCTCATTTTATCATTTTTCTAAAAATTAAACCGGAGTTGGTTGACTTCAATGTTCACCCAGCAAAATTAGAAGTAAGATTTAGAGATCCCCATCTGGTTCACAGTTTTGTGAAAAATACTATTACTCAAACATTACTGGAATACCAAGAGAAAAAATTTCCTTTTTTGATATCAGATTCTACGGAATGCAACAAGGATGAACATAATTCATCAAAAGCCAAGTTTGAAAGTAAGGAAATATATTCACAGACAGGTATTGAGAAAACACAACGATCGAGTAGAGAAATGTTAGCTAAGAAAAATTTTAAGAATAAAGATCGTCTGGATAGTATGCTTAGAGAAATATACCAACCTAATATATTTAAACCTGAAAGGAAAACTCAAGATAATGCTATACCTGCTTTTGATCAAAAATCTATTCCTTCAGATATATATATGCCGACAGAAGAAGAGCTCGTTAATCCTTGGCAATTGCATAATTCATATATCCTTATACAATGTGAGGATGGAGTAGTATTAATTGATCAGCATGCTGCTCATGAACGGATTCTTTACGAGAAATTTATGCATAGAATGGGTGGGCTACCACCTGTAACTCAACAATTACTATTCCCGGTCATAATCGACATACCTCCCATACTAAATAATATAGTAAGAGATTTATTGGATAATAATTCAGAATTGTTAACAAGAATCGGATTTACATTAAAAGAATTTAGCGGAGACTCGATAGTGATTAATGAGATACCTGCTGAATTAAGTGATAGAGAAGGTGAACAGATTTTTAAAGATATCCTCTATCAACTACAGGATGAATTTGAACAAACAAAGGACTACCGCGATAGTCTTGCTAAAGCTGTATCTTGCAAAGCTGCTGTTAAAAATCCAACCAAATTAGATAGAAAAGAAATGCTGAAGTTGATTAACGATCTTTTTGCTTGTAAAGTACCTTGGTTTTGCCCCCATGGCAGACCTGTACTTAATAAAATAACCCTTAACGATTTGGAACGGAAATTTAAAAGAATTTAACTGTTACATGGTTATTTAACAATAAAATAGTAAACCACATGATGAATAATTAATTCACTCAATAAGAAAAGAGATAAACAAAAATTCATGGATAAAAAAGACTTGATACCCTTGATTATTATTGAAGGACCAACTGCAAGTGGTAAGAGTGAATTTGCTTTCGAGTTAGCTCAGGTTTTAGAATCTGAGATTGTATCAGCTGATTCGCGTCAAATATACAGATATATGAATATTGGTACGGCCAAACCCTCAAAGCATGAAATTAGTACAGTACCACATCATCTAATAAATATTATTGACCCCGATGAGGAGTACAGTGCCGGTAGATATGTCAATGATGCATCCACAATAATCTCACAGATTCATCAAAAAAAGAATTCAGCTTCCGTGAAAAATAAAACAGCTCTAGAGCAAAAAGTCCCCATAATTGCCGGTGGTACCGGATTTTATGTTCAAGCTGTGCTGGAAGGATTGTTCGAAGAACCCAAAGTTAATGAAACAATTCGAGAAGAATTAGAACTTTTTGAAAATGATAAAGGTAGTGAATACTTATACAATATATTGTTAAAGGTAGATTCGGAGTCAGCTCAAAAAATACACCCTAATGATAGTTATCGGCTTAAAAGAGCTTTGGAAGTTTGGATTGCCACCGGGAAGGGTATTAGTTCGCACTGGAAAGAACAAAAAAGAAATGAAAGTATATATAATCCATTCCGTATATTAATTACTGAAGATCGAGCAACTCTTTACAATCGTATCAATATAAGGTTGGAAAAGATGATAGAGATGGGGCTGATAGAAGAGATTCAAGGTCTTCTTAATAGAGGCTTTAAAGAAACAGATCCAGGCCTATCTTCCGTAGGTTATAAAGAGTTTATACCTTACATAACCAAGAGTGCCTCTTTTTTTCAATGTCTTGAAGAAGCTAAAAAAAACTCTCGTAAATACGCAAAAAGGCAACTAACCTGGTATCGGAAAATCGATTACCACCTTTTATTGAGAAGAAACGGAATAAATATTGACACGATCTTGAAAAGAGTAAAAAAACATTTTGAGTAACAGTTGTAGTGAGTTACTTTGTCTATGAATAAAAACTTAATGATTAGATGTCAGCATATGAAAAAGTAAATTATCCTGATTTTGATTCGTTTTCAATGAATTGGCATGAGAATACATATTAAATGAATTTGGTCAGTTAAGAAATAAAAAGAGTATAATATTTAGAATATATAAGGTAGGATAGCATGTCATTGATTAGTGTTAATAATTACCACATAGACGAAAATGAATTCTTAGCTGAGTTATATGAACTCACTAGGCAGAAAGGTTTGGCTAAACCCGATAAAGAAGTTGTACAACAAGCTGTTGATAACCTCATTAAAGGAGTTCTCATTCTTAATGAAGCCAGGAAACAAGATATTTCTGTTTCTGAAGATGAAGTCGAAAGTCAAGTATTAGAACATATGATGCAATATAGAAATGAACAGAGATATCAAGAAGAGCTCAGAGGGATGAAAGTCAATGCAGATCTTATTAAAGGACATCTTAAGAATAGTTTAATAATCAAGAAATATTTAAACTCTGTAATTAAAATACCGGAAAATATCGATGAAGATAGACTTTATGAGTGCTATAAAGATAACATTGATTGTTTTATAATGGACGAAACGGTGAAAGTCTCTCATATTTTGATTAAACCGGAAATGGGAATTGAAAAAGCACAACAAATGAAAGATAATATTAATACTCCGGAAGACTTCCATAATGTAGTTGGAAGATGTTCTAACTGCCCAAGTTGTTTACAAGCAGGAGATTTAGGTTACATTGCGAAAGGAAAGATGGTTGCTGAGTTTGAAGAAGCTGCTTTCAATTTAGATATAAACGAGATCAGCTCTCCTGTTAAATCGCAATTTGGGTATCATATTATTATGGTTACAGATAAAAAAACGAACGTAACTCTCAGTTTTGATAGAGTAAAAGATTTCTTGAAGAAGAGAATGCAAAAAATTGAGTATGAACTGGGTGTGGTCAAACTTGTTCAAGAATTGCGGAATAAAGCAGACATATTTATTAGCGACAGTATTTGGTCAGATATTTAATATTTTAGGCATATAGATCAAGTTATCCAGGGTAACAAATACTTAAACAAGGAGATACAATGGCGGAATTAGGCATTAACGTTGACCATATAGCAACTTTAAGACAAGCAAGAATGGGTTTGGAACCCGATCCTTTATATGCAGCAATGATTGCTGAGCAAAACGGAGCTGATCAAATCACAATTCATTTACGGGAAGATAGGCGTCACATTCAGCTGAGAGATCTGAAGTTATTGAAGAGTACAATACAAACAAGATTAAATTTGGAAATGGCTTTAACGACAGAGATAATCGCTATTGCTAAAACAATAAAACCCAACACAGTTACAATTGTTCCCGAAAGAAGAGAAGAATTAACTACGGAAGGTGGCCTTAATTTGAAAATTAAACATCTTGACCAAAGAATGAAAGAGTTGCAAGAAGTCGGGATTGAAGTGAGCTTATTTATTGAGCCGGACATAGAAATGATACGCTCTGCAGAACGTTTAAAAGCTGATGCCGTTGAGATACATACCGGTAATTATGCTAATGCAAAGAATATAAATGATATAGATCAACAACTCTCAAAAATATCTAAGGCAGCTAAAGCAGTAAAATCGACTGGAATGAGAGTTGTCGCCGGTCATGGATTAAATTATCATAATATAATACCTCTAGTAAATTTAAAAATAATCGAAGAATTCAATATAGGTCATAGTATCATATCAAGGGCTGTTTTTTCCGGCCTGGCAGAAGCTGTCTCTACTATGAAAAAAATTATTAGTTAAGTTGTAATGGATTATAATTGTATATAATAATCACTAATTGTAGATTATAAATGTTTGCTACGTATAGGAGAATTAACTTATTTAAAACTATTGCGAGATTTGTATTGCATCATAAATAAATTGCTCTGATTTGTGTTGTTTGGCTGTGAGGCAAGTCTGCCGACTTATGTAGTACGCATTTATTTGAATATTCGTATTGCAATTAAAGATCTGTTATGCTGGATATTTTACAAAGAATAGAAGTTAAGTGTATCATTATCAGGAAAAAGCTTTACAAAAAACGAGTATTCAAAAATATTGATTAGAAAATAATATAAGGAGGTCTAATGGGACTATCTAGAGAAGCTAAAGAAGCTACCATGGCAGAGTTTAAACTCCATGATTCAGACACAGGTTCACCTGAAGTACAGGTTGCTCTATTAACGGAGCGGATTAAGCAAATAACAGAACACCTTAAGGTATATAAAAAGGACTTTCATACAAGACGAAGTTTGCTGCTATTAATTGGCCAAAGAAAAAGACTTTTAAAATATTTAACAGAAAAAGATGTTACAAGATATAGAAAACTCATAAAAGCACTCGGTCTAAGAAGATAGAATTATATAAAGTTTACGCTTTTGATGTTATGGTTTAGACGAAAAATACAAAGAAACAGGAGATAATAAAGATAAATGGAAGAGAGAAAAATAATAAAAAAGACAATAGATTTAGCAGGACGTGATTTAACAGTAGAAACCGGAAGATTAGCTACACAAGCCAATGGATCCGTATTTTTACAGTATGGCGAAACGACTGTTTTAGTCACTGCTACAATGTCGAAAACAGCATCAGAAGGCATGGACTTTTTCCCTTTAACAGTAGACTATGTGGAAAAAATGTTTGCAGCAGGTAAAATACCCGGTGGATTTTTTAAAAGAGAAGCCAAACCTTCAACTCAAGCAACCCTAACTTCAAGGTTAATTGACAGGTCGATACGACCTTTATTCCCTGACGGCTTCAGAAATCAAGTACATATAGTTATTACAACGCTATCATTTGATGAAATAAATGATCCTGCATTATTAGGACTTTTAGGTGCATCCTTAGCTTTGAGTTTGTCAGACATACCTTTTAACGGGCCTGTTGCCGCTACAAGAGTTGGTTATATTGAGGATGAAGTTTCAATTAATCCTTACATATCAGCAATGAAAACTTCTGATTTAGATTTACTGGTTGCCGGGAGTAAAAGTTCAGTTGTTATGATTGAAGCCGGTGCTAATGAGATTAGTGAAGATATAATGCTATCATCAATAGCAAAAGCTCATGAGTTTATTAAAAAACAGATAGCTTTTCAAAACGAAATAATTTCTGATTATGGAATAGCGAAATGTGAAATCGAATTGTTTTCGATTCCCCAAGAATTGATTGATAAGATCAAGAACCAATTTAACGATCAAATAATCGAAGCCACAAAGATCATTAAGAAACAGGAACGTGCTGATCGTCTTGATGAGCTTAAAGATATAGTTCTATCCAAATTTGAAGAAGAATTGGATGAAGAGAGCTATCAAAAACAGGAATCTAATATTGGGAAAGCTTTCAATGAAATATTGTACAATAATTTTCGTACAACTGTCTTAGAAGAAGCAAGACGCCCTGATGGTCGAGGTTTAGATGATATTCGTCCAATTACTTGTGAGATTGATGTTCTCCCGAGAGTTCATGGATCAGCATTATTTACCAGAGGAGAAACTCAAGCTATTGCAACCGTTACATTAGGTTCTGATTCAGATGAACAGATTGTAGATGGCTTGGAAGAGGAATATAAAAAACCATATTTTTTACACTATAATTTTCCACCGTTTTGTGTCGGTGAACCGGGATTTCTTAAACCACCCGGGAGACGAGAACTGGGACACGGAGCTTTGGCTGAAAGAGCTTTAGACGCAGTAATGCCTACAAAAGATGTATTCCCCTACACTATAAGAATGGTTTCTGACATTTTAGAATCCAACGGCTCATCTTCAATGGCAACTGTATGTGGAAGCACATTAGCTTTGATGGCAGCCGGAGTACCAATCACAAAAATGGTGGCCGGTATAGCCAATGGCCTGATAATTGAAGGGGATAAAACAGTTGTTTTGACTGATATACTCGGTATGGAAGATCATTTGGGTGATATGGACTTTAAAGTTAGCGGGACTAGAGACGGTATAACTGCTATGCAGATGGATTTAAAAGTAGAAGGTGTTGGAGTTGAAGTTATGACAGAAGCTTTGAATAAAGCAAAAATTTCTCGTATCCACATCTTAGATATTATGGAAAAGGTTATATCAACACCTCGTAAAGAACTCTCTTCACATGCACCACGAATCGAATCCTTCAAGATAGCCAGTGATAAAATCGGAACAGTTATAGGTCCTGGTGGTAAAATGATTAAAAGCATCATTGAGGAAACAAAAGTATCAATTAATATTAATGATGACGGTATCGTTAGTATCAGCTCTTCAGATGCACAAGCGATAGAGAAAGCAAAAGCTATGGTGTCAGAACTTGTAGAAGAACCTGAAATTGGGAAAGTTTATAAAGGAAAAGTAAGTCGTATTGAGCCTTTTGGCGTATTTGTGAAATTCATGGGAGGTAAAGAAGGCTTAGTTCATATATCCGAGATATCTTATTCTCGTATAGGTAAAGTAGAAGATTTTATTAATTTAGGAGATGAACTAAATGTTAGATTTATTGGCTTAGATCGAGGTAAAATCAAGCTTTCTATGAAAGGTGTACCTGATAATGATACTCTGAATGAAGCAATAAAGAATGCCCCATCACAAAATAATGAGACCAGTAGAGAAGGTGGTGGTTACAAAGATAGAACTGATCGTAGTGGTGACCGAAAATACGGAAGACAAGACAGGAGACCAAGAAGAAAAGATAACGATTAGATTTAGTTTCCTTTAGTAAATAAAGAAATTAAATAGCAAAAACATGGTAAGGTTAATGACCGTAAAACATGTTTTTGGAAATTGATTGTGAAGAGCACAATGAAAGTATGTGTATTGATAATATAACAATATACTGTTTATGCAGGATTGTGCAGTAGTTACCGGTAAATTTGGTGTCTTGAAGGACAATTGGGAGCGTTTGATGGACTATAAAATCAAAGACATATCTTTAGCAGAATTAGGCAGAAAAGAGATAGATCTAGCAGAAAACGAGATGCCTGGTTTGATAAGTTTGCGGGAACAATATCGTGAACAGAAACCTTTAGCTGGGGCAAAAATAACTGGAAGTTTACACATGACCGTGCAAACGGCTGTATTGATCGAAACTCTTCTGGAACTGGGTGCTGATATTAGGTGGGCAAGTTGTAATATTTTTTCAACTCAAGATCATGCAGCGGCAGCTATAGCTAAGAAGGGAGTACCGGTATTTGCTTGGAAAGGAGAAACATTAGAAGAATACTGGTGGTGTACTCTACAGGCAATGATATTTAAGGATAGTGAAGGTCCTGATCTGATAGTCGATGATGGTGGCGACGCTACTTTACTCATTCATCAAGGCTATAAATTTGAAGAAGAATATCAAAAAACCGGTCAGATACCTGACATCAGCTATAG
Source organism: Candidatus Cloacimonadota bacterium (assembly GCA_003564155.1). Taxonomy (GTDB): domain Bacteria; phylum Cloacimonadota; class Cloacimonadia; order Cloacimonadales; family PWNZ01; genus PWOA01. The sequence goes on from PWOA01000013.1 coordinate 19,459, forward strand.
TAATAAAAACAGAGAATTATTCATTCTTAACTCACTACTAATTAAAGATATTAAAGAATTTCCACGACGCTGGCATAAAATTGTAAAAAAGCTCAAAGGAGCTAGTGAAGAAACAACAACCGGTGTTAATAGATTATACCAAATGTTGAAAAACAAAGAGTTGCTTTTTCCAACAATAAATGTCAATGATTCAGTTACGAAATCAAAATTCGATAATCTTTATGGCTGCAGAGAATCATTAGCCGATGGAATCAAAAGAGGAACCGATCTTATGATTGCCGGCAAGATAGTAATAATATGCGGTTATGGTGACGTTGGGAAAGGCTGTGCTCAGTCAATGAGAGGATTAGGAGCTCGCGTAATTGTAACGGAGATAGATCCTATTTGTGCTTTGCAGGCTACTATGGAAGGATATCAAGTAACTACCATCGAGGATATGATCTCTGAAGCTGATATTGTCGTTACTGCTACCGGAAATTATCATGTGGTTACTCTTGAGCATATCATGAAGATGAAAGATCAAGCAATTTTGTGTAATATCGGACATTTTGATAATGAGATACAAGTAGATGCACTTTATCAACAAGAAGGTGTGAAGAAGGTTAATATTAAACCACAGGTAGATAGGATTTATCTTCCCAATAAAAAATCAATAATTCTCCTCTCAGAGGGAAGATTAGTTAATCTAGGTAATGCTACAGGTCATCCTTCTTTTGTTATGAGCAACTCATTTACTAACCAAGTATTGGCGCAAATAGATTTATGGAAGAATGACTACCAGATTGGAGTTTATACATTGCCAAAATTATTAGATGAAGAGGTTGCTCGTTTACATTTAGATAAATTAGGGGTTAAGCTAACTAAGTTGACTCCGGAACAGGCAAAATATATTGGTGTGTCTTTGCAGGGTCCTTATAAACCTGATCATTATAGATATTAGTTAACGATTTATTTTTAACAATAATTTTTATATTATAAAGGAATCGGTGTTTGCAACTGCCAATGTTGATTCGATAAGGAGTAATGCGTGAATATTGTGGATATAATTAAAAACAAAAAGGCAAAAATAGCGGTTGTTGGACTTGGGTATGTAGGATTACCAATGGCAGTAGCGGTAGCTAGAAAGGGTTTTGATGTTACGGGATTCGATATTCAACAGAAACGTGCCGATATGGTAAACAGTGGAGAAAACTATATTGGTGATGTGGATGAACAAGAATTAAGAGATTTGGTCAATAAAGGAAAGATTAATGCCACTACGGATTATTCTCTGATTGCTGAGATTGATGTCATTATGGTTGCAGTTCCGACACCTTTGGATAAGTTTAAACAACCGGATTCGTCATATGTTGTATCATCAATAAAATCGATAGCAGAGTATATTAAATCTGAAACCTTATTAGTCTTGGAAAGTACAACTTATCCCGGTACGACTAGAGAAATTGTAGCTCCTGCATTGGAATCAAAAGGATTTATAATTGGAGAAAATATATATTTGGCGTTTTCTCCGGAAAGAGTCGATCCGGGCAACAAAGATTATAAGACTTCAAATACACCAAAGATTGTCGGTGGGATGACAAAAACCTGTAATGAAGTATCCAAATTATTTTACGAATCAATTATTGATGCTCAAGTTTTTATGGTTTCATCTCCAGAAGTTGCCGAGATGGAAAAGATTTATGAAAACACCTTTCGAAATATAAATATTGCTTTAGCTAACGAGATGACTATTCTTTGTGAGAAAATGGGTATTGATATTTGGGAAGTTATCGAAGCAGCAAGTACCAAGCCTTATGGCTTTATGCCTTTTTATCCTGGACCCGGTATCGGAGGACACTGTATCCCTTTAGATCCTTTTTATTTGACATGGAAAGCTCGAGAGTTTAATTACCATACACGGTTAATTGAGTTAGCCGGTGAGATTAATAATGCTATGCCAGAGTTTGTCGTCAGTAAGGCATCAAACATTCTAAATACGAAGGGACTGGCACTGTCACGCTCTAAGATTTTGCTAGTCGGTGCTGCTTATAAAAAAGATATAGATGATATTAGAGAGTCACCGGTCGAAATGCTTATTTATTTACTTGAAAAGAAAGGAACTGTTCCAGAATACAATGATCCTTATATTGATTCTTTTAGAAATGAGTTTAACCATAAAATGTACACATCGGTTTCTTTAGATGAAATTGATAAATATGATCTTGTTATAATAGTTACTGACCATTCTTGCTATGATTATAATGATATCGTAGATAGAGCCAAATTGATATTAGATACCCGACTTGCAACAAATGGTATTGTAAGAGATAATATTATTAGAATGTAAGTATTGTATATATTTGAACTCTTGTCATTGTGTAAATGTTTAGGGAGATAATTGTGCTAACTGAAAGGAATGACATACCTGAGCTATTGGGAGAATTAATATCAACAAAAGGTAAGAATTGGATGGCTGTTTACACTAAGCCTCGCAGAGAGAAGAAGTTGGCTGATTATGCTGTCAAGAATAATATCAACTACTATTTGCCATTAACAGATAGTATTAAATATTATCAAAGGAAAAAAGTAGTCTATAAAAAACCTGTATTTAGTAGTTATGTTTTCGTAAGAGTCAATTATAATGAAAAAAAACAATTGATAATTTCAGGCCACACGGTATGTTTTTTAAATGTTAGGAACGAGAATAAGTTTCTCAATGAATTACAAGATATTTACCAAGTGCGAGAGAAAGGAATGGAAATCTTCAATCATAATTATATAGAGAAAGGGTTCAAAGTTAAGTTTATAAATGGGCCTCTCAAAGGGGTAGTTGGTAAAGTAACCGATTTAAAAAATATTCAGAAAGTAGTTCTACAGGTTAATATTCTCAAAAGAGCTATTGCGGTAACTGCAGATAGTAGCAATCTGGAGGTAATAGACAATGATAATTATTGACGTTTGTAGAGGATGAGTTTTTCACTTAAAAAAAATGCCAACTTAGTTGACAAATAGTTGTTCTGGTGTAAATTATCAATATTTAAATGGAGGAATTGTATTATGAATGGTGAAATCAGTGATATCCAGGAAAAATTTAAGGATATAATTATAAACAAAAGAAAAAAAATAGTTTGGGGATTATTAGCGATACTCGTTTTGATTGTATTGGCTACGGGGCTCTATACTGTAAATCCCGAAGAAGTCGGAGTGATTCAAAGATTTGGCAAATATGTTGGAACGACTCAACCCGGTTTGAGATTTAGAATACCGTTTGGTATTGATAGATTGACAAAAGTTCCCATTAGAGTAGTCTTTAAACAAGAGTTTGGTTTCCGTACACTACAAGCGGGTGTTGTAACTCGCTATGCCGATGATTATTACGAAGATGAATCATTAATGCTAACCGGTGACTTGAACATCGCCAATGTTGAGTGGATTATACAATATCAGATTAGAGATGCGGTTAAATATCTGTTTAATGTTCGTGATGTAGAAGAGACTCTGAAGAATCTTTCCGAAACCGCTATAAGACAGGTTGTTGGAGATAGAAGTGTTGACGAAGTGATAGTGCTTAGCCGTCAGGAGATTGCATACGATAGCAGAGTCATTTTGCAAGGACATCTTGATGACTATCAAACAGGCATAGCTATTACTGCTGTCAATTTACAGAATGTTACTCCACCTTTGCCTGTACAGCCCGCATTCAATGAGGTTAACTCAGCAATGCAACAACAAGAACGTATCGTTAATGAAGCAAGGCAACGTTATAACCAGGTAATACCTGAAGCTCGCGGGAAAGCGAAACAAGTTATTGAACAAGCTGAGGGTTATGCTATTAACAGAATTAATAGAGCACAGGGAGAAACAAGCAGATTTTTAGATGTTTTGCAGGAGTATAATAGAGCTAAAAATGTTACTCATAAGCGTATTTACTTAGAAGCTATGGAAGAAGTGTTACCAAAGGTGGAAAAAATCTTTGTTGTTGATGAAGAACAGCAAGGTTTACTTCCATTTCTTGATTTGCAGAAAGGAGGGAAATGATGAAAACGACAACGATCGTAATCTTAATAATAATTGTTTTTATTGTACTAGTTAATTCATTATATATTATCGATGAAAGAGAACAAATCATCATTACTCAGTTTGGTGAACCAATAGGCGATGCTCATAAGGATGCCGGATTGCATTTTAAGCTGCCTTTTATTCAAACAATACATCGGTTTGAAAGAAGAATACTACAATGGGACGGTGAACCGAATCAGATACCGACTTCAGATAAAAAGTTTCTCTGGGTCGATGTTTTTGCCAGATGGAGAATTGAAGATCCATTGCTTTTCTTCCAAAGCGTCGGCACAGAGATGTATGCACAAAGCAGGTTAGATGATATTATCGATGGTACCACAAGAGATATTGTAACGTTAAATACGCTCAGTGAAATAGTTCGTAATACAGATCGTCATTTACAGTTAACTGAAGATTTAGATACTGACCATTATGAAGAAATTCAAGATGAAATCATTTCCGTAGGTAGACGAGCTATTGCAGATTCAATATTTATTAAGTCTAAAGAAGACATTAAGGCCTTTGGTATTGAATTAATCGATGTACAGATCAAAAGAGTTAATTATATAGAAGATGTTCGTAAACAGGTTTATGAACGAATGAGTTCTGAGAGGAAAAAAATTGCCGATATGTATCGCTCTGCAGGTCAAGGTAGAGCAGCTGAGATTATTGGAACTATGGAACGTGACCTGCAACAGATAGAATCCGAAGCTTATCGTGAATCAGAAGAAATTAAAGGTAGAGCAGATGCTGAAGCTGCAGCTATTTATGCCTCTGCATTTAATCAAGATCCTGAATTTTATGGATTTATGAGATCTTTAGAAGCTTATAAAAAAACTATTGATGATAGGCATATCTTGATTTTAAGCACGGATAGTGAATTCTATAAATTGTTGAAACAGAGCAGATAAAAAATAGTTAGAATTTGTTGGTAATGCTTTGTTATTGTAAGGAGAGATTTTAATGAAATTAACAGTTGTTGGTACTGGATATGTCGGTTTAGTTACTGGAACTTGTTTTGCCGAGATGGGAAATGATGTTATATGTGTAGATAAAGACAAACATAAAATCGACACGCTTAATAACGGCAAAATACCTATATATGAACCCGGTTTAGAGGAAATGGTTATTCGGAATAAACAGGAAGGGCGACTCACTTTTACAACAGATATTGAGTCATCAGTTAATGAATCTCTTATTTGTTTTATCGCTGTCGGTACGCCACCCGGAGAAGATGGCTCAGCAGACTTATCCCATGTTTTAGATGTAGCTGAGTCGATAGGACGTTATATGAAAGATTATAAGATTATTGTCGACAAATCAACCGTACCGGTAGGAACCGGCAAACTGATTAAAAAACATATTGACAATATACTTAATATACGTAAAGTATCTATTGAATTTGATGTAGTGTCTAATCCTGAATTCCTGAAAGAAGGTAATGCCATTGAAGATTTTATGAAACCGGACAGAGTAGTTATAGGAACTGATAATGTCAGGGTTGGAGAGTTAATGAAAGTGCTCTATTCACCATTCAATAGGACCAATGATAGAGTCTTAATAATGTCCATTCTCTCTGCTGAGATGACTAAGTATGCTGCTAATGCAATGTTAGCAACAAAGATATCGTTTATTAATGAAATAGCCCGTTTATGTGAATTAACAGGTGCCGATATTGCTGAAGTGCGAAGAGGGATTGGATCAGATAGTCGTATTGGATATAAATTTATTTATCCGGGTGTAGGATATGGTGGCAGCTGTTTCCCTAAAGATGTAAAAGCCTTAATACAAACAGGGCGAGAATATGACTTGCCACTTAAGATACTACAAGCAGTGGAAGAAGTAAATGAAGGTCAAAAGAAAATACTCGCTCAAAAAGTGTTCGATTATTTTGGTAAAGATCTGAGTGGGAAGAAATTTGCCATATGGGGCCTTTCATTTAAACCTCAGACAGATGATATGAGAGAAGCACCTTCAATTGTTATTATTGATTTGCTGCTCAATGCCGGTGCGGCAATACAAGCATTTGATCCCATAGCTGTTGATGAGGCTCAAAAACTTTTTATTAATAAGAACAATATTAAGTTTTACAGTGATAATTATAGCGTTTTAAAAGATGCCGATGCATTACTGTTGATAACAGAATGGCATCAATTTCGTTATCCTGATTTTTGTAAAATGAAAAAATTACTTAAACAGCCGGTTGTTTTTGACGGTAGAAACCAGTATGATCCCGAAAAAATGAAAGAACAAGGCTTTAAATATTATTCTATAGGAAGAGCAAATTTATTGGAATAACAATATGCTTAATTAATACATAAATATTAATCTAAATGATAGGAGGTTAGATATGAGTGTTATATTATCAATGGAAACCTTTAAAAAACTGGAAGAAAAAATCGGTACTGAACCGGCTAAACAGGTCTATGAAATAGCTGAAGCTATTTTTGAGGAAGTCAGTAAAAAAAACGAGCAGAAAATAGATAACTATAAGTTGGATTTTGCCGATGATGAATATAAAAGGCTTTCAAGAAAAGAATTAAATGAATTTAAAGAACAACTGCTGAGCGATCAAAGAAATACTAAAGATGAAATCAAAATGGATTTTTATAATAGTGTGAAAAAGATGTATTTAAGTGTTTGGGTCTTGTTTGGAATTTCTGTGATTAATCTTTTCGGGATATTATGGTTGCTAAATAACATTATCGGTTGTTTTTGACAACATTTAGGACGAAAATACTTCTGTCATTTATATATGCTTAAAGATCATATACATTGGATGAAGTTAGCGTTAGAAGAAGCTGAAATAGCATTCTATGAAGACGAAATACCCGTAGGAGCAGTTATATTAAAAAATGGCGAGTTAGCAGCAAAAAACCATAACCGAACCCGGCAACTCTCTGATCCCACAGCACATTGTGAGAAACTCATAGTTGAGCAAATCATTGATAGAGGTGAGAAATATCTCTATAATTATACACTATACGTTACTCTCGAACCTTGTATGATGTGTGCTGGAATGCTTGTTCTTGCAAGAATAGGAAAAATTGTGTTTGGGTGCTATGATCCTAAAACAGGTGCTACAGGTTCATTATATAACATTACGTCAGATAAACAATTAAACCATAATCCTGAGACAATTAGTGGTATTTTAAGTGATGACTGCTCTTCTTTGCTAAAGCTGTTCTTCCAAAGTAAAAGATAAAGGAACATTGATATGGTTTGGTAATTATTGTCAATACGATAGACAAAGTTTGGTCAAAAGTCTATTCTTAAACCTTAATAGACAATCCTGGTTAAGAATTGATTAGTATCCAACTGAACCAATTTTTAAAGATATTCACAATGTATGCTTACTTTTTATTCTATGAATTATAGCTATATTAACAAAATTACTACAGTTTATCATAATTTGATAACCCGATAAAAAATCATCTGCTCACTACTTCAAGCTTGATGGACAATATTATCTAATACCGAATCCTTCAATTAGTATTAAGTGATTCAGGAGTAGAT
>PWOA01000035.1 GCA_003564155.1 Candidatus Cloacimonadota bacterium
ATAAAGAAGAATTTAGAACTTAGCATGTATAATAATGAATGTGAGCCTTCGGCAATTGAGAATGGAGAATTGAGAATTGAGAATGGAGGAAAAAAAGAGGATGGCAAGCCTTCGGCAATTGAGAATGGAGAATTGAGAATTGAGAATGGAGAAAAAAAAGAGAATGGCAAGCCTTCGGCAGTGAACGGTGAACAGTTAACAGTGAAGAGTGAAAAAGAGAGGGGGAAGTTGGAGATTATTGAAGGGGATTTACGGAGTTTTCATATTGTGAGGAGTGCAGTGAAAGGAGTCGATTATGTGCTGCATCAAGGAGCCTTACCATCTGTACCAAGATCTATTAATGATCCAATAACTTCCAATGATGTCAATATCTTAGGAATGCTGAATATATTAGAAGCCGCCAAAGAATTCGGAGTCAAAAGAGTAGTGTTAGCTTCATCATCATCAATATACGGGAATAGTGAGAACCTGCCAAAAGTGGAAACTATGGCGGTTAATCCTATGTCCCCCTACGCCCTGACCAAATACGCCCAAGAACGGTATTGTCAGATATTTAATGATCTGTACGGACTGGAGACGGTATGCTTACGATACTTTAACGTGTTTGGGCCTAACCAAGACCCGACATCACAATATAGTGCCGTCATCCCTAAGTTTATCAAAGCAATCGCCAATGATGTGCCACCTGTTATATACGGAGACGGTAGCCAATCGAGAGACTTTACTTTTGTGGATAATAACGTAGAAGCTAACCTGCTGGCATGTACGGCTGAAAAAGCAGCAGGAGAAGTGATTAACGTTGCCTGCGGAGAGAGATTTACGCTGATTGAACTGGTGGAAATGATCAATAAGATAATAGGGAAGAATGTTGAACCGAAATTCGAAAAGGAAAGACCCGGAGATGTGAAACACTCGCTGGCAGAGGTACAAAAAGCAAAGAGGATACTCGGATACAAAATTAAAGTAGATTTCGAAGAAGGACTTAAACGGACGATTGATGATTTGAAAGAGTGAGGGGATTGGTTGGGGGGTTAGTTGGTTCGGGGTTAGGGAGTTAATTAGTTCTTGGTTGATTAGTTCTTTGTTCTTTGTTCTTTGTTCTTGGTTGATTAGTTCTTTGTTTAATAGGTGGTGGAAGCTGATGAATTAATGGCTTTTTCTGATCCATAATGGAAGCAATAGTTCTATTATCTCACGGATTTAATAGGATAAAAGAGGATAAAAAAGAGATAAGAATTTATGGGTTTGGTTGGGGGGTTGATTAGTTCTTAGTTCTTGGTTCTTGGTTGATTAGTTCTTGGTTGGGGGTTAGTTGGTTCTTGGTTGATTGGTTCTTGGTTAGGGGGTTCTTGGTTGGGGGTTAGTTGGTTCTTGGTTGATTGGTTAGTTGGTTCGTTGTTGATTAGGAAAAAGAACCGAGGTTTGTAATTCCCCGGTTCTTGATGGATAAGATTATTACTTTTTCTTTGTCACCAAATCTGCACTGGTATCCCGTAATACCGAAAAAGCTATCGTCAATACCATTGCAGCAATGTCTTTTATTACTTCGTCACTATAACCCGGGATAATGATATTACTCTGTACCTCTGAGGTGATATGTTCTAATATTTCTTCCATTTTTACTCCTTGTGGTTCGGGAGTTGATTGGTTCTTTGTTCTTAGTTGGGGAGTTGATTGGTTCGGGGTTCGGGGTTCTTGGTTGGGGGGTTCTTTGTTCTTGGTTGGGGGGTTGATTGGTTCGGGGTTCTTAGTTCTTAGTTGGGGAGTTGATTGGTTCGTTGTTGATTGGTTTAGAGTTGAAAGGACCGGCACTGCTCCGATCCTTTCGTATGTTGATCTTTTATAATGAATAATGATAAGCAGTGAATTATTCATTATAGGTCGTTGTCATGCTCGTTAAAAGACTGAATCGGCTGTTTACCAGCTATCAGTCATTGCCGAAGAGTCCGGTATAGGAGGGAGAAAGCCCTCCAACACAATATCAGTAACATTATTAGGACATCCATCCAATTCCAATTCTGCTTTCGTAACTTCGGCCAAATCAATTGCGGGATTTTCATTACGATAATTATACAAGAAACGGATGAAATGAGCATAATTGGCATAAGCAGGTATCTGCTCCGCCGTATAATAGGGGATTCTTTGTAAAGCATACTGCTTTAACTCTTCCTTGAAAGCCACCGAACACTCTGACCAGAGTACAGCAAGATTCTTCTTGATGTCTCTGAATAAGAAATGCTGGGTTACTAATCGAGGCATAACGAATATTCTGCCAATTGCAACTCGTCCTTTGTTCCAAGCGCTGTGTACTAGATCATCAAGCTTGCCGCTGATGGTCTTGATTCCGTATTTGTAGTTGATCTTCATGATTCTTTACTCCTTGTATTTATTATTGAAGTCATGCATGGCCTTCAATAATATTATGGAGGACAAAAAAGATGATTAGTTCGGGTTGGGGAGTTAATTAGTTCTTGGTTGATTGGTTCTTTGTTCTTGGTTCTTGGTTGATTGGTTGATTTGTTCTTGGTTAGGGGGTTGATTGGTTCGGGGTTCTTTGTTCTTGGTTAATTGGTTCTTGGTTAGGGAGTTAAAGAATAATTTATAATGTATAATTTAAAATTAAAAAAAAGTTGAGCTGAAAGTTTAAAGATTAGAGTTGAAAGGGAGATTTATGAAACGTAAGAGTTATATCGTTTTGTTATTTGTATTTGATTTAATGCTGATTATGTCTTCGTTTGTTGTATTGGCATACTTCCGATCAGGGACCAGAGTAATAATTCGAGATTACTCACGTCCTTTGATAACACTTATCATGATATGGACAGTTGTATCTTTTATATTCGGTAAATACCTGCTTAAACAAAAAAAAGATTGGCGAGATATTACGGCCAACATATTGCAAACAAACTTTGTTGTCCTCTCTATCGTTATAATAATGATCTATGTCTTCGGCCTGCTTCACTTGTCAAGATATATGGTGATAGGGACTATAGGTATAGCTACTGTACTGGAAATAGGATTCTTTGTGCTTATCTGTTTTACATTCAAATTCAGATCGTTTCGCAATGAAAACGGAAAAAAAACACTGGTTACCAAATCGCCGGTATTAGAAAAACAGCAAACCGGTAAATTCTTCAGACAAACAGATCACAATACCGAAAACTCTGAAGAATTCTATAAACCCCAATTTGCAGAATATAAACCGGAAGAAGCTATTACAGATGAATTCTGGTATAAATATTTTGAAGAACAGTCGCAATTAGCACATTTCGTTAAAAAACATGTAGATGTAAACCGAATTGCCACTGATAAAACCTTGATTATTAACAGCTCAAATATCTATAATATCGATCACTTTGATAAAAACAGCCAACAAATGTTCGTTAATCTGCATAAAGTTAATGACTTTCCCCGTATTAATAAATACTTTATCAAAGTTAACCAAAACCTGCAGCCAGGTGGCGTCTTTATCTGCCAAGGTGAAACTATTTCCCAACTCTATCACAGATATATGAAACATTACGGAAGAATCGTCGGATTTGTCTTCTATGGATGTAATTTCTGCTTCCGGCGAATATTCCCTAAAATCGTGCTACTGCAAGGATTTTACTTTATGACTACTAAAGGTCGCCATCGCTCACTGTCCGAAACGGAAATCTTAGGAAGACTGTTCTTCTGCGGTTTTCAAATTATCGAATATAAAGAAATCGAAGGGAAAACGTACTTCATATGTAAAAAAATTAAACTGCCTTCAAATGATAAAAATCCTTCATACGGTCCCCTAATTAAACTAAAAAGAATCGGAAAAAACGGAGAATTATTTAACTGCTATAAAGTAAGAACTATGCACCCCTACTCGGAATATTTGCAAGATTACGTGTTTTCTAAATATAGCGTAACCTCAAGCGGAAAATTTACCGATGATTTCAGAATTACAAACTGGGGCAGATTTATGAGGAATTACTGGATCGATGAACTGCCACAACTGATAAATCTTATGAAAGGAGACGTGAGACTGATAGGAGCAAGAGCCCTGAGCAGACAGTACTTCGAACAATACCCCGAAGACCTTAAAGAAATGAGATTGAAATATAAACCCGGATTGATCCCTGTATATACCGCCGATAAAGCTACTACGCTGCAAGAATTGATCGAATCAGAAAGAAAATACTTAAAAAAAATAGGTAATGGAAACAGAATGATGACCGATAGCGTCTACCTGAGTAAAGCAGTTTTTAATATCATAACCGGGAGAATTAGATCGTTGGATAATTATTGAAAAATGAAGAATGAATTAGTTAATTAGTTCTTGGTTAGGGGGTTGATTGGTTCTTAGTTAGGGGGTTGATTGGTTCTTGGTTAGGGAGTTAAAGAATAATTTATAATTAAAAAAAAGTTGAGCTGAATGAGAAAGAGTTGAGAAAAAAGTAGATTAGGGACAAGAAATAATGTGAATCACGTGAATTAAGGTTCAAGGATATAATGAAAAAGGCCACATAATGTGGCCTTTTTTATTTGGAGAAAGTGGAGAATTACAAGAGGAAGTAAAATAATAGTTGACAGATATAATGGGATGATAATATAGTGTATATATGATGAATATACTGATAAATATTAAGAGTAATACTTAATATGATGTAATACGATAATGTGTTGATGATAATAAATAGATCATGTGATGGTTAAAAATAAAGAAATTGTGACTGTAAGGAGGTCGTTATGTTCATCACCAGGTATAATATCATATTCAAAATATTACTGAAAACTCTTCTAATTGTACACTCATCTGCCGGGATATACTATCTATACGGCACTGTAAAAATCACCGAAATAAGTAATGCTCAACAATTCTACAATATCCGGGATGATCTGGACGGTAATTTCAGACAAACAAACCATATAGACCTAAGCGATTATTCCGATAATCAAGGATGGGTCCCCATAGGAGATAATACCAATAACTTTACCGGTTCCTATGACGGAAACGGATTCACCATAACCGGTCTATATATCGACCGACAAAATGATAACATCCAAGGTTTGTTCGGTTTTGTTTACGAAGCTGATATCAGAAATGTAAGTTTAATTGATGTTGATGTTACCGGTAAGGATTTCGTGGGTGGTTTAGCCGGAGTTAATAGAAATTCCAAGATTGTTAATTGTTACACCACAGGAAACGTTTCAGGTCATAATCATGTCGGTGGGCTGATCGGATTCAGCTACCAAGGGTCCTCCGTTGACAAATGCTTCAGTCAAACTAATGTCATAGGTAACGAATTTGTAGGTGGTCTGATAGGAAGAAACTCCAACTCCAGTACAACTATCAAATATAGCTACAGTCAGGGAGATGTCAAAGGAAATAGCAAAGTCGGAGGATTGGTGGGGGAAAATTTTAATGCCGTCATCAGTGATTGCTATAGCTTAGGTCAAGTAGTCCGGAGAGCAGAGAATAATGAACAGATTGGCGGTTTTTGCGGACATAATTATCAAGGCAAAATACTTAATTCATACTCTACAGGCTCCATAACCTATGCAAATGCTGAGAGTCAACCGATTAACACAGGTTTTTGCGGAGCTGTCAATACCGAAGATAATTATCAAATGGAGGGTAACTACTGGGATGTAGATAGCTCCCGGCATAGTTCTACACGCGGTGCAGCTACCGGAAAAACAACCGATGACATGACAAAACAAAATACCTTCTCCAACTGGGATTTTGATGATATCTGGGCTATTGACGAAAGAATATCTTACCCTTATCTAAAACACCAAAGTCATACACATAATGACTTTAATATACCTCTAAGAAAGCTCGTTCCCGATGAAATCAACCTTTACACTATAACATTTCACGAAATAACGGCAACCTTTAATGCCGGTAATTATAACGAAAACACTGAAATTAAACTTAAATACACTACAAACTCCTCCTATTACGCAGTGCAGTCATTTCCCCGTCCCGAAAATCTGGGTGCTTACTATAAATTCCACTTTGCTGATCATAACGATCTGATCAACGGAGTTAGTTTTCAACTGCAACTTCCCGCTATACCCAATAATATCTGGTATCGTTATGCAGACGAACACTGGATTGTTATCGATGATTATCGACTTACACATAACGACGATTTACCAGAATATACCTTTACCGTATGCCTTGACAATCTGCTGCCGGCACAAAGAAATCAGTCCGGATTCATCGAGTTCACGGCCGACTCGGGTGGCGGACAAACCCTGCCAGTAGAACTTTCATCCTTCACGGCAGCTGAAACTGCAGATAAACATGTTAAACTGAAATGGACCGCAGAAACCGAATCCAATATGCTGGGATATAATATCTACCGTAATAAAAAACCCAACCTGGCAGACGCTGCTAAAATCAATTTTGCGATCATCCCTGCTCATAATAACTCCCTTGCCATAGAATATAGTTTCATCGATACAAACACCGAAACCGGAAAAATACATTTCTATTGGCTGCAAGCTAATGACCTGGACCTGACAAATACATTGCACGGACCAATTCCCATAATGACGTCATATAATGAAGAACAAACAGAAGTTGAAACTCCACCAATAATTACCCAAATTAAAAAGATATATCCCAATCCGTCGAATATCGGAGTGAATATCGTTTTTAGCTTAGCAGAAACCGGTAAAGTGAATATGCATATCTATAATAATAAAGGCCAATTAGTGAAAACTTTGCTGGATGAACAAGAATACCTTAAAGAAAACCGGTATACGGTATTCTGGAATGGAAAAAATAACAAAGGATATGAGATCGGCTCGGGGATGTACTGGGGTGTGATGGAAGTTGATGATTATTGGAGAGGAATATTTAAGGTGGTGATTGTTAAATAAGGAATAAGGTTGATTTGTTGATTGGTTGATTGGTTAGGGAGTTAATTGGTTCTTGGTTGATTGGTTCTTTGTTAGTTGGTTCTTGGTTAGGGGGTTAGTTGGTTCTTGGTTAGGGGGTTGATTTGTTCTTGGTTAGGGAGTTAGTTGGTTCTTGGTTGATTAGTTCTTGGTTGATTAGTTCTTGGTTAGGGAGTTAATTGGTTCTTGGTTAGGGAGTTAATTGGTTCTTGGTTAGGGGGTTGATTAGTTCTTGGTTGATTGGTTCTTGGTTAGGGAGTTGATTGGTTCTTGGTTAGGGGGTTGATTTGTTCTTGGTTGGTTGGTTGATTGGTTGGTTGGTTCTTGGTTGGTTGGTTGATTATTTCTTGACCGGATTAACTGAAATATTAATAAAGTGATAAATATGTGTCATTATATAAAAGGAGCTTGTGATGGAAAAGAAAATATGTATATTGATAGTGGCGTTTATTATGCTATGGGGAGTTGCCCTCCATTCCCAACTGACAATACCACGCATTGTAATCCAAGAAGTAATCGCCTGTAGAGACAACTACCCTGATAATGTTATATACCCGGAAGATGGAACTATCTCCTTTAAAGCCTATATCACATCCCGACCTGAATATGTTTTAACCGATGAACATAAAAATACAATCGCCGACTTTAGTAATGATTACTTTTCAATCAGATTTAATCTGGGAGATTTCCCCAGCTTGACAGGAACTCGCAGAGATTGGTCGGTCGGTGAAACCCTCCGTATCGAAGCTGTCCATAAACCGACAGGTAAATCTGCAACTACCGAATTTGAAATTGAAAAAGGAGGCTCTCCAATATTTCGGCGTAATGAAAACGCTGTAGTGCTTGAAGATAATAGGGGGGAAGAGGGAGTTGATTAGTTCTTGGTTGATTAGTTCTTGGTTAGGGGGTTGATTGGTTCTTGGTTGATTGGTTCTTGGTTAGGGAGTTAGTTGGTTCTTGGTTAGGGGGTTAATTGGTTCTTTGTTCTTGGTTAGGGGGTTGATTGGTTCTTGGTTCTTGGTTCTTGGTTAGGGGGTTGATTGGTTCTTGGTTGATTGGTTCTTGGTTAGGGGGTTGATTAGTTCTTGGTTGATTGGTTCTTGGTTCTTGGTTGATTAGTTCGTTGTTAAATAGGTTGTGGAAGCAGAGAGAGTTTCGCTTCGCTCTAATGAATAATGAA
>PWOA01000092.1 GCA_003564155.1 Candidatus Cloacimonadota bacterium
ATACAAAGTATCACCGGGAACTGCTGATTTGAGATAATTATAAAATGAATCACCATCGCTTATAACACCTAGTAATATATTCTGAGAAAAAAATAAAAACACAGAGATTAAGAGAGAATAAATATTCATAGCAAATACAATGAGTTAGTTGATAAATAGGTCACATATATTGGTTGTTAATTTCATAGTCCAGATCAACCTCTGTAGAACAAATATCCTAAGTATAGCAGATACATTAATAGGAACATTAGCCCACTTATCTTACTAATAGTTCTGTTTTTATTTATCAAAACTGCAGCATTCAGCGTCATAACTGATAAGAAAACTATTGTTAGATCCGTGTTATATACTGCTTTGTATTCAATAGGTCTAATGATTGAACTTACGGGTAAAACCCACAACAAATTAAATATATTTGATCCAATAATATTCCCTATAGCCAAATCAAAATTTCCTTTATATCCGGCTTTTAGACAAGTTGCAAGTTCAGGAGCTGATGTACCAAATGCTATAATTGAAAGCCCAATAAAGCTTTCGCTAACACCTATTAAATCCGCTAAACGCAAAGCACTTATCACTATCCAATGTCCTCCTGCATAGAGACCGACAATACCCAGAATGATTAACAGTACCGACTTTGGTAAGCTTATATTTTCTGCATTTTTGGTGTTGACAATTCTATCTAAATGCTTTGATGTCTTGGCTATGTAATACATATATAAAACAAATATTAATAGTAATACTATAGCTTCCAAGTAACCCAACAACATAGCATCACTAAAACCCCATAGAGATCCATTAGCTAAATATCCAAACAAAAGAACAATTAATACTGTCAATGGAAGATCAATAGCAGCTGTTTGCTTTTTTAATGGGATTGAGTATAGTGTTGCTGTAGCTCCTAATACTAACCAGACATTGGCAATATTGCTACCAAATACATTTCCAATGGCTAATTGAGAAGAATCCTTTAGACTGGCCGAAACATTGACTACTAGTTCGGGTAATGAAGTCCCAAATGCTACTATTGTTAAACCGATAAACAGTTCTGAAACTTGGATTCGTTTTGCTATGAATGCTGATCCATCGATCAAAAAATCAGCGCCTTTAATTATGAATACAAATCCAATTATCAGTAGTAAAACATTTAGCACTTCAACTCCTTGATAAACTGATAGTTATGCTTGTTTTTCACACTTTATCTATATATCTAACACCTTAAAGGGAAAAATTTCAATTTTTTATCTTAATATTTATGAAATAATCTTCAATTCAAGTTCCGCTTCATAGTTATGCTCTGTGAAGATTTTATCCTTCATCTCATCAATTAATAAAAGAACATCTTTTGCTTTTGCATTTCCGTTGTTAATTATTATGTTACCGTGATACGGAGAAATCATAGCATTACCGCATACTTTGCCCTTAAGTCCTAATTGATCTATTATTTGCCCGATTGGCTGACCGAGATATCTGCTATTTTTAAATACTGAGCCGGCAGATGGGTAGTCAAAATGGTGATATTTATTACGATATGCAAAAATTTCGTGAAATGTTTTTTGGCTATTATAGTTACTGAATCGATCAGCATATTTTATAAATACTCTACTGAACTTTGCAATATCGCATATTTTTAATGTATTACATCTAATATCTTCCATAATATCCCGTGTTGCTTCATTATAACTTAAATCATTATCTGGTATTGTTACTCCTGATATATCTGCTGCTATTATTATCTTACTACTTCGTTGAAAAACAGAATATTTATAAGAAAACTCACAGTCTCTGGCAACAATCGATTTTATTCCTTCTTCCGGCTTGAGTGAGTCGACATAATATACATTTGATATAATATCACTAATTTCTTCATTCATGTATCTGGCGTTCATATAAACAGCACCCCCAATACTGCCGGGTAATAAATATGTAAAACCCAAATCAACACCAACTAATGAACCAATAATTGCTAATACGGATAAGGGGGTTCCAGCAAGTAATGATATACTTTGAGGATATCTTGAATTGGAGTTTGTGTAAAAACCGCTCATTTTTTTTAAGCTTATGAACCACTGGTTTCTATCAGGATAGTCCGGGAAAAGAGTATTCGTACCATAACCGATAATAACTGGTTGATGATCATTAATTTTACAGAATTCAAGACTCTGCAAAAATTCACCTTGGTTTACCGGTTCAAAAAAATTTTTAGTAAGTCCTCCTATTCTAAAAGAAGAATTTTCGGATAAACTTACCTCTTTAAGTGCTTTCATATTCATTATCATTCTCAACTAAAGACTCTATATAAGTATTAATGTAATGACAACATAACAATGGAATAACATACTAAAGTTCTCAACATAATCACAGTAACATTCTTGTTGGTTATTGAAGGCTTAAACATCAATTAATAAATTCTCCCTCATAATCAACAACCTACCGGTTAGGCTTCTGTCAATGTCAAAAACACTGTTCAATATATCAAATACACTGGCGCCAACAATCTGTTTAACAACTCGTAGGGCTATTGTGTTTTCTTTTTTCTCATAATCTTCTAATAGATTCATTTTAACAATTATTGGTTTAAGATCAACTAACTTATCAATACCTTTCTTAGTTTTTGTAGCTTCCCATGAATTACTGTTTTCATAGGCTTTTACTTGCTCTACAAAAACACCTTTATACTCAATAGGCGCAATAATTAGGACAGATTCATAATGGAAATTTTTTATAGGCGGAACAAACTCAAAATCACATTCAATTACATCATTCCACTCTAGGTCATTGATTTTTATTTCTTCTAATGCAGCCATTATTTCTTTAACTTCATTAGGATATTCCAGCATAATATCCATTATTTCGTTTAAACCTTCTACTCCTACACTCAATGGAGGGCAAAAGTCTATTTTTGGATGTCTATTGAATCCTTCAGTATATTTTAACGGTAATCCTGTTCTTCTTAGAATACGATGCATCATTCGTAACATATCAAGATGAGTTACAAACTTTAATAGCCCTTTTTTTGAATAATAAATCCGATATTTATAAGTGCTGGGTATTTGTTCGGTAAACAGGCTACTGTCATTCGCTGGCAATTCTTTGGAGACCGTAATACCTGAACTATCCGATAATTGTGACATAGACTCCTGATCATGAATATTTTCAGTAACAGCATAGGTATGGCTAAGATTGTAGGAACTACACAAACCACAATTATGACACATAATACGACAATCTTTGGATAGAATTTCTTTTTTTGCCTTAAGATACTCTTCCATAAGAAAGTCCTTACTTACTCCAAGTGAAACAAGTTCCCAAGGCAAAGCATCATCAATATCAATTTCTTGCGTATATTCTTGCAAGTCAATATGATTATCAATAGCTGCTGCTTGCCAATATTGCAGGTTAAAAAACTCATCCCATCCGTCAAAAACAGCTCCATTTTGATATGCGCCAAAAATCAATTTACTGATTTTACGATCACCTCTAGTTAAGACGCACTCTAAGAGAGAACCTCCCAAAGAATGATATTTTATCTTGATAAATTTAAACTTAGCCAGCTGGTTTTTGATATAATTTATACGTTCTTGTAACTCATGTGTAGACAACATATTAGCCCACTGAAAAGGTGTATGTGGCTTAGGTATAAACGGAGAAAGAGTAATACTTAACTTAATGCGTTTTCTACTTTTAAGAGCTATTTTTTTTACTAATAAAACAATTTCTTCAATATCCTCATCTCTTTCAAAAGGCAGACCAATCATAAAATAAAGTTTGATATTCTTCCATCTATTCTTTAAGGCAATATCAACTAAGTATAATATTTGATCTTCAGTTATGTCTTTATTAATTATATCTCTTAATCTTTGTGACCCTGCTTCAGGAGCAATCGTAATGCTTGTTTGACCTGAATTATTAAGAAGTTTTATAATATCATCATCAAGACTGTCAACTCTCATAGAAGGTAAAGAGATATCTGTCTTATAATTTTTCAATTGGCTAACAATCTCTTTAATTAGTGGTTTAATACATGTATAGTCAGCTGAAGATAGAGAAAGCAATGCAGTTTCTTCCCATCCGTATTTAACAACTTCTTCGGTTAATTGCCGGAGTATAGTTGATGGCTCTCTTTCTCTCACAGGTCTATATAAGTACCCAGCCAGACAGAACCTACATCCACGACTACATCCTCTCATTATTTCATAGATATATCTATCGTGTGTAGTTTGTTGCCAAGAGATTAGTTGATTATTGTATCTTATACCTTCTGAAAACTTATCATACTTTCGGGAGACTACTGTATGATATGTATTATGCGCATTAACTTTTTGATCTTTAACTAAACAGACATCATTTTTATCCATTATAAAGGGAACATATAATCCCTTAATACTACTAAGTTTCTTCAAGACATCAATTTTATTAAGATTACTATCCTTGCATTGTTTAACTATATTTTTTATCTCTACTATTGCTTCTTCACCTTCACCTATAAATATGGCATCAAAAAAATCTGCAATAGGTAAAGGGTTTACACTACCCGGACCACCGGCAATAATAATGGGATATTGATCTGTTCGATCTTTACTGAATAGAGGAATTTCTGCATTATCCAGCATATAAAGAATATTTGTATATGTCAATTCGGATTGTAAAGTGAATCCGATGATATCAAATTCTTTGAGGGAAACCTTATTTTCCAAAGAGAACAAGGGAATTTTGTGTTTTGCCAATAAGTCGGCTAAATCTTTATCAGGAGCATAAACTCTATCACATGTAGCGTCAGTTTCCTTGTTAAGAATATGATATAGAAGTTTCAGCCCCAGATGTGAAAAACCGATTTCATAAATATCAGGAAAGGCTAGGCAAAAATTAATCATATTTGTCTGCGGCTTTTTATGAAAACTATTAAGTTCATGGTCAATATATCTTGAGGGTTTGTTAACCGCAGTTAACAGGTGGTCAATATTGTTTTGATTATGCATATTATTCTACTAAAAGTACTCCAAGTATATTATTACACCTTATACACACACTCTTAAGTTTTTCCGATATCAACGATTAATCATTAATAACGAACATTCTAATATATGAGTCTTCGTTATTAATCGGGAAAAGATGATCTGTGTTTATCGATAACAAAGTCTTTAGGTAATTGGGTTTATCAAATTGTTTTTCTTCGTGAGATATCGATTCTATTGTAATGATTGATAACATATTATCTTGATTATCAGTAGTACTTTTTGAAGAAGAATCATGTGACCGGTTATTGGGTAACGGTAACACTTCTCTTTCGTAATCGTCATTATCTGGCAATAATGATTCTCTTTCAATTCCAGGTGTTGTAGATTTGCTATCACCCAAGTTTCTGAAAGGAAAATCTATTTGCTGGTTTTTATATAGATTGTATACAGTGATAACGATAACAACAGTTGTTATTATTAGCAATACACAAAGTAATATATTCTTATTAAACATTACACGACTAGGAAATAACTCCTTTGAATAATTATCATTGGGTATCCTTACCGAATCTTTCTTAATATTGAACAATTTATTTATTTCTTCTTCACAAAATCCTATAGCTCGAGCAAAAGATATGAGCATGATTCTTTCATAACCTTCATTAAATAGATCTGAAGATTCACCTTTCTCTAGTGCTTCGAGAACTTTTATCTTTATTTTAGTCTTCTCAGAAATTTTTTCTAAACTTATTTCTTGTTCAAGTCTTTTCTTTCTAAGTATATTACCTATATTTTCCATAATTGTACCTATTTTTGCGCTTGGATTATTATTACTCCCAGAGTGATACCTGCAATATTATAGGCCATGTCATACCAACAGAATCTTGTTTTTTTCAAATATTTATCGGAAAACTCCTTACCTATACCGATCAAAGAGGTTAAGCTGACAGACATAATAATGTTTTGCTGATGAGAATAATTAAATGATTGATTATTTAGATGATAATTCCAGTATAATAGATAAGCACTCCCCAAGAAATGCATTTGCTTGTCATCTGCCACCCAAGGAAATTGTGCTCTTAAAAGAGGCATACTTAACAATAAGATTACTATCGATAAAATCAGCAATCTTAACATTAGTTGCTACCTTTATTATAATGATATTTACCATAACATATAAAGCTAACATTACTCGAAAGAGTATATCTATTATTTTCAAGATTAATATCTATTAGTTTCGAACCTCCCGGAAATGCAACTTCTACATTTCCATCAAGATAGCCATATTTCATACCGGCTAATACAATAGCCAAAGCCCCGCTGCCACAAGCAAGAGTTTCACCAACACCACGTTCCCAAACTCTAGCTTGTACTTTATTACGTGACAATATCTTTACTAGCTCTACATTAACACCATCGGGGAAATGGTTACTTTTACCAATAACCGGGCCAACAATCTCTATCACACTTAAACAAAATAAATCTCGCTTATTCTGTTGATCACATTCGAACATAACATAATGTGGATTGCCAATATGTACTGGAATACCATACCAATTACTTTCATTAATAATCTCCCCTATCTGAGGATTATCAATCTTATGATTTGGTAATATAATATTACCTACCTCTGTAATGACGAAGCATTTGTCGTTTTTGAAAACCAATTTCCCTTTAGCAAAACCTGCCTTAGTTTTTATCGAGAAAATGTTCTTCTCATAGTTCTGTTTCTTTGCTAATAAGGCACTTATGGAAGTTATCGCTGAACCACAAAGATCTGATTCACTACCATCCGGATTAAATATTCTTATATATACATCAGCTTCCTTATCATTAAAAATTAAAACAATCCCATCGGAACCTATACCGTAATTTACATCTGAAACTATCTGGGCTAAATGTGTATAATCTATATCCGTTGATCTCTGATTGCGCAGATCAAAATAAACAAAACTATTACCTTGTGCTTCAATTTTAAAAAATTCTAAGAGTATTGGCTCTTCCTTCGCTCCACAATTCATATTTCCTCCGTTAATATATTATCCCTGATAAAAATTCTATCACAGATACCCGGATTTTATCTATTTAACTCTTTATTACTTCTACAAATACATCGCTATAGTTATAAGTCCCTTCTTTGTTTGTTATCCAATGAGCAGCTTTTAAGGCTCCTATAGCAAACCCGTCTCGATTTCTTGCTGTATGAGTGCATTCGATATTATCAAATGGTGAATCAAAACCGAAAGTGTGAGTGCCGGGAATACTACCAGCCCGGATACTGGCAAAATGAAGTTCACTCTCTTCAATTTTTCTGTCTAATTTATCGTAAACTGTTTTCTTTTTTTTAGGGAAAGAGCGAACTAAAATCTCTGCCAAATCTTTTGCAGTCCCCGATGGACTGTCAACTTTCTTATTGTGATGTTTCTCATAACCATAAGCATCATATATTCCTGAATCGGCAACCATACCGGCTATTTGTTCTGCAAAATAAAAAAATATGTTCATGCCAATTGAAAAGTTTGAGGCATAGATTAATCCCGTATTATTCATTCTCACAATACTTTCTACACTACTCAACGACGCAAACCACCCTGTTGTTCCTAATACAACTTTTTTACCTGTTTTACAAATACTCTCAACATTGCCTATAACATGATCAGGTAATGAAAAATCTATACACACATCTGCATTAAATAGAGTTTCACGATTAATCTCATGGTTATACTCTTCATAACTGGGATCAATTATTCGTACAACACGGCAATCATACTCAGGGGCTAATTTATCAATTATTTTCCCCATCTGGCCATAACCAATAAGAGCGATATTTAACATTGTCTCATCCTTGAAATCTTTATAAAAATATTTACTTATGCTCACCTAACATAATCAATATTAATTTTATCCATTGTGCACCTTGCTCAAGATCACTTACCTTAATATTTTCATCAGTCGTATGAACATCATTCATACCTGTGCCTAAAACGATCGAACCTATTCCTTTTTTATTAAATATATTTGCATCACTACCACCACCACCTTTGTAGGTTAAAGGATTCATCCCTAAAGCTTGAGAAGCCTTCTTGGCAACATTTAGTAAAAAATCGGATTCATCAATATAAAACGATGAATAATTTTTTTCAACTTTAATATCAACTGTGGCACTAGTATCTCCCACTTTATAATTTGCTGCAGTATCTCTAAAAACTTGAGTAACTTTATCGGTTATCACATCTAATTGCTTATCCGAATGAGAACGAATTTCTCCCTTTAAATAAATATTATCCGGAATAATATTGGTCGCTTCTCCTCCATTAATTGTTCCAATATTCGAGGTAGTTTCCTCATCTATTCGCCCTAAAGGTATTTTAGTTATCGCATCAGAAGCAACTAAGATCGCATTGATTCCTTTATCCGGGTCGGTACCTGCATGAGCTTTTTTACCCCTAACATTTATAAACAAATTATTCTGTGACGGTGCACCTATCAAGATTGTACCAATATCATGTGTATCCAATACCATACATTGCTTAGACCTAAACAACGATAAATCAGCATTTTGAACACCAAGTAACCCGATCTCTTCACAAACAGTAAAAAGTATCTCAATCGGAGGATGAGGTTTACCGCTGAGTAAAAGTTCTTTGACTCCGAATATTATCTGAGCAACTCCCGACTTATCATCAGAACCTAATATCGTCGATCCATCACTAAAGATTATACCATCCTTGATTACAGGCGTAACATTTTTCCCCGGAACAACTGTATCTAAATGTGCTGAAAGTAAAACTGGCTCAAGGCTTTCATCACCTTCAATAAAAGCATATAAATTACCGGTATTGCTCCCGGTAAATGAGGTTGTATCATCAAAGGTTACTTTCGCACCTAAATCTTCAAGATCCCGGCTTATTTTTAATGCAATTTCTAACTCATTCTTTGATTCACTATCAACCTGAACCAGAGACAAAAAATAATTGACTATGTTTTGTTCCATTTAAACTACCTTCTTATTTTAATTATCGTACAGGTTCTATATCACAGGCTACTGTCAAGAGAAAAACAATCGACTTGATATTCATAAATTTTGATAAATGTTTTTGCCATACTAACACATATTTTTAGTCTTTTAAATAATGATTTAGACTAATCATAACAATAATATTAGTATGTGTAGTTGTTATACCACAATACAGATGTCAATAGTTCTAAAATAATAATAATCAACAATTAAGCATAATATCTTATCTCGGACTTGACCATCCCGTTATAGGCTCACAAGCTAATATCAATATATTCTGGAAAGATATCTTCAGTGTTTTTCATTATAGCTAAAGCAGGAATATACTAGTAAGAAATATTAGGCGCAGATTGGTAAATTATTTTACCGTTTTTAATAACTGTATCTACATTATTAGAGCCAAAATGATATGGTAAATAGCGATACGACGGCATGTCCATAATTAGTATATCACCTTGTTTACCTGGTTCGATACTACCGGTATTATACCGTTGAAGTGAGTAAGCTGCGTTTACTGTAGATGCAGTTATAGCTTCAGCAACTGTCATTTTCATTTGTAATGTCGCTAAAGTTATTATGAACTGCATGCTATCACAGTTACAACTCCCGGGGTTGTAATCCGTAGCTAAAGCTACCGTTACACCTCGATCAATCATATCTCTAGCACGGGCATAGTTTTTCATTCCAAGGCTGAAGATTGTTCCCGGTAATAAAACAGCAACTACATTCTTATCTTTCAATGCCTGAATACCTTTATCTGATGCAGCTCCCAAATGTTCTGCTGATACTGCTCCCATCTCAGCAGCTAATTCTGCACCTCCTAAAGGTTTTATTTCGTCAACGTGCATTCTTATTTTAAAACCAAGATCTTTAGCACGATTTAGGATATCTCTCGATAATTCGATGCCATAAACATGATCCTCAGTGAATATATCACAAAATTCCGCTAAATGATCATGTATGACTTGTGGCATCATTTCTTCTTTTAAGATTCGCACATACTCGTCTTTATTGTTAATATATTCATTAGGAAATTCGTGAGCTCCCATAAAGGTCGGTATAATGTCAATCGGCAATTCCTCGTCAAGCCTCTTAATTACTCTTAACATTTTAAGTTCACTTTCAGTCGACAAACCATAACCGCTTTTTGCTTCCAATGTAGTGGTTCCTTGTGTTATCATCTTCAATATGCGTTTTTTTGCCAACTGAAATAATTGATCTTCTGATGCTTTTCTTACCGCGGCTATACTGGAACGAATACCTCCTCCGGATTGTGATATTTCGACATATGATTTACCTAATATTCGCATCTCGAACTCATTCTCTCTTGTATGATAAAATACAGGGTGAGTATGAGGATCAACAAATCCAGGCATTACAATTTTACCTTCAACATCAATAACATTATCCGATTCATACTTATCTAAAATAGCTTCTGTCGTACCAACAGCTTTGATTTCTCCGGAAGATAAGGCTACAGCACCATTTATGATGATTCCCAGATCATTCATTTCTTTACCTATTCTGGGTAAATGACTTCCCTTAAGACTAAGTAATTCTCCAGCATTAATTATTATTAAATCTACTTGTATCATATAGTTTCCTTTAATATTAAGTTTTTCTCGAAGTACTGTTTATCTGCTTAAACATGAGTGTAATATGTCAAAATGTTTTTTCAATATTTAAATATGCCTCCTCCGATAAACTCTCTTAATATGGAGTTTGTCGGCACTAAATCATCAGGAATATCAAGAGCGTGTTCAATCAGCCATATAATTTTTTGTGCTTCAGTGAAAACATTAGAAAATTTTGATATTCTATAAAGCATAGGTAAAGCATGTTTTTTGAATACATTGATTTCATAAGTTAATCCGCTGTTGAAAATTAAATCTGCTTCTTCTTGGAAAGGGAATATATTCAAGTGCTCACCTTCACTAATATGTGACCACCTTTTTAAGGTCATTTCGGCTGAATAACCTCGAAAATAATTATCTCTAACCAACCTTCTGATTTTTCTAAAATAAGTAGTCGCTATCCTGTTATGTCTGTCAATATTCAGTTGATTTAAGCAACTAATATAGATTTTAACTTTTTTTTGAGCCGGAACAGCTTTTGTCAATTCATCACTTAGTGCATGTATACCTTCAATCAATAGTACATTATTTGCTTCCATTTTGAGATTTTGATTACTTTTTTTCCTGGTTCCTGAAACAAAATCATACTTTGGAAGCTCGATTGTTTTATCTTCAAGTAGAGATTTGAGATGGTTGTTAAATAGCTCTAAGTCTATAGCTCGAATACTTTCAAAATCGTATTCACCATTTTCTTTCCGGGGAGTTATCTCTCTGGGATGAAAGTATTCATCCAATCCAAGAATAATTGGTTTGATACCATTAACTTGCAATTGTATTGAGAGTCGTTTAGAAAATGTTGTTTTACCTGATGAAGAAGGTCCTGCAACCAAAATAACTTTCACGTCTTTTCTCGCAGATATCTCGTCAGTAAAAGCTACTAGTTTTTTCTCATGTAAAGCTTCCTCAATCTGTATGTCTTCTGATATATTATTACTTTTAACTTTTTTGTTCAGATCACCAATATTACGTATATCCAATATATTAAGCCACCTGTCAGCTTCTTGATGAATATTAAACAATTTTCGAGGATAATTAAACACAGGCTTAACCTGTCTCGTAGATATCAATGGAAACCTTATGCAAAAGCCCGGAGATATATAATTAAGATCATACTCGGATATTATTCCAGTATTATCAGATAATTGCCTTATATAATAATCATAGTAATCACCACACCTGAAGACTACTGTGTAGCCAGTTTGATTAAACTGGAAGTTCTTGATTATATCATCTCTGCCTTGTTGTTGAAAAATATTTGTAGCATCATCTACTGTCATCTCTACTCTTTCTATATATAGTTCCCGGCTGACGTTTCTTGCAAACTCTTTCCTCAAAATATCTAAATGCTGCTCTAAAAATATCTCTTCTCCTTCAGCTTCGCAATATATTCCATCGCCAATCGAATGCTTAACTATAAGATTCCACCTACGATCAAACAACTCATGGAATACTTTAGCCATAATAAATATCGCAGAATCTTGATAAATACGGAAACCTTCCTCTGAGTTAAAACCAATGCAATCTAAAACAGCATCTTCAGCAATAATTTTATTACTGTTGACGAATTCATTATTCAGTTTGAAGATAATAGTATCCAATCCTGATAAACTGTGTCGAGAAATGATTTCCTTTACTGTTACTATCGCTTCACATTCGTAACTATCGACAAAATCACCGTTTAGCGAAAGCTCAACCTTAAACATAACTAACCCCTCACATGATATTTTATTATGGAAGATTATGATCTGACAATATTACATGATTTAATTATTGAACGACAACTACTCTGAAAACAAACAATTAACATTAGAGGCTACCTATTAAACATTAGGTAGCCTCTAATTAAATTATCGAATAATCAAAACTTATTAAGCTGGATTATTATTCATAAATTGAATCATAAACTTTGCAAGCTCTTTAGTAGCTTCTAGGGGTAAGGCGTTATAAGTTGATGCCCTACAGCCTCCAACACTTCTATGACCTTTTAATCCACTAAAATTGTTTGCTGCTGCTTCTTTTATGAATTTTGCTTCTAAATCCTCGGAAGGTAAACGCCAGGTGATGTTCATTAAAGAACGATCTTCTTTGGCTACCGTTCCTCGATAGTAGTTATTAGAGTTATCAATCGTGTCGTATAGATTTGATGCCTTTTATTGATTGTGCTTTTCGATTGCTGCAAGACCACCTTTGTTTTCCAACCATTTCATAACTAAACCGATAATATAGATTATAAAAGTTGGTGGTGTATTATGCATAGAACCTTTTTTAATATGTGTCTGGTATGACATCATAGTGGGTAAATCCGGTTGTAAGCGTTCTATCATATCTTTCCGGATAAGTACCAAAGTTGCTCCAGCAGGTCCGATGTTTTTTTGAGCACCGGCATATATTAGACCAAACTTATTAACATCAATAGGCTTACTCATGATATCTGAAGACATGTCGCAAAATAGAGGTATATCTTGAGGTAATTCTGGATATTTATGATACTGAGTACCTGCAATCGTATTATTTGAGGTTATATGCAGATATGCTGGATTATCCGAAAGTTTAAACTCTTTGGGGATATAACTAAAATTCCTATCTTCCGAACTGGCTGCTAAATTAGCTGTTTTACCTATTATTTTTGCTTCTTTATAGGCATTATTTGCCCAGGTACCTGTATTAATAAAATTAGCTTCCTTGTCAGGTGGGCAGAAGTTAAGTGCAGACATCAAAAATTGAGTCGTAGCTCCTCCACCTAAAAACAAAACTTCAAAATTATCTCCTAAACCAAACACTCTTTTAACAGATTCAACAGTTTCATTAAAAATTGCTTGGTAATCTTTTGAGCGATGGCTCATCTCCATGACAGACATACCTTTGCCCTTGTAATTCAATAGATCCTTTTGAATTTCCAACAATACTTCAACCGGTAAAACCGCTGGTCCGGCACTAAAGTTGTGAACTCTTTCTTGCATTATAAACCTCCAGTTTTCTATTTTTTTCATTATTTACAATCGGTGTTCTAAGGCAAGCTTTTTTTACTTAATGACATACACATCTTTACTCTCTATTAATAGATAATCCATATCAAAATGGCAATCATTGTGAATGGGATCATTATTAAAGGAAATAGCTTCTTGAAAACTTGAATATATTTTGTCTCAAAATACTCTAAACTAAAAGCCATACACGGGTGTAAAGGGGAAATCAAATAACCTGCAAAAAGTGAAAAATATATAAACGAAAATAGAATACCCGGTATTACTTCCGAACCAAAAGCTACAAAAAGTAAAGGATAAACAATTGAAAGAGCTATCTCGATCCTGCCACTTATAAAACTCAGTAAAAAAGCTAACAAGCCAACGAAAACTAAAGGTGGCGAATAACCGACAAATATTGTATCTAATTTATCATAAGCCATTATCGTATTAATGAAAAGTAACAAAAAAAGAAATAATAACGAAAATTGATCTACTTTGCTGCTGGAGATTATTTTAAATAGTTTCTTTATACTAATCTTGTTTATTACTGTTGCCAAGATAACACTTACTGTCATGGATATAAAAAAAGACAACTGTTCTCGACTTCTTAATAAAGTACTGACTAAAACAACATGTAGAATGGGTGCGGATAATAATACCAACGCTATATAAAAAACATCCCTTTTCCTATTCTTTTTATATTTAATGTCACCTGTCAAACTCTCATTTTTAATGTTTCGTAAAAGTACTAAATAACCTACAATAAATACTATTGCCGAAAAAGGTAACATATGTATTATGGCAGTTGTTATTGTTAAACCGGCAAGTTGGGAAGCGATAATCAAAGAGCTACTTAAAGGATAAACAATAACTAAAATATGCCTAAACCATATATTGATTGCCACATAATTATCATTTGATATATTCTTGTCAAAACCTTTAAGTAAGGGACAAGAAAGCAAGGCCCCGCCTGGAATAGGTATCAAACCAAAAAGAGCAGGTGTCATTATGAGATACTGTTTTTTATTTTTCCTGAGATTGGAAAGAACCGCATTCATGTGTATAGAGTTTCTGATTATGCCACCTAAAACAGGAATTAATCCCACAGCAATGACAAGCAGCCAATTATTAATATTTTTAATGGTTACCCAAAAAACGAATAATAATTCACCTACCCCTAAGTTTATTACACCAAACGTTAGAGCACCAGCTAAAACACCTATCCATAACTTCCAACGAGAAAATAACAATAATAATATAAAAGTAACCGTTAAACTAATAATGAAACTTGTCATATGGATATATGAATACTCCTGTTTCTGGGTCCATCGAATTCACAAAAAAATATTCCTTGCCAGGTGCCGAGTAACATTTTGCTATTAAGTACAGGGATATTTAGACATGATCCCGTTATTATTGCTTTAATATGCGCCGATGAATTACCCTCTTTATGTAAATATTTCCTGTCGGATGGAACTAATATGTCCAAATATTCTTTTAAATCAATGGCAACATTTGGATCGGCACATTCATTTATCATTAATCCTGCAGTAGTATGAGGTACAAAAACATGTACTGTTCCTTCTTTAACATCTTCTTTAGTTATGAGACGATCAATAATGGAGGTAATGTTAATAAACTCCTCTTTGTTGTCCGTAACAAGAGAAATTGTCTTTATCGTCATTATCATCTCCTCTTATTATATTAATGTTTGATTCTTTATTTATTATTTATTGAGTGTCATGAAAAAAAAACATGTACTAACGTCAACCGCTTTGTTTCTTCTCTTTGGGTGGTAAAAGTAAGTTCATTAATCAACATGATCGTATAATTTCAAATGCTCAAATAAAATCCTGTCAGTCTGAGATACCATAATGCTAATTATTACGATTTGTTTTGAACTGATATCGGACAGTAAAAACTTCTATTCATATATCTCTAAACAAGTGATGAGACTCGCTTCTTCCTAATTGGAAGCCAAACTCTTTGGGGTGGTGTAAGAATGCCCCAAGTAATCGATAAAGTAATTTTCATATCATTTTTAATTATTTTGACC
This sequence comes from Candidatus Cloacimonadota bacterium, assembly GCA_003564155.1. Classification (GTDB taxonomy): domain Bacteria; phylum Cloacimonadota; class Cloacimonadia; order Cloacimonadales; family PWNZ01; genus PWOA01. The sequence goes on from PWOA01000092.1 coordinate 15,633, forward strand.
AAATATTTAATATCTCTTTAATCTTAGAGTATAGTTCTATAAGTGGTTGCATCCTCCGTTTATTTCTCATTTACTGCAAAGAATTAAAGGTAAACGGTTCATATGATGACAATCAAATATCTGAAAAGTAATAATTATCTTGACTAATTCTATACTATATTTAATTATTGATACAGAAATGGTTAAGGAGTTGGTTATGTCTATTTTTTCTTTATTGTCCCGGATTAGTGTAAAAATTATGTTTCTACTAATTCTAGCTTCATCTTGTGTTGTGCTATCTGGTACTCAATTAGAAGCCATGGAAACATCAGGTATAAGAAACGCCGGAATCTACGACTATCGTGATTCCGGTAATAATTTTATCTATAATGATAATACCACTTACTACAAACAATTGAGTGTCATGGGTATATCTACTCAAAACAACAATAGGGTTGGTAGACTCGATATAATTATCGTTTCTGCACTTTCGTTTATTATATTTTACATTCTTTTTAAGTTTTTATTTAAGATTGGGGTAACAATACTTGTTTTAACAGTTGGATATTTATTGTATGACATCATTCGTTATGACACTGACTATTCGAATATGCACTTAAAAATAATTCCAATAATTGCGGGTGTGTTTGTATTTTGGTTTAATTATCGTGGGGTAAATTGGCAAGGGTAGTACAAAGATACTAAAAGAATAACATTATTTAAGACCTTTACATAATTTTATGTAAAGGTCTTTATATTAAAATGCTATGCTAAAAAGGATAACCAATGTATACACCTACAGACATTTGAAGTTGTTCAATCCCTGAAACAAAGTAACGCGGCTCGACATATATCCTGAGACGTTCCATTTGATAACGATCTACTTGAGGTAATCCAAACTCTACACCCCCACCAATACCAAAAGCTACTTCGCTATTATTACGATTAAACCGTCCTTCGTGAGTTCTCCATTCTTCATAATGGAAATGATATCCTACGGATATCAACGGATAACACTTTAACCATCCCTCATCAATTAGAATATAATGATAATTAAAGTTAATCTCCGCTTTTGTTCTTCTTTCGAAACTTTTATCGTCCACAAACCACCAAACTAACTCTCCTCCTAAACGGTGATTTGTATCAGTAAAGTGAGACATTGTGCCAAATTGGAAACCATACTCTTCAATTTCTGATCCGAAACAAAGACCTGCTTTAGTATCCGTATTTTCAAACCATAAGTCTTCGGAAGCAACTAGTTTAACTAAAAGTAACGTAATCATAAGGATAACAATACTTAATATTTTCATGCTCTCTCTCCTAAATATGATATATTGTTTTGTGTTTTTTAAACCACATATTGTCAATTACTTTCTTTGTTAGTGAAAAGTCCTCTTTATCTATCACAAAAAGTATACTAAGTCGACCTGTGGTTATCTGCTCTCTCTAGTTATGATTGACTGGCAATAAATCACCCGGAAATCAAATCTAAGACAAATAATATGCTTTTTTTGACTGGATTTCGGTTAATAACTTGCACAAATAATTCCGTTAAAAGGAAGAATAATTAAAAAACTTGTCAAAAAGACGAAAGCCTTTTCTTTGTTTGTATAGTGATAATAAATCGTTAAACGTGTAATTAGATTTACGATATCAAGTTTTAACCTAAAAGAATCGAAAAACTGATGAGAATATTTAATACTAATGGATGGAGGTTTACATGGAAATTTTAGTTGAAAAAATTTGTGTGCCGGAGGATTGTAATATAATCTTAGGTCAATCCCATTTTATAAAAACAGTCGAAGATTTATATGAAGCAATGATTAACTGTATCCCTGATGTTAAATTTGGTCTAGCTTTCAGTGAAGCATCGGGTCCTAGATTAATCAGAAAAGATGGAACAAGTAACGAAATGATTGCATTAGCTGTTAAGAATCTTCAAAGATTAAAAGCAGGTCATGTATTTCTTATAGTTATGGAAAACTACTTCCCCATAAATTTTTTGCCAGCTATAAAAGATTGTCGAGAAGTCACCTGCATCTTTTGTGCAACAGCAAATCCGGTAGAAGTGATATTAGCTCAAACAGAACAAGGAAGAGGTGTTTTAGGCGTGATAGACGGTTATTCTCCAAAGGGTATTGAAATTGATTCTGATATAACAAACCGGAAAAAACTATTATTGAACTTAGGGTATAAACGTTGACTAAAAATAATTCATTAAGATCATTTGTAGCTCTTGACATACCACGAGCTTTTAGAGCAGAATTATCAAACATCTTGACAGATTGCCGAAAAATTTGTCCTTATGGAATTCGTTGGATTGAACCTGAAAATCTACATTTTACCTTACATTTTTTAGGAAGTATTGAGCTGAATAAGTTGAATCAGATAAAAGTCCGGCTTAATAAGATTTTTGAAGAACAACCTATTTTCAGTGTATTCAACCCTCAAATAGAAATATTCCCTTATTTACATTACACTTCACCTGATTTAAATGATGTTTCCAGAAGGAGCCGAGTGATATCTAATGAAAATGTTCATAAAGCGCGTCTGGTTTGGGTAAAATGCGATTATCAAGATAACTGTATTGAGCATTCGGTCCATAATTTACGACAACTCATAGATGATCTTTCCCTCACTACAGATAAAAAACCATTTAAGATGCACCTTACGCTTGGTAGAATTAAAAAAAAAGTTAAGGGTAGCACATTAGAACAGATACTAAGCTTAAATCTCCAGGATAAGAAGTGGAAAATTAAAGATGTAACCCTTTACGAAAGTCGTCTCCACTCATATGGAGCAGAATATATTAAACTTGAAACATACCGATTAAAAGATAATATATAGCATCAGTTATTTCCAAGTTTAGGGAGGTATTAATGAATACTACGTTCACAGTCAAAGATTTATGCCTTTATTTAGACAAAATTGCACCTGTAAAGCTATCTGCTTCCTGGGATAATTCCGGTCTTTTAGCAGGTCTAATGGATGATAAAATCGAGAATATTCTTCTTGCCTTAGATGTTACATCAAAGGTAGTTGATTATGCAATCGAAACTGGTGTCGACTTAATTATTAGCCATCATCCCTTGTTTCTTAATCCTTTAAAGAAAATTAATGACCCACTACTGGTAAACCTTATTCGCCATAAAATCGGACTTTATTGTATGCATACTAATTTAGACTTCGTAAATAATGGTGTAAATACAGAATTAGCTGAGCTTTTAAACTTGGAAAAGACAGTTTTCTTATCACAACTACCGGATATCATTAACTATCATGTCGCTATATACACTCCCCCCCACGCTGAAGATGCTGTCAAAGAAGCAGTTTTTTCTGCCGGAGGTGGAATTATAGGCAATTACAGTCATTGTCTTAACAAATATCACGTCGACGGACAATTTAAACCTAATACAGGCAGCCATCCAACTGTCGGGAAAAGAGGATTAATCGAAGAAGTTCAAGAACTAAAAATTGAGTTTTTTACGGACTCTGTTCATCTGGACAGAGTTTTAGCAGCCATGATTGAATCACATCCCTATGAAACTCCAGCATATACTGTTTGCGAACTAAACCAACCTTGCCTTCACTATGGATTAGGTTTAGTCGGTGAATTACCTCAACCATTAACCCTAAAGGAGTTAGCGTTATTTGTAAAAAAAACATTGGGAACTCCCTTTGTTAAATTATGGTTGGCTGGAAAACCTCAAGATGAGTTAGTTAAAAAAGTAGCAGTATGTGGTGGTAATGGCAGTGATCTTATCAATTATGCACAAGAAAAGGCTGATGTTTATATTACAGGTGATTTAAAATACCATACCTTACTAAATAGTTCTATTCCACTAATAGATTCCGGACATTTTTACACAGAATTTCCTGTTCTATCAAGATTAAAAAAACAATTAGATCCCTTACAAGTTAACGTTGAGCTATTTCCTAAAGATTCAGCTGATATCAGAAATTTATTATTATTGTAAAACAAGTATTTGTTTGAACCGATTTATATCAAACTCCAAACAAAATAACTATCGTCTTGAGGGTTCAACGGATCTGACACAACGTATTCCGCTTCCCGTCCAGGAAAAACTAGGCGCCCAAGCTTGGAGAGTACTAAAATAGGGAGGGTATGATCCCGTGGGATAATTATTCTCCCACGTACCTCCTCTTACAACGCGAGACATCCTAACGTGGGCATCATACCACCAATCATGAATCCAATTACTGGCATTACCTGACATATCGTATAATCCATAAGGAGATACACTATTAATTGTGTTTACTGTCTCTGCATTAATATCAACTGTGTTAATTCCATTGTAATACCCTACTGGAGTTGTTCCGTTGTCAAACGGATCACCACTATCTTTATAGTTAGCCATCCTACCATCTATTTTATTGCCCCATGGATATGTATAACCAGTCATACCTCTGGCTGCTTTTTCCCATTCTCTACTATTAGGTAACCTCCAGCCATAAAAATCAGCAAAATGCCATGCTCCGAACCATGTCATATCGGTAATCGGATGATTCAAATACTCTCCTTCACTAAAGCCTGAAGGTACATCTAGAAAAAAATCACCATCGATGTACCATATTCTGGAAATGTTGTTTTCCCCTATTTCTCGATTCAAACTATAGAGCACATAATTACCTTCATCGTTATATTCATCACCTATATAATAACCCTCAACGACAATCTGATTACTAAATATCCCATATTCAGAATCTACATTTATATCACCGGAATCATAAGCTTGTCTCAAATAAGTTAAATATTGTTTATTTGTGACTTCATATTTCATTATTTCATAATCATAATCAATAGTTCTTAAGCCTTTATAGTTTTTATCATTTTCAGGGAATCCATAAGTATAAGGTCCGGCAGGTACAAAACACCACTCAAAAGCCGTTGTTGAACCGTTTACATCTTTAGGACCGGTACCATCGCTACAAGACACTATTATTAATATTAGATTGGTAGCTATGGTGATAACAGACATGATCTTTTTCATCTATCCTCCCAATAGTTTTGTCTTACCGTTTATGATATGGATAAAATTGTCAAGTCGTTAAATAGTGCTCCTTTTAGTCCACTTATTTCAGGACACCTCAAATACTGCTGTATATAATTAATTATCCACTTTCCCCCGATAAATATGAGTAAGTTATGTGTCAAAATAAAGATGGACTAGCAGTTTATTATTTTTTCTGCTAAGATTTACGGATAATACGAAGTTGTATATAATAAAGACTAGTAGTGTAAAAAAAACAAGTATAATCACCAAACTTACCTAAGTAAAAAACAATCGTTAATAAGATACTGTAACATAGAAGGTAAGCATTAGATAAAAAATTAATTAGCTCTTCTCAAAAAGTAAATAACACATCCTAAAACATAAAAAGTACGCTATAATTATTTATCAGTCACGATATATGCTAGTTAATGCAACTGGCTTCTGAGCATTAGTATCATCCGCAAAGTTTCATTACTTAATTCACTTATATTATCACTTACTTAGTAACAAAACTATGACCAGCAAAGATTTTGAGGTTAATCAGTATTAAATATTTCTAATGTCCGGTAATACTATTTATACGCGCGAGGGATCGCGATAGTGCGGCTTCAGCTCTTCTATAATCAATATCTTCACTTTGTGTAGCCAGTCTTTCTTTAGCTCTCTTTTTTGCTCTTTCAGCGCGACCTTTATCGACTTCATGGGTGGTTTCTATTACCTCACAAACAATGCGAATGACATCTTTCTCGACGGTGACAAAACCATCATGAATTGCAAATACAATGTTTTCACCAAGTTTAAACACAGTAAGTACACCTGGCCTTATAGCAGTGATCAAGGGAGTGTGATCCGGATAAACACCAAAATCGCCAGCAAATCCGGGAACTATTACATGTTCACATTCTTCGTTGATAACTATTCTTGTGGGTTGTATAATCTTTATCCTTAATTTAGACTTTTTCGCATTATTATTATTCTCTGGCAAAATATTCTCCCCAGCAACTTATTTGATTAATTTCTTTGATTTTTCTTCTGCTTGTTCAATGGTACCGACATATAAAAATGATTGTTCAGGCCAATCATCACATTGACCTTCAAGAATAGCTTTGAATCCGGTTATAGTGTCTTTCAAAGAAACATACTGTCCTGGAACATTAGTAAATTCTTCTGCAACGAAGAAAGGTTGAGAAAAGAAACGTTCCATCTTTCGAGCACGACTTACCACTAACTTGTCTTCATCAGATAGTTCATCCATACCTAAAATAGAAATAATATCTTGAAGGTCTTTATATTTTTGGATTACTCTTTGGGTTTCTCTGGCTGTGTTATAATGATCTTCACCAACAATTTTTGGATCTAATATTCGGCTCGTTGATTGTAAAGGATCAACTGCAGGATATATACCCAACTCCACAATCCTTCTTGATAGAAAAGTAGAAGCATCCAGATGGCTGAATGTTGTAGCCGGAGCGGGATCGGTAAAGTCATCAGCCGGAACGTAGATAGCCTGAACTGAAGTTATTGAACCATTTTTAGTTGAAGTAATCCTTTCTTGCAAATCGCCCATTTCGGTAGCTAAAGTAGGTTGATACCCAACAGCTGACGGCATACGTCCTAATAGAGCGGATACTTCTGAACCAGCTTGTGTAAAGCGAAATATATTATCAATAAAGAGCAAAACATCTTTTCGAGATACATCTCGGAAGTACTCAGCAATTGAGAGACCAGCTAAACCCACTCTTAAGCGAGCACCTGGTGGTTCATTCATTTGACCGAAAACTAAAGCTGTGTTTTTAATCACACCTGATTCCTTCATCTCTAACCACAGATCATTGCCTTCTCTGGTTCGTTCACCTACTCCAGAAAAGACCGAATAACCTCCGTGTTCTGTAGCTACGTTTCTAATCAGCTCTTGAATAAGAACAGTTTTACCTACCCCTGCACCACCAAATAGTCCTGTTTTACCACCTTTTAAATAAGGTTCGATCAGATCTATAACTTTAATACCTGTTTCCAAAATTTCTTCTTCCGTTGTCAGATCAGTGAATGCAGGAGCTTGACGATGTATGGAATAACGTTCTTCTGTATTAATTTGCCCTTGTTCGTCAATTGGATCACCCGTAACGTTTATCATCCTTCCCAATACACTCTCACCAACAGGAACACTGATAGGTTTTCCTGTATCTAATACGGTAGTTCCTCTTACCAAACCATCTGTAGAATCCATGGCAATTGCTCTGACTTTTGATTCTCCTAAATGGAGTTGAACTTCTAAAACTAAATCGTTTTGATCTTGCCTCTCAATTACTAGTGCATCATAAATAGCCGGCAATTTATTTTGTGGAAACTCCACATCTACAACCGGACCAATAATTTGAATTACTTTACCTTCAATCATCTTTTCCTCATAAAATTGTTTATAGTTGATAATTTACTACAATAGCTAGCTTGAAAATTGTTAGTTTAATTTTAATCACTTATTGCTTCCGCACCGGAAGCAATCTCGATTATTTCAGTAGTTATAGCTGATTGTCTAGCTCTATTATGCATTAATGTTAATTCATCAATCATTTCAATAGCATTTTCCGTGGCATTATCCATAGCTGTCATTCTAGCTCCTTGTTCTGCAGCACTGGATTCTAACAACATTCTCCAAATCTCTACATCTACATATTTTTCACCTAATTCATTAATTATTGTATCTTCATCAGGTTCATATATATAATCTGTCTCTGAAACTACATCGGATTCGATCGGTATTATTGGTAGTAGCTGACGTTCAATTATATTTTGCTGAATAGCCGACTTGAACTCGTTATAAATTACATCAATTCTTTGGTAACCTTTGTTAATAAAAAGATCGATCATTTTATTGCTAATCGACCGTGAAAATTTAAAATCCATTTCGTTGAAAAAATCAAGATATTTGTCAATTATATTATCAGTATGCTTTTTTAATTGATCAAATCCTTTCTTACCAATACATACTACATCTACATGTTTATGGTTTTTTAAATAGGTATTAGCTGATCTTATGATATTAGAGTTAAAAGAACCACATAGACCTCTATCTGCAGTGATAACAATTAACACTCTTCTGGTTTGTTGAACGTCCGAAACAGCATCGTTTTCCTCTGATACATCACAACAAAGAAAGGGGTTATCTGTAGCAGGATTTTTATATTTTACTGTTCTAATCATCATGTCTAAATAATCGGCATAAGGACGAGCATTAATAATTTTTTCTTGAGCTTTTCTAAGTTTAGAGGCAGCTACCATCTTCATAGCATTAGTTATCTGTTTAGTATTTTTGACCGACACTATGCGGTTTTTTATGTCTCTAATATTAGCCATAATTGTCCTTGTTATTTATCGTGTTTCAATTATTGTTATTATAATTTGCTTTTGACTTTTTTACAAACTTCATGCATCTGTTCCTTAATATCCTCAGTCAAACCTTCTTGAAGCATTTTTTCTATCAGTTGAGTATATTCGGAATCAATAGTTTGAAATAGTTCAATCTCAGCATCCTTAACTTTCTTTATATCTAAGTCATCCAGATAACCGTTGTTTGCCATAAATATTATAAAAATCTGCTTAGGGACGGTTAAAGGTTGGTACTGATTCTGTTTTAAAATCTCTATTAACCTCTGCCCTCTTTGTAACTGAGCTTGTGTAGCCTTATCAAGATCGGAACCAAACTTAGCAAAGGCTTCTAATTCATTATATTGAGCCAGATCAAGACGAAGCTGCCCAACAACATTTTTCATAGCTTTAATTTGAGCGCTACCCCCAACACGGGAAACAGATAGTCCCGGATTAATTGCTGGCCTTATTCCTGAATAGAATAATCTGCTGCTTAAATAAATCTGTCCATCAGTAATTGATATCACATTGGTTGGTATATATGCAGAAATATCTTCAGCTTTTGTTTCAATAATAGGTAAAGCAGTGAGAGAACCTCCACCTAATTCATCACTTAATTTAGAGGCTCTTTCAAGTAATCTCGAATGTAAATAAAATACATCACCCGGATATGCTTCCCTGCCCGGAGGCCTTCTTAATAGCAATGATAGTTCCCTATAAGAGACTGCATGTTTTGATAGATCATCATAAATAACAAGAGCATGTTTACCCTTATCGCGAAAATATTCACCTGCTGCACATCCTGCATAGGGTGCTAAATATTGAAGAGCTGGTGTTTCAGAAGCTGTTGCTGAGACAACTATTGTATATTCCATTGCTCCATTATCTTGCAATACTTTAACTAAACTGGCTACTGATGACTTCTTCTGACCGATTGCAACATAAACACAAATAACATCAGTATCCTTTTGATTGAGTATCGTGTCTATGGCTATAGCGGTCTTTCCTGTTTGACGATCACCAATGATTAGCTCCCTTTGTCCTCTGCCGATTGGTATCATGGAATCAATAGCTTTTAAACCTGTTTGTAACGGCTCTTTAACCGGTTGCCGGGCTACAACACCTAAAGCTTTTCTTTCAATATCACTACGATCTTCTGTATCCATTTCTCCTTTGCCATCCAGAGGTTGGCCTAAGGGATTAATAACTCTTCCTAATAAGGCCTCTCCAACAGGAATGCTAAGGATAGTATTTGTACGTTTAACTATATCACCTTCTTTTATCATTCTCGATTTTTCGAAGAGGATGCATCCGACATATTCTTCTGCTAAGTTGAGAGCCATACCGTAAACATTATTGGGAAATAAGAGCATTTCTCCAGCCATGACTTTATCCAAGCCATAAATTAAGGCTATACTGTCTCCCACTTCTATTACTTTTCCGGTTTCATCAATATCGATGTCAAACTTAAAGTTATCAATCTTTTGTTTTAGGATCGAACTAATCTCATCCGGGTGTATCTTCATAAAGACCTCATTTATTTTTTATATTTTCTAAAAATTGGTGTATGTTACGAAATTTTAAAATTTTCCAGCTTATTTTTTATCGAACCGTCAATTAGAGTCCCTCCTACAACAGCTATGAAACCTCCAATTAGTTCCGGCTGAATCACTATATCGACAATAATTTTTTTTGACAATTCTTTTTCAAAATGTTTGGTAATTATATCAATAGTTTTTTGTTTATGGTCTCGGGCTAAGTATAAAGTCATATTGAGCTTATCCAGTTTAATGAATAATATCTTTTCTATTTCAAAAAGTATGTACAAAATATATCTTTCTCGTTTCTTTTGTGTGATAATAGTAAACAGACCATTCCATAAATTAGGGTTATCTGTGTTTTTAGCTATTTGATTAAATACCTCTTCTTTGGCCTCATTTTTGGTAATATCGGAACTTAAGTACTTTAACAATTCGGAGTTCTCAGCAAAAAGTTTCTTAATCTTCTTTTGCTCTTCCAGCAATTTACTATAATGCTTACTATCAGCATTTTCCATGAATGCTTTAGCATATCTCCCGGCTAATATTCGCAAATTCATAATATAATAGTCCTCAAAACATGGTAGCTAACTCTGATAAACTTCTCACTTAATATATGATCAATTGTAAGGCTACTTTTCATTTGTCTTTCAAAAGAAAGAGATTTTCAATTATTCTTGCAATAATTTTTCGATTAGTTCGGCATCAATTTTTTGATCTAAGTTCTTACCAATAACTTTTGACGTCAGAATTGATACAATCTCGCTCAATCTCCCTTCTACTTCCTTGATAGCTTTAGTCTTTTCTTGCACTAGTTGATTTTCAGTATCAATGAGGACAGCTTTTTCACGTTCTCTAGCTTCCTTTATTATCTTATCACTTAAAGCTTCAGATTCTTTAGTAGCTTTCTCTTTCATCTTTCTAATTTGTAAAGAAGTCTTTTTGTAATCTTCTTCTTGTTTCTTTAATAATGTATCTGCTTCTTTTTTCAGGTTATCTGCTGTACTTAAATCCGACGATATTGCTGTCTGACGTTCAGTTAGAAACTTTTTTATCGGCTTATAAAGAAGATGATTTAATATTATAAGCAGAAAAATAAAGTTCAATATTACAATGATTAAAGTATAATCTACACTAATCATAACTACGCTCTCCGTTTATTTTTTTGTTATTTCTGGTTCCGGATAATCAAAAATACTATGTCGATTTATTCTTTATCCAGTGGTAAATATTAACAACAATGCTATAACTAAAGAATATATACCTGTTGATTCTGCTACAGCCTGTCCTAAAAGCATCGTTCTGGTTAACAAAGCTGAGTTTTCTGGAGAGCGAGCTATACCTTCACAAGCCTTACCGGCAACAAAACCTTGACCAATACCAGGACCCAAAGCCCCTATTCCCATGCATATACCGGCACCCAAAAAAGCAGCCGATCTAACAATAAGTGAAAAATCCATTATACCTCCGATTTTTTTGTTCTTTTATTTTAATAGTTAACGACAATCTAACTTATTACCCATATATTAAATCTAAATATTTTGATATCGTAAACTCTTTTAAAGAGCATACATTAATAAGAAAGCTATAACTAATGAATATATTGCAGTAGATTCTGTTACTGCAGCACCGACAAACATAGTTCGCATAATAGTCGTTCTTTCACGAGGATAACGTCCTATCATATCGCTTGCTTTTCCTGCAACAAAACCAATTGCTGTCCCCGGTCCAAAAGTACCAAAACCAATACACAAACCGGCTCCCAAGTAAGATACCGATCTCATAATTTGTTGATTTAAAGTAAGGTGTGAAAATTCGGGAATAGCATACAATAATAATAAAGCAACAACTAATGCAAATATAGAGCTAGCTTGTGATAATGCTTGACCGATAAGCATATTTCCCATTATCTCGTTACCCTTAGTGGGCATTCTGGAAAGAGCTGAGCAAGCGTAACCGCCAGCATATCCGGACCCAAATCCAGGACCGACACTGCCCAATCCCATTGCTATTCCTCCAGCTAATAATGCAGCAGCTTTAACTATTCCGCCTTCGACATCTAATCCACCAAAAAGGAGTAATAAGGATATTACTAATGAAAATATTGCACCTGTTTCCGTGACAGCTTGACTGACCAACATAGTTCTGGATAGTTGATCAGAAGTTTTTGGCTGTCTCATTAAAGCAAAGTTAGCTAATCCGGCGGTATATCCTTCTCCGTATCCAGCACTTAATGATGCAAATGAAACACTAATCGCCGCTCCCAAGTATGCAGCTATTTGTACTAATTCAATACTATCAATCATTTTTTTCTCTTAATCAAATATTTCTACAGCAATGTAACTCATTGCTAACATTGTGAATACAAACGCCTGTAGTGTGCCAATAAATAGTCCAAAAAACATGTTTAATCCTACAGGCAAGATAATAAAACGAACTAAAGATGAAATCACTAACAATATAATAGCTCCTCCAAGCACATTACCGAATAGACGAAACGATATCGATATACCCTTGGAGAGTTCCCCAACTACATTAATAGGTGCCATAGGCAAAAAAGGTTCTGCATAACCTTTTAAATATTTAGTTAACCCCTTATGCTTTAACGACATAAAATGTACAACTCCAACTACTAATATCCCCATACCAAAAGGAACGTTTATATTTCTGGTAGGCTCCATGAAACCGGGTATAGGTATCAAGCCAATTAAGTTACAGCTCCATATAAAAATAAATATGGTCAAAACGTATGAGGTAAAATGAGTTTTATCTTTACCTAAAGTCTCTCTAGTCAGATCTTCGAAAAAACTATACATCATTTCAAACACTATCTGCTTTTTAGTAGGGATAAGGGCAATGGATTTCCTGACCAGATACACAATAATAAGAAGAACAATATTAACAATGATTAGCATCCTTATTAATTCAAAAGCATAGAGAGTCTTTTCACCAAAAAAAGTTGCAAAAAAACCATGTAATCTTTCACTACCGTAAATTGTAGGCGTAACTCCTTTGGCTTTAAAATACTCATCAGGTTGAAACTCTTCCATGATCCTGTCTTGAATAGTCATTGGATATTCACTATTCCAAATCGAAAACTTACCGGTATCTGGATGTAAACCAATATTCAATTTATAATCAATCCCAAAAGATAGAATTGCTTGAATAACAATAAAAAACAATAACAGTCTAAAAAAAGTCTTCTTGCTCATCAACGGTTCATTTTCCTTATATTCTCGTTAAAATGTCTATAAAACATGTTTAGTTATAATTAATAACTCTACTAATACAACATAATCTTTTACGTCCTAACAATAAAATAAAACATAAATCGGTTATTTGGATGATAAAAAATAACCATTTACTTTTTCTTCCTATTAACTAATTCGTAAATATAATATCCATAAACAGTTAGTTGAACACTAACTAAAGCCAAACCATAAACCAGTATGTCAGGCTTAAGCAATACAACAATTATTACAGAATATACAGCTAATGCTACAAAACGGAAATTAAACAATTTAAAACTGTTTAATTTAGAACTGTGAGGTTCCTTGCTCATACTGCTATTCACATTATGTGACAGCCAGTAAAAATTCAAACTACTTGCTACAGTTCCGGTAATCCATCCAATTGCCTGACTATACATCGAGGGCAAAAACAATATGGCTGGTATATTTGTCAAGCAAACTATGAAAATTATCCGTTTGACATAATTATCATAGCCGGTTTTTATCTTCATCATAGAATTTCTTTAAGTGTTTATAGTTCAAATATATACCTGATAGTACACCTAATACTATACCTATTGCTAAAATAACGTATCCTGTGTTAAATGTTTTTTCGATGTATAAAAATATGAAGAAAAATACCAACAGACTAATAACTATATTCAAACCTAGACGTCCTATCATACTTATAGAACGAAGTATTTCTTTATCAGCTAATATTTTTCTTAACAAATATCTGACCTAATTACCATTTATCTTGCCAGTTGTTAGCTTTTTCTGTTCCTGCACTTCCTTCTTTTTCACCCGCACTTAAAATTGGTTTCTTATCTCCGGTATGGCAATGACCTGAAATAATTGCACCTGAGTGAACAGTTAATGTCTTAGCAACAATATCACCTTTTATTCTAGCACTCTTGTCGAGTTCAAGCTCTTCAGAAACTTTTATATTCCCGTCCAGTTGTCCGGTCACAAGACATTCTTTAGCTGTAATATTAGCTTTTGCCTTGCCGGATAAACCTATGGCAACAAAACCATCAGCATTTAATGTCCCTTCTATAGTACCATCGATTCTAATTCCACCGCTAATTTTTAGCTCTCCTTTAATGACGCTATTTTTCCCAATAATTGTCGAAAGTTCAACCTTACGATTTTTTAGCATTATTGACTCCTTATGCAAAATTTTGAAAATATTTATTCTTTAGTATTGTAATCTATATAGTTTGCCAAATTCATCGGATCTGTATTATCTCCTCGATATATGATTTCAAAATGTAAGTGGGGTGCTGGGCTGAAACCTGAACTACCTACCAACCCAATCGTTTGCCGTTTTTCCACGAATATACCTGGCTCAAAAAATGTTTTTGCTAAGTGTGCATAAAAACTTATATAATGGTTTAAATGATCAATAATCACAACATTGCCGAAATACTTATCTTCATATACCGACTTAATAACACCAGCTGCAGTGGCGACAACTTCCGTTCCTAGAGGTGCTGCTAGATCTATACCTTTATGGTTATCTGAAAAATATTGGCTAATTTCGAATCTATCAACAATTGGAATAACATTAGGGATAAATCTTTGTTTAAGTTGATAATCATGAAGATCATTCCTTAACTCTTCCGTTGATACCGATAAGTCCGGATGATATTGTTGGTTATTGTAATCTCTTAAGTAATTCTCCAATAATTCGCGGATTTTTATAGTTTTGGGGATATCGAACCTTTGGTTTGAATTTGATTCAAATTGCTTTATTTTATCTTGAAGATTATTTAAGTAAACCATTAATGCTTCGTTCTCTTCTTTGTTACTCTCGAGTCTACTGTTGAGAGAAATGTTTTCATAGATTAAATACATGTTAGCAAAAAGCAATATTATGCATATAAATATTAAAATCTTCATCAAGCTACCTCTAGAGATCTTTGCTAAAAAAATTGGGGCAAGTTAGTATCATAATTTCATATATATCCAAGTATATATTGTCACAGCTTCTTTCCCGGTATAAAAGTGCTAAAAAGTTTTTGTAATTCTTCCTCACTTCTATAATGTATAGAAATTTTACCTCCCTTTTTACCTTCTTCAACTTTTACCGGCATGGACAATTTTTCTCCAATTTGATGCTGAATATAGCTGAGGTAGGATTTACGTTCCTTATTCTCTTCCGGATCATTATTATTTTTATCTTCTTTGTTCGAAAGTCTTCTTAACCAATGTTCAGTTTCCCTTACCGAATAATTTCTCTTGATGACCATATCGGCATAATTTGATTGATCTTTAATATCCAATTGTAGTAATGCTCGACCATGTCCGGGGCTTATCTTGCCTGAGGAGATAAAGTTTTGGACCTTACTGTCCAGTTTAAGTAACCTAACTGTATTAGTTACAGTCACTCTCTCTTTACCCATAAGTTTGGCAATATCCTGATGTGTTAAATTAAACTGTTCTTGGAGCTGTTGGTATGCTTTAGCTTCTTCAATGGGATTAAGATTCTCTCTTTGAATGTTTTCAATTAATGCAAACTGAAGCTGTTCACGGGGTGATACACATCTGATTATTACCGGAACTTCGTTAAAACCTGCAATTTTTGCTGCTTCTAAACGCCTCTCACCAGCTATTAGTTCATATTCTGATTTGGAATTCTTTGTGACGATAATAGGCTGTATCATTCCGCTTTCAGCCAGTGAATTGGCTAATTCATTAAGCTTTTCTTCGTCAAATACATGTCTAGGCTGATAAGGATTAGGATGAATATTCCCAATTTTTATTGTTGCAATCCCCGTATTTTTATCAATTGATTCTTGCCCTGTTGAAATAAGTGCTTCCAGTCCACGTCCTAATCTTTTATTCATCTTGTTAATAACTCCGTTGCTAGTTGAAGATAATTTTTTGCACCTGCCGATGTAATATCATAGTGAAAAATCGGTTTACCAAAACTCGGTGCTTCTCCTAATTTAACGTTACGGCCTATCATGGTATCAAATATTTTCTCTTTAAAATAACGTCTAACTTCCTTAGCTACTTGTAAGGATAAGTTAAGTCTTTTATCATACATTGTTAAAACAACGCCTAAAATGTTTAATTCAGTATTAAGATTTCTTTTTATCAATCTTATCGTGTTAAGTAATTGACTAACACCTTCCAATGCATAGTACTCACATTGTATCGGTATTAAAACATCAGTTGCGGCAGTTAAAGCATTAATAGTCAGCAAACCTAATGAAGGAGGACAATCAATAATCAAGTATTCATAATCATTCTTAACTAAATTTAGTGCCTCTTTCAATTTATTCTCTCGAGCAAATTCTCTTACTAACTCTATTTCAGCTCCTGTCAGATCAATATTACTGGGAATAATATCTAAATTCTTCACGTCCGTTTGTCGTATGGCTTCCGTTGCCTTAGATCTATGAATTAGAACATCATACATATGTTTTTCAAGATTTTCTTTATCAAATCCGAATGCACTGGTCGTATTACCTTGTGGATCCAGATCGAGAAGCAGAGTTCTATGCTCATAAATGCCAAGAGCTGAAGCTAAATTTACTGCTGTGGTTGTCTTGCCGACACCACCTTTTTGATTAACGATAGCTACTATTCTACTCATGATAAGACTTTTTGTTTTTTTATCTTAATTAATTTCCTTTCCTTTTCAGGGAAATCTATTCCATCAAATATTTCTGTTTCCAGGTTTACCAATTCCTTTTCTAGCCTTTTCGCTTTATACAAAATAACATAACCAGTATCATTCAGTAACGACATCATCGTTTTTAATAAAATATTTGTTATTGCAACTGACCTGCAAACAATCACATCATAAGCTGTCGTTGCTAAGCCATTGACTAATACTAGTTTTCTTCCAATTTCTTCCAAACGTTTACATAATACATAACAATTATCTAAGTCAAGTTTTTTTATCATTATCTCTATTTGTTCAATTTTTTTTAACCTTGAATCCAGTAAATGCATAATCATCTTATCTTGCATTATCGCTAAAGGTATTCCTGGCAGACCTGCTCCAGTCCCAAAATCTAACACTTTCTTTCCTGAAAAGTCAAATCCGTAAAGTAAAGGTAACAAAGAATCATAAAAATGGTTTAACCAGATATCTTCAGGTAGAATTTTTCGTGAAAAAAGGTTAATACGTTTATTTGCCTTTATTAAAAGAGTGTGATAATCTTCAAATAATTGCGCAGTTTTACCATAATTTGAAGAATTAGCCGCTAAATAATCCATAAAAAAACTTTTCGAATGTTTCATTGAATATCTAACCTACATTTATTCTGACTGTCATTATAACTCTAATTCTCCGTCAAACAGATAGTTAAATAAGGATAGAAGTCTAAATCTGACATTATTAAGCATAAAAATAAGTCTTATTTTTCAATAACAGTACCCGTCTTACCTTCTAACGCATCTCCAATCTTCTCGGCTGATGTAATGATAACTTTTGAACCGCCTGCTGTTAAAAAATTGATAGCAGCTTGAATTTTTGGACCCATACTTCCAGCAGGAAAATGGCCTTCATCATAAAGCATTTTAGCTTCTTTTACCATTATGTTATCTAAGTCTTTTTGGTTGGGTTTACCAAAGTTAATGGCAACTTTATCAACTCCAGTCAGGATCATAAGCAAATCGGCCTCAATCTCATTTGCTAGCAAAGCAGATGCAAAATCTTTATCTATAACCGCATCTCCACCTTGTAATAATCCATCTTCATCGTAATAAACAGGTATTCCTCCACCTCCGCAAGCGATAACTAAAACTCCTTCTTCAACTAACTCTCTAATTATTCCAGCCTGAAGAATATCCTTTGGTATTGGGGACGGAACTATTTGCCGGTAACCTCTACCGGCATCTTCTCGGATATACCATCCAAATTCTCGGTAAAGCCTTTCCGCCTCTTCTTTAGTATAGAAGGGACCGACCGGTTTAGTAGGTTTTTTAAAACTTTCATCATCTTTATCTATGACCACCTGAGTTATTATCGTAACCACTTTGTTTGTCAAACCTTCTTGATGGAGTTTATTCTCAATACATTGACCAATCATATAACCCATAGTACCCTCAGTGGCAGCATTTAAAAAAGATAAAGGAAGAGGTGTAACTCCCATTTTCACACCGGCATGTTGTTGTATAAGAAGATTGCCTACTTGAGGTCCATTACCATGTGTGATTACCAGTTGATAATCTTTTTTAACTAATTCAATAACACCTGTTATATTTTCCATTGTATTGTTAAATTGTTCTGAAACTGTTCCTTTTTGTCCAGCTTTGAGTATTGCGTTGCCCCCTAATGCTAAGACAGCTTTTTTTTTCATGAAACCTCCAATTTTTTATCATTTTTAGGTGCTAAGTGGGAAGAAAATTCGAGTAGAGATAAATATGGGCAGACCTAGATAATATTTTGTCGCTAATAAACAACTAAGTATTATTTTCGGTCTGCCCTAATCTCTAAGTTAGCTTTAGCCACTAAGTTAGTGAAGAGATTATGATTATTTAGTTATATATTTTAGTTGTCTAAGTACGGTTTGTCAATCAATTATTTAGAATTTCTTAGTAAATATTAAAATCCTTCAATATCTCTTCGAAAGTAGGTGAACCAATTTCTTGAGTTTCGAAAGTTACCCTTGCTATTGGTTTATTCACTTTTATTATTCTGGAAAGATCAATCGGAGTTGCGGAAACTATAACATCACAATCTACATTGTTAATTGTAGTTTCTAAGTCTTGGATTTGTTGTTGACTGTAACCCATTGCCGGCAACAATAAACCTATGTCAGGATATTTTTCAAAAGTCTCGGCTATAGTTCCTACTGCTGCTTCTCGAGGATCAACTAATTCATCAGCTCCAAATTTCATCGCCGCTACAACACCTTCTCCAAACTCCATATTACCATGAGTATGGGTAGGACCATCTTCTATAACTAATACTCGTTTACCTTTAATAATTTCCGAATTCTGAACTCTGACTGGTAATGCAGCATCAACTACAGTAGCACCCGGATTGTATTCGCGGATATTATCGCGTACTTCGATAATTTCATTAAGATCACTGGTATCGATCCTATTGATAACGACAACATCTGCCATAAGAAGATTTGTTTCACCGGGATAATAAGTCAGTTCATCACCGGCTCTACGGGGATCTGTTATTACAATGTTTAACTGTTTATCAGAACAATAGAAAGATGAATCATTATTTCCTCCGTCCCAAATAATAACATCAGCTTCCTTTTCAGCTTCTTTGAGAATTGCCCCATAATCAATTCCTGCGTAGATTATACTGCCCATCTCGACATGAGGTTCATATTCTTCCATTTCTTCGATTGTACAGTCATGTTTTTTAAGGTCTTCTAATGATGCAAATCGCTGAACTTTTTGGGCATCTAAGTCACCATAAGGCATTGGATGCCGGATAGAGACTACCTTTAAACCTTTAGATTTCAATAGTCTAACTATAGGTCTGCTAGTTTCGCTTTTCCCGACTCCTGTTCGAACACCACATACGTTGATCAAAGGTTTACTAGTTTTAATCATCGTATTTTTGGTACCTAATAACCAGAAATCTGCTCCAATTGCATTTACTAATGATGCTTTATGCATGACCTCTTCATGGGTAATATCACTGTAAGCAAAAACCACACAATCAACCTCTAATTCGTCAACAAGATTCTTTAGATTATCTTCGGAATAGATTGGTATTCCTTCCGGATAGAGTTTACCGGCTAAAGATGACGGATAAGATTTACCGTCAATATTGGGTATCTGCGTTGCAGTAAAAGCTACTACCTCATAAGCATCATTATCACGAAAACAGACATTAAAATTATGGAAATCTCTACCTGCTGCTCCCATAATTATTACTCGTTTCTTCATTATAAACCTCCATTTATTTCATAATCAATTATTGTTACCAGATTCTTTAACACCCGCTTATGGTCAAGATATTTCGATAAATTACTAATATTATTGAGGATAATACCTTTCTACTTGTTATTATTTAAGAAATTATTAACGAATTAAATACACCATAGCAAAGATAATAAATCTGGAAAATACTCCCATAAATACTATAGATAAAGCTAAAGTAGCAAAAATCTCTTGACACTAATCAATATAATATGCGCATGTTTACGTAAAAGGAGATAAAATTGCTTGCAGAGTTGATTGAAAATTATAAGAAAGAGCTGTACGCTAAAGGGTCATCAAAACACACTATTAAAGCATATCTGACGGATATACGCCAGTTCTTCGCATTTATCGAACACTATTTCCCCAACAACGACGTTATCCTTAATGATATTTCTAAAATAATGATCAGAGATTTTTTAAGAAACTTCTCCTACAGTAATTACTCTAATATTACTCTATCAAGAAAGATAACTGCCATTAAATCATTTTTCAACTATCTGGTAATTAACAGTATAATAACCGAAAACCCCGCCTTGAAAATCAAACAGCCAAAAATTGATAAGAAAATCCCTACATATTTCACTGAAAAAGAAATGGAATTAATGCTTAAAATACCCGATTTGTCAACGAAATTCGGCATTCGTAACCGGGCAATATTAGAACTTATTTATTCGTGTGGCTTAAGAATATCAGAAGTAACCGGATGCAGATTAGATGATTTAGACATGAATCGTGAATTGATAAAAGTTATTGGTAAAGGGGATAAAACTAGATTCATACCTTTAGGAAGAGTCGCTCAAGAGTATTTACACAAATATCTTCAGATTAGATATAAATTTCTCACTGAAAAAAGCGACACTTCGCTCTTTCTGTCGAAAAGCGGTAAGCCTTTGTTAGCCGATGAATTAAGAGCTATTTTAGCTCGTTACATAAAACTTATTGCCCGTACCAAAGGGTATTCAGCTCATACTATCAGACATTCATTTGCTACTCATTTATTGTCCAGAGGAGCTGATCTGAGAGCTATTCAAGAAATGTTGGGCCATAAAAATTTGGCTACTACCGAAAAATACACACATGTATCATTCCCTGACCTGCTAAAAGCATATAAACTCGCACACCCCCGTAGTGGAGAAAAAAATAAGACGTCAAGATAGTAATTATAATAGTTTTCTACAGTGTCTCTTTAGATTATACTCGATTAGCATCACGATAAATTCAGACTATCGTAATGAATATTTTAATAGTTTTAAACTAATCGAAGGTTGTTCCATCCAAAGAATATTATTGACAGAATATAAATGTAATCGATCATCAAACTAATAATGGAGGATTAAATGAAAATAATAGTTTTTTTAGTATTATTAATGCTAAGTTTCAGTACGGTTTTTGCACAAAATATTGATGAAAGACTTCAGGAATTAGGTGAATCATATGCAAAAGAATATATCAAACCACTTGTTACGGCTTTTGGAACAAACCTTAACTCAAGCTTGTACAACTCTGCAGAAGTATTAAGCCCAAGTGTAATCAGGCCCGTAAGATTTGGTTTTAGCATGCATGCGATGGTAGCAATGGTCCCAAGTTCGGATCAATATTTTGAGTTTCAAATTGAGGATGATCATGTTGATTTTGGTACTTACAAAACAGCAACTGTTTTCGGAGATAAAGGCTATAGAGGTGATAACGACGTAACTTTTCCCGATGGTTTAGATTTATCACTTATTCCGCTCTTTGTACCGCAATTCAGATTTGGCCTACCTAAAGGTAATGAGTTAATGATTCGTTACCTGCCTTCTTTAGATATGGGAGATTTTGGCTCTCTGGATTTTTGGGGTATCGGATTAAAACATAGTATTGACCAATACATACCATTGTTCCCAGTTCATTTATCTGTTCAAGGTGCATATCAATCTTTTAGTGTTGGTGATCTCATTGATATTAATACTCTTGCACTTAATGCTCAAGTAAGTAAAAGATTGCTAATGCTTACTATATACGGAGGACTAGGCTGGGAAGAAACAGAATTAAGCGCTAACTACCAACATATTGATGATAACGGACGTGAACAGAAAATCGATTTTGACATCAAGGGAGACAATAATCTCCGCATGACTGCAGGATTCAGATGGGCGATAATCCCCTTTGTTCACATTAACGCTGATTATACTATTTCCTACTATCAAGCATTCAGCTTAGGGTTAGGATTTCAAATCTGATAATTAACTTTATATTTATTTACTAAAATCCGCCGGTTCTATAGGTTATAAGATACCGGCGGATATTATTATGTCTAATAGTTATTTGATTACTAGTAAATGCTAAACGACTATTTTACAAGTCTTATGTTCATTACTTACTAAATATCACGAGGTTATACATGGAATTTATTGATGTGATTAAGAGTCGAAAAAGTGTTCGTACTTATAGTGATAAACCTTTGGATGATATACACTTGCAAACAATATTAGAAGCTGGAAGAAATGCTCCTTCATTTCAAAATAGACAGTGTTGGCGATTTGTAGTAATTAATGATAAAAACAAGATAAAGTATATCGCATCAAACAGTGGTATCGTTGGAAAGATTAATTTTTTTATCAAAAATGCTCCTATTTTAATTGTAGCCTGTGCGAATCCAGCTCAAAGTGGGAATATGAATGGACAAAACTATTATCTGGTCGATACTGCCATAGCTCTACAGCAGATGATGTTAACTGCCTGGAACTTAGGTATTGGAAGTTGCTGGATGGCAGCTTTTAACGAAGAAAAAGTAAAAAGTATTTTATCAATTCCCCCAAAAATCAGAATTGTCGCTATGAGTCCATTCGGATACCCAAAGGAAAAAGAAAATATTTACGGTAAAATGATTAAAGTGTTTGCCGCAAGTGATAAGAGAAAAAAACAAGATAAAATAATTTGCTACAATGAATGGACGTTATAATAGCTTCTGCCCTATCCAAAATAATATACCAATTATGACTCTACCTAAATATTGTTACGTGGAATATTAAAAATAATAACAATATTGCCATCTAATAATTGTGGTATTATACACATATCTTAATCATTATTTTACATCTATTTAGCTTAAACAAGCAATCAACTTTCAATTACCATTAATTTTATATATCTGTATTACTGTATTTTAGTAGACTTGTTATACTATTTACCTCATTGTAGTATCCTATATAACACCTATACATGATATTACAATAGTTTAGCACTCAATTTTCTTACACTTAAATTATTGCATACAATAGTATTATACTTGATAAATAATACTCAATCTATGATACTGTATTATCATGTCTGTTGTGGTAATGGCTGATAATTTCAATATAAATACAAGTAGTATATACTTAGTAGTTTTGTCAGTTAGGCATTCAAAATATCCTTGATATATTGTATAGATAATACATCAGATATTCAGCTCTACTATTTGAAAAGTGTACTGGGTCGTTTTTATCTTAATTAGGAAATATTTGCTGCTTTTTATACATTGTAATCATCCTCCCATGTCTCTCCTTTATTCTTGCATAAATGACAGCATATATAAATGGAAAGACAAACTATGTGCAAGTTAATCATCAGTGGGGAAAGATTATTTTTCAACTGAAATCACTGAGCACTTTTCAAATGAAATAAACAATCATCTTTATCTTTTTACTCTTATGCCGAATCACGTTCATATGTTGCTTAAGCCCGGGAAAATTGATGGTCGAATAATCCCTGTTGGTGAGATATTACGGCTGATAAAAGGAAGGACCGCCAGAAGTATAAATCAGATGTTAGACCAGAAAGGAACGATATGGCATAGGGGATGTTATGATCATTGAGTTAGAAATCAAGAGGAATAATATCTTCGAGTATATACGGAATAATCCCCTAAAAGCAGGATTGGTTAATGATGCTTCCGATTGGTCTTGGACGTGGATAAATCCCGAGTACTATTATAAGGTTTTTTCGAGGTTTCGAGAATTTGTTAAATACCGGCTGAAGCTGGCCGGTTTCTCCAAGCCGCCACTCTAAGATATCCTTAGTAGCTTATCAAAAATATTCATGTTTTTTTGGCAAGATATTCTCATTGTAGGGGCTGGGCTTGCCCCTGCCCGATAAAGGGACAAACGCAAGGGTTGCCCCCACATTTTGGTTCCAGCTTGTCCGGGTTAGGGTAACCTAGAGGATAAATCTTTGAAATATATTATAATCACTCCAACAATTACTATCGAAAAAGTTAAGGGCGAAGAGTGTACCAATTATATCAAGAAAATATCTCTGCTCGAAAACATGTGTTACTTTTATATCTTAATGAAAATAACATATAATTTGATATGTTGTAGTAAAAAATGGCAATTGATGAGATTGCCCTTAGATATATTTTAATAATGATTTTTCCACACGCATAGGAGCAATAATAGAGTTGATTATAACAATAATTATCAAAACAGTTTATAATTAAATATTAATTCTATTTACAATTCAAATATTTACGGTGACAATCAAAGTCAGTCAATCCTTTGACCTGGTAAATAAATAACCGAATCAAATCAAATCAAAAAATGGTTGACACTAAACCCATCATTGAAGTGATGGGAGACGATAATAAAATCTATAATAAATATAAATACAAGGAGTAAAACATGAAATCTTTGGAAGAACTTCGTAAGATTCGAGAGAAAGCGCAACAAGATATGAAACTGCGCGGTAGTAATTATCGCATCAAGATCGTTGTTGGAATGGGAACCTCCGGTATAGCCGTTGGTGCAAGAGAAGTGATGAAATCATTTCTTGAAGAAATAGAAAAAAGAGGTTTAAAAGATGTCCAAATCACTCAAACAGGCGAGAAAGGTCTTTCTTCAATGGAACCTGTTGCTGATGTTATTGAAGAAGGAAAGCCTAAAGTAACTTACGGTTATCTAACAACAGAAAAAGCAAAGAGAATAGTTGCTGAGCATATTGTCAATGGACAGGTAGTATCGGATTATATAGTTGCATCAGAATAAAGAATGAAGCGATTTAACTAACAAAAATAAGAAGGAGAAACCATGTATCAGGAGATATTAAAAAAATATGAACCCACTAAGGATAATTTAATATATATCCTCCACGACATACAAGACAATGATCCTCAGCACTATGTTTCTGAGTCTGCAGTCCAAAGTGTATCGGAATATTTAAGAATACCGGTAAATCATATTTACGGTGTTTTAACTTTTTATACTATGTATAGCACCACACCTCGAGGGAAGAATGTTATCCGTCTATGCGAATCACCTCCTTGTTACCTGAGAGGTAGTGATAATATTCTTGCAAAATTAAAAAACACCTTAGGTATAAAAACCGGGGAAACTACTTCCGACGGCTTATTTACTTTGGAGTTATGTGCTTGTTTAGGATTATGTGGTAATGCACCTGTAATGATGATTAATGATGATTTCTATGGAGATTTAACTGACGACAAGATTGATCAAATAATTCATAATATTAGGGAGGCGAAGTAATGAAGTATTTCCGCAGTCATATATTGATAGAAACTGATGAAGCATCAGTACAACAAGGTGCTCGGGAAGTTATGAATGCACTAAAGCAAGAGCTTGCTAAGCATAATTTAGATCAGGAGGTAAACGTTTTAGAGACCGGCTCTTTAGGTTTCTTTGAACGTGGAGTTTGTATTGCAGTCTACCCTGATGATGTTATATATGGCAATGTTAAAGTTGAGGATGTTTCTAGTTTAGTTTCGGAACATTTCCTTAAAGGCCGCCCCCTTACACATTTAGTCATAGAGAGATCAGAAAAGAAAAATATCCCCTTGGGATATGATAAACGGATTGTTCTCGAAAATTCCGGTAACATAGATCCGGAAGAGATAAATGACTATCTTGGAGTAGGTGGATACTTAGCTTGGGAGAAAGCACTTTTAGAAATGAAACCGGAAGATATCGTGCAAACTGTAAAGGATTCCGGACTCAGAGGTCGTGGTGGTGCAGGTTTTCCAGCAGGCATAAAATGGAGTTTTACATCACCTATTAAGGGAGTCCAAAAATATGTCGTAATTAACGCTGATGAAGGTGAACCTGGAACATTCAAAGATAGGTTGATCATGGAAGGTGATCCGCATAAACTATTGGAAGGGACAATGATTGCTTCATTAGCCGTAGGAGCGACCAAAGCATATATATACATCAGAGGCGAATACAAGTTATGCATTAACCGTTTGCAGAGAGCAATAGATCAAGCCTATGAATATGGTTTACTTGGTAAAAACATTCTTGAATCAGGATTTGATTTAGACATCGAAATAGAAACAGGTGCAGGTGCTTACATATGTGGTGAAGAAACTGCTCTGATCGAATCAATGGAAGGTAATCGTGGAATTCCACGAACAAAGCCTCCTTATCCCGGTGTTAAAGGTTTTATGCAGAATCCTACAGTTGTTAATAATGTTGAAACAATTGCTAATGTACCAGCGATAATCAATAAAGGAGCAGATTGGTATAGAAATATCGGTACTGCTGAAAGCCCCGGAACTAAGGTATATACCATTTTAGGAGATGTTGCGGTACCAGGTCTTTGTGAAGTGCCCATGGGTACGACATTACGAACTATAATCAACACTTATGGTGGCGGAATGAAAAAAGGAAGCCGCTTTAAATCTGCTTTAGTTGGTGGTGCAGCCGGTATATTTTTAGGTGATAACATGTTAGATGTGAAAATGGATTTTCATAATTTAGCTGAATATAAAGCAGTTTTAGGCTCTGGCGCGATATTGGTGATAAATGACTCTGTTAATATTGTTGATATGTTAGAGTCTGTAATTAAATTTTTCAGACATGAATCCTGTGGCAAGTGTGTACCCTGTCGTAACGGTAATGAACAACTATACAAATCCGTTAGGAAGATAAAAGCCGGTTATGCAGGAGAAGATGAGTTAGATAAGATGCTCTTAATTGCCGACACCATGCAAAAAACTTCATTTTGTGCTTTAGGGCAATCTTTACTATTACCGGTTAAGAGCGCACTGGATATGTTTAAAGATGATTTCTTGTCATATATTAACAAAAAAAAAGCAATAAATAAATAAAATAACTTTAGGGAGATGAAATGAATAAAATGATAAACCTAATGATAGACGGAATAGATGTTAAGGTTTCCCAAGATACTTCAATAATTGAAGCCGCTTCATCAGTAGGCATAAAAATACCTTCCTTATGCTACCACCAAGATCTTTTACCAAGTGCAGGTTGCGGAATATGTGTTGTCGAAATTGAAGGGCAGCCACTTCCCAAACGTGCTTGCTGTACCCCGGTTTATGAAGGAATGAAGGTTAAAACAAATAGTATCGAATTGAGAAGTCTCAGAAAGATGTTGTTAGAAATGATTTTAGCAGATCATTATGTGGATTGTCCAACTTGTATATCTAATAATAAGTGTGATCTACAAGACTTAGCATATATTATGGGTGTTAAGACTGAAGAAAATGCGCCTTTACAAACCAGAAAACCAATCGATGAATCTAGTGTATCGATTATTAGAGATCCCAACAAGTGTATCAATTGCGGTAGATGTGTAACCGTATGTAACGATATACAAACAGTTTATGCACTAACAACAGTTCACCGTGGTTTTGAATCCGAAATCAACACCCCTTTCAGTAAAGGAATGGCTGAAAGTACTTGTATTAATTGCGGGCAATGTGTTGTATTCTGCCCAACTGCCGCCTTGACTGAAAAGACACATACTGAACAGGTATGGAATGAACTGTTAAACCCTGCTAAACATCTTGTTATCCAAGCTGCACCTGCAGTCAGAGCAACATTGGGTGAAGAGTTTGGTATGGAGGAAGGTTCTCTGTCAGTCGGTAAAATGTATGCTGCTTTTCGTAAACTGGGATTCAATGCAGTGTTTGACACTAACTTTACGGCAGATTTAACTATCATGGAAGAAGGTACAGAATTTGTTAACCGGTTCACATCAGGTGGTACTTTACCATTAATAACATCATGTTCACCCGGATGGATTAAATTCATGGAAACTTTCTATCCTGATTTAGCTGATAATGTTTCGACCTGTAAATCACCTCAGCAGATGTTTGGTGCTTTAGTTAAAACTTATTATGCTGAAAACAAAAATGTGAATCCTAAAGATATTGTTTCGGTATCAATAATGCCTTGTACTGCTAAAAAATTCGAAGCAAATCGTCCCGAGATGCAAGATTCAGGATATAAGGATGTCGATTATGTTCTCACTACCCGGGAAATTGCGCGTATGATTAAAGAAGCCGGTATCGACTTTGCGAAATTAGAAGATGAAAAAGCTGATGATTTAATGGGTATCTATACCGGAGCAGCAACAATATTCGGTGCGACAGGAGGCGTTATGGAAGCAGCCTTGCGATCTGCTTATTATCTGATAACTAAAGAGAATTTACCGTCACCTGAAATCAAGGCAGTTCGTGGTATGGAAGGGATCAAAGAAGCTATCGTCGATGTCAAAGGAACCAAAGTCAAAATTGCGGTTGCTCACAGCTTAGGAAAAGCTCGTGAATTAATGGATAGAATCCGTCAACAGATCCAAGAAACCGGAAAATCAGATTATCACTTCATTGAAGTTATGGCGTGTCCGGGTGGATGTGTCGGCGGTGGCGGGCAACCATTCCAAAGCAATCTTGCTGCTCGTGCTAGACGCGGTGAAGCCTTATATAAAGAAGATAGTGAGTTAGAATTAAGGCTTTCTCATGAAAATCCCGCAGTTGTAGAAGTTTACGAAAAATTCCTTAAAGCTCCGGGCTCTGAGATCGCCCATAAACTTTTACACACTAATTATTTCAAACGTGATATAATGAGTGGTGATATCATCGAAGAAGCCACTCATAAACACTAATATTTTGATTATATGATCTTAGAGACCGTTATTTTTTAACGGTCTCTAATTTTTTAATACTATAACTACAAGAGGGAAAAATGGATTCTGCTTGTTTCATAAACGAAAAACAGATTTTTGAGTTACTAGAAGCAAATAATAAACCCGACCATCATCAAATTGAAGACATTCTGGCAAAAGCTGAAGCGAAAAGAGGTCTTTCTTTAGAAGAAACTGCCATTTTACTCAGTATTCAAGGAGAAGATCAATTAAATAAGCTTTATCAAACAGCAAAAAAGATCAAAGATGAAATCTACGGTAACAGAGTCGTTATTTTTGCACCACTTTATGTTACTAATGAATGTGCTAACGTTTGTGAATATTGCGGTTTTCGTGCTGATAACACCGATCTGCACCGTAGGACACTAACTAAGGATGAATTACAGTTAGAAACACAAATTCTAACGGCAACAGGACATAAACGATTACTATTGGTTTACGGCGAACACCCGAAATTTACACCTCAATGGATTGCTGAATCAATAGAAGCTGTTTATGAAACGGGTGACAATAAGAACAAAATCAGACGTATAAATGTTAATACCGCTCCTATGGATGTTTCCGGATTCAAAATTATCAAAGAAGCCGCTATAGGTACTTATCAATGTTTTCAAGAAACTTATCACCGCTCTACATATGAGAAAGTACATCTTAAAGGAATGAAAAAAGATTATCTCTATCGTCTATATACCCATCATAGAGCAAACCAAGCAGGTATTGACGATACCGGATTGGGAGTTCTCTTCGGTTTATACGATTGGAAATTTGAGATATTAGCGCTCTTGCAACACTCTTTTGATTTGGAAAAAGAATTTGGTGTTGGACCTCACACGATTTCTTTCCCACGAATAGAACCGGCATTGAATGCTCCCTTGTCTGAATGCCCCCCCTCTTTAGTAACTGATAATGATCTCAAGAAAATCATTGCTGTTGTCAGATTAGCTATACCTTATAGTGGTATAATTTTAACCACTAGAGAACAAGCAGAATTTCGGAAAGAAGTATTGGAACTCGGTGTATCACAAATATCAGCAGGATCAAGAACTTATCCAGGAGCTTATAAAGATGAAAAAGAAAACAAACGTGATATGCAGCAATTCACTATCGGCGATACCAGATCTTTAGACGATACTATAAAGGATATTATCCAACAAGGATTCCTACCTTCGTTCTGTACTTCTTGTTATCGTAAAGGAAGAACAGGACACACTTTCATGGAGTATGCTAAACCTGGTGATATCCACAAATTTTGTCAGCCTAATGCTGTTTTTACTCTATTGGAATATTTACTTGATTATGCTTCACCTGAGACTAAAGAGTTAGGCTTAAAAAGAATTCAGTCAGAAACGTCTAATTGCGGTATTTTCAATCATATAATTAGCGACATGTATAATCGTGCCCTAGCTGGAGAACGTGATTTAATGCTCTGATTTTTATGCAATTAATAACAATTAAAAGGTATTGTTAAACATATGAAGAAAACACCGGTTTCAATGAGACCACATATCGGTATTTTCGGCGTCAGAAATGCCGGAAAATCTTCTTTAATTAACGCTATAACCGGTCAAAACACTGCTATAGTCTCTACAACTCCGGGAACCACAACTGATCCCGTCGGAAAAGCCATGGAAATCCTTCCTTTAGGACCGGTGTATATATTAGACACTGCAGGATTAGACGATACAGGCGAACTGGGAGATAAGAGGATAAAAAAGTCTTTATCAGCTTTACGAAGAACCGATTTGATATTATTAATTACGACAATTGATAGCTTTGGTATTTGGGAAAAGATCTTTATTGAAGAGCAGTCTCTTATTCAAAAAGATAATCGAAAAAGAAATATTATTGTCGTTTTAAACAAAAATGATCTAACTTATGCAAAAGATAAAGAAAAGCAAGTTACCGATTATTTAACTTCTATAGGTATTGATTATATATCCGTTTCAGCAGCAACGGGTAAGAACATACCTGAATTGCGGTTAAAGCTTGCGCAAAGGCTTCCGGAAGTAATCGGCTCAGACACAATCATTGGTGACTTAATAGAAGCGGAAGACATAGTATTGCAAATAATACCCATAGATTCTGCAGCACCTAAAGGGCGTATCATATTACCCCAAGAACAAGTATTACGCGAAGCTTTAGATACTCACTGTATATCAATATGTATTCAACCTCAACAAATTGATCAGGTAATGTCTCACTTAAATAAAAGACCAAAATTAGTAATAACTGATTCTCAAGCTATAGAATACGTCGCCGAACATGTGCCCGGTGATATCCCTCTAACGACGTATTCAATTGTCTTTTCTCGTTTGAAGGGAGAACTCATACCTTTCATAGAGGGTTTATCAGCACTCCCCCACCTTAAAGATGGAGACAAAATCCTCATTGCTGAGGCATGTACTCACCATAGTCAACCGGACGATATAGGCAGAGTTAAAATACCGGCCTGGTTGAATAAGTTTACCGGTAAGCAGTTAGATTACATCCTAAACCCTGGTAAAATGATTCATCAAGATATAGATAACATAAAACTAATAATCCAATGCGGTGGGTGTATGATCAATCGTCAAGAGATGTTATCACGTATCGATTTGGCTCGCAAGAACAAGATACCTATTACTAATTATGGTGTCTTAATATCACATCTGCATCATTCTTTAATCAGGACGATCAAACCTTTCCCCAAGGCTTATCAAATATATAAACAAACAGTTAGTTAACGATACTCCTCAGAGTTTTATTTAAACCTTTAGTCGTTAATTCTAAACTCTGTTATTCCTTGATATCTGCCGGCAGTAAAAAGTTTACCGTTGCTAATTTCAACAAAATATACATAGTCTGTATGGTATGAAGTAACTCTTTCCAGCAGCTTTGGTTTTTCAGGAGTCTCTCCGATATCAAATAAATATGCACCTCCACCACCGGAACCAACTGCTAAATAATTATCATTAGTAGCAACTGATTGAGCCCAGCCGGTAGTTTCATGAGAATAAACCCACTCAGGATTAAGTGGATCAGCAATATTTACAACCAGTAATCCTTCCTGTTTAGCCACAATATAGGCATAGTCACCTTTTACAGCGATATCTAAAGCATCGCCGGTAAGATTTATTTCTACTACAAAAGATCTTGAGTTCCGATCGAAAACATACATTCCTCTTTGGGATGCAGAAAAGAACACGTAATCATCTGTAATTCTGAAGGAACTTAAGTTGTTGTATGCTGGATATGAACGATAAACAAAGTGATAAGGAAACATATCATCAGGTGGGTTAACCGTTCCGTATTGAAATATACTATTAGACATTGCTACACCTAAAATTATCTCATCATCTTCTGTTATCGTTCTTATCACTCTAGCGCTTCCAATATCACCACCTTGATAAGTCGCTACAAATACCGGTTGGTCAGGTTCGCTTATATCCCATCCATCAACTGCACTACGACCGCCCCATCTATTATACACCAACAAGGAATTATATCCATCGAGATAAGATACTTGCCTTACATTACTGTATGGTGCTGATTCGGCATATTCAGTCTTTCTGGATTCTAACTGTTTAGTTTCCCTGTTAAAAATACTGAATCCAGCTTGATCTTCAGCTACAAAAACGAATTGATCACTTACTTTAAGATCGTAAGGGATACCGACAGTTTCATATACATGAACTTTCGATAGTACCTTACTTTCTTCCACATTTTCAGCTGGATCTGTAGGTTCTGCACAGCCAAAAAAGATCAAGGCTGTAAGTATCGGAAAAAGAATAATATATTTCATGAGATAACCTCCTGTTATTTATCAAATATCATTACGTATAAATGAAGCAATTTCTGTTCCTTAACATCTCACAGATCATTTATCTTTAATTGTTATTTATGACTTTCAATTCTGTACCAATTTCTTGAAATTTATCTAATGCCATGTCTAATTGATCTTTCGTATGGGTTGCCATAAAACTGCACCGGATTAAACCTTGGTTAGGTGGTACTGCCGGAGGGACTACCGGATTGACAAACACTCCTTCTTCGGCTAATCTTTTCCACACTCTGAAAGTAGTAATCATATCACCAATATGTAAAGGTATAACCGGTGTACACGAATATCCACAGTTAAACCCCATAGATTTTAGTGCATTGTGCATATAGTAAGTATTATTCCATAGTTTTGTGATACGTTCCGGTTCTTCTTCCATTATCTTAAGCGCTTCCAAAACACTTGCAGCAGAAGCAGGAGGTAAAGAAGCACTGAATATTAGGGATCTTGAATGATGTTTCAAGTAATCAACTATTTGCTTATCTGCAGCAATAAATCCACCTACTGATGCTAGAGATTTACTGAAAGTACCCATTATAATATCTGTTTGTTGGGTACAGTTAAAATGCATAGCTGCTCCGGCACCGGATTTATGCAGTACACCAAGAGAATGTGCTTCATCGACCATAAGTTTAGCATCATATTTTTCACATAGTTTCACTATATTGGGTAAGTCGGCTATATCTCCTTCCATACTGAAAATTCCATCTACAATTACGATGGAGTTGTTGACAGCTGTTTTATGTAGAATTCTTTCTAGACTACTCATGTTATTATGCGCATATCTTAGCATTGTACCGTTTGAAAGTTTACACCCGTCGATAATAGAGGCATGATCATACTTATCGGTTATAATATAATCTCCTTTCATTATTAGAGCAGATATGGTCCCGATGTTTGCTTGGTAACCTGTTGCATATACTAAGGCAGCCTCTTTACCGACCAGTTTTGCTAATTCTTCTTCTAAGGTAATATGAATATCTAATGTTCCGTTCAAAAACCTAGATCCGGCACATCCTGAACCATATTTATTTAATGCGTCAATTGCAGCTTTCTTAACACGAGGATGAGTTGTAAGCCCTAAATAACTATTAGATCCCATCATCAGCATTTTCTTGCCGTTTACTAGCACCACTGTGTCTTGTTCTGATTCTATAACTCTAAAATACGGATAGTATCCCAAACTTCTGATTTTTTCCGCTTCCTGAAAATTATAACATTTATCAAATATTCCCATAAATATCCTCTAATCAATATCCATCGTCCGTTAGTTTATTTCATACTTCCTTTTATTTTTAATCATAATGATTTTGTATAAAAAAAATAGTGTTAAAACGGTCAAGGCAATAATTGCTCCCGTACTTCCCATCAAACTGAGAGTAGTTACAATAATACTCGATATTAAAACTCCCATAAATATACATAATATTGATTTCCAGAACTTTAACCCTACTAAATAGGCTGCTAAAGATCCTGTCCAGGCACCTGTTATAGGCAATGGTATAGCTACAAAAAAAATCAGAGCTAATTCCTCGTATTTTTCCACCAACTTCGTCTTCTTTCTAGTCCGTTCAAAAAGAAGATCTAATAATTTTTTCAGATAAGCATTTCTGCTCAATAGACGGACAACTCCATCAAAAAATAATAAAATAAAGAAGATTGGAATCATATTGCCAACGATACTCATTAAATAAACAACGACGGGATCAAGCCGAAAATAGTTTATGCCTATTGGTATTGAACCTCTTAATTCGAATATTGGCAGCATAGATATCACGAATGTAGTCAGGTAAGGCGGGAACAAATTTTCTAAAGTGTTAAGAATCTCACGTCTCAGAGAAGATTCCGGTTTAACTTTTTCTTCAAGCATATAATCCTTAGAGGCTAAAGGCTTGGAAGAAGATCTCTCCTTATCATCAGACGAAGGTTCACTATCAGCTACGAGATAATTATTGTTATGAGTTTTTTCGGTTGAGACTAAAACGTGATCATTATAATTAAACAAATCACCCGAATTTGAATAAGATTCATCATTGACAAGTATTTGAGAACCGTTAATATCAGTATTAACACTCAAAATGATACAAACAAACAGTATTATTAATAGATACGGCTTATTGATTGTTCCAGCCCTCATTACCAATTAACGGTACAAAAGTACATTGTCCGTATTCTTTTTTTTCCAACTTGTTTCCCTGCTTAGTAACCTGTAACAATTTCTGCCAATAACGACTACCTGCAGGGATAATTAATACTCCATGATCCGATAATTGATCCAATAGTTTTTGGGGAATATCCGGTGCTGCTGCAGAAACAACAATTTTATTAAAAGTTTTTCTGACCGGAAAGGCTTTCTCCCAACCTCTGGTTCCATCACCAACACGATAATAAACATTTTCATATCCTAAACTATCAATGATATCTCTGGCTTTTGATAATAATTCCGGTATTCTTTCGACAGTAAATACTTGCTTAACAATTTCAGCTAATAGTGCTGTTTGATAACCTGATCCGGTTCCAATCTCCAAAACGGTATCTTCCTCATTTAAATCTAATAGATCAAGCATCAGGGCTACAATAAAGGGTTGAGAAATTGTCTGTCCTTTCCCAATACTTAAAGGACTGTCTTGATATGACAGTCTTTGTAATTCTTCCGGCACAAAAATGTGCCGTGGGATTTTCTCGAAAGCTGCTAATATTTTCGGATTATCTATGCCACGTCCAGCAATATGACGTTCCACCATAATTCGTCTTTGGTCTTCAAATTTCATAATAAAAAACCTTTTTTCAATAAATCAGATTAAAAAATACATTCATAAATCTCAAAATCTCATATAACTACCTTTCTTTGTTTAAATTATCCTCTATCCAGTTGTTTAGTTTAGGCCATGATTCATAGTTGGTGAAATTTGGTGACACCGGAGTTAATGATATAAAATTGTTTTTAGTAGCAGCAATGTCGGTTTCTTCATCCTGCATCCACTCAGGTTTATCTCCACCCAACCAATAAACTTCTCTGCCTCTAGGATCTTTTTGAACGGTTACAAAGTTCTTGTATCTTCTGTTTCCTGTTTTTGTTATTTTGATGCCTCGAATCTCCTCTATCGATACTGCGGGAACGTTAACATTCAAAATCTCACCTTTGGCAATTACTTTTTTTATGTTTTTCTTTAGCAATTGATCGATGTAGTAGGCAGCAGTTTCGTATTGCATGATAGTTTTCGAACATAAAGATACAGCTATTGCCGGTAATCCGAAATACATAGCTTCAATTGCAGCTGCTACTGTTCCTGAGTATAATATATCCTCTCCGAGGTTAGGCCCGCTGTTTATACCGGAGATAACAATGTCGAAATCATTCTTCTTAATCACCTCTAAAGCTAATATAACACAATCTGCAGGACTCCCGGTTACTGAAAAACGATTCTGTTTAGTTTCGATAATACGCAAAGGCAGATTGAGAGTTATGGAATGTGAAGAGGCACTTTTCTCAACATCCGGCGCAACCACCAAAATATCATGTTTTTTCTTTTCAAGATAATCAGCTAAAATATTAAGACCGGGAGCGTTAATTCCATCATCATTTGTTAATAGTATTTTCATCTAAAATTCCTCGTTCGATATTCTCAGGTAGTATGCTCTAACAACTTCTAAATCTTCTATTTATGTGTTATAAATTAACAGAGGGCTATTATTGCAAGCAAAAATTCAAGGGTTACTGGATATTTTGTCAATTTTTACTCTGTTATAAAGGCACAAACTGCAGTCCATTACAACGTTACGTCTATATCAATGCATTTCCATAACAGCAATTGTTGTGGTTATTATAGCTGTCCGCACTAGATCTAAGTTTAAAGCAGTCCCCATTTCTTTCTGAAAAATATCTCTAAACAGAAAGATAATAAAAACAAGGTAATAATTAACCAGTGACGGTAGAGTGAAATTTCGAACTTTACTCTTTCGGTTTTTTGGGTAGCTGCATCGGTTGTAAAACTGTCGATATCTTCATGATGAATTATTTCCCCGCCGGTTTGACGTGAAATAAACGATAGCAATGGATAATTATAGCCTCTATATCTTCCTTGAGAATGAACATCGGAAACCAAAAAGTCACCTTCGGCAGTTTTATCTATAGTCTCTTCCACAATTCTATAAGTGTATTGACCTGAGGAAAGATTAGTTATCGCAGTCAAATAATTCTGATTCGCAAATGACATATATTCTTCTTCTACCAAAGAATCATCTTTGTCAAATAGCTGTAACCGGGGGTTTAGATTCGGATTTGCTGAAAGAGTCTCATCGAGGGCTGTAAGTTTTATGGTTACCTTTTCACCCAGGAAATAGCTGTTTTTGTCGGTTTGAGCAAAAAAATCAGCGCCCGCAGGGTTTGCTAACCAAGTTGAGAGATTAGCCATGAATGTATTGTACTGATCGTCTTCAGCTCTCATTTGCCAACGCCATAGGTCGAAAAAAGGCATATAGATAACTCGTCCTTGCCGGTATTGATTGTAGATTATTGCAGGGCTTCGTTCTTCATTATTAAAGGCAGCTAAAATTTCCGGATGCAGCATGGTAGAAACATAATAGTAATTAACTGTGGGAATATTATCAGCGTTAATGTTATTAAACGTCTGATATTTATCACTGCTCGATGATAAGGAAATAGTACTTCTGAATGACCTGTCAATACCCATATCGGTTGAAGCTTTAATCTCTTGTAGAGATTCTTTCGGCTTACCAACAAATAGTAAACCGCCACCATTACCTACAAACCTGTCAATTAACTGTAATTGATCATCATCAAAATCCAAATCTCCATGGTTTACAATCACCAGCAACTGCATATGATCTTGGAATATATCATGAAATTGAATTGATTGATTTGCCTCATAAAATCTATTATTATGAAAAGTAAATAATGAGATCTCTTTACGATCATCTCTACTGAGGGCATTATTAATGTATCTGACATCCCAATTCAATCTGTCAGTTAGAATACTGATTCCGCTTCTTTTGTCAATAACACGAATTGCTCCAGGATAAACATTATTATTTAGGTTACTCTCTTCTTGATCGTAATCCGTCGCTTCAATTTCAACATACATTGAATAAAGCCCGGGATCATCGAAAGTATAATCAAATGTAACTTGCCGGAATGACTCTTCACTAAAGTCCACTTCTTGAGTGTCAATCAATTCATCTTCCAAAAATAAACTTACCAGACCTTTATCAGTATAATTATCAGCAAATACCTCTGCAATTATTGTCACTTCTTCTTCGGTATAAGCTATTTGATTATAAAGCAATCTATTAATTCCTAAATCAAAATCTTCTAATTCATAATCAGGATGAATAGTAGTAATCGGAATATTAAAACGATTCACAATATCCATCTCTTCATCGGAAAACCATCCATCGGATAACAAAAATACTTTTTCAATATTATCCAAAGAAAGCCTTTCAGTAAGATTTTCCAGTGTAAGTGAAATATTTGAACCGGTTCTTTCCCCGTCTATACCATCGGCAAAAGTGAAATGATGAGTATTAAAATTACTGTCTTCAATGACATGGATTAACTGATTACTATAATTATCCATAACTTTAGCTTTTGTTTCCT
Source organism: Candidatus Cloacimonadota bacterium (assembly GCA_003564155.1). Lineage (GTDB taxonomy): Bacteria > Cloacimonadota > Cloacimonadia > Cloacimonadales > PWNZ01 > PWOA01. The sequence goes on from PWOA01000092.1 coordinate 54,026, forward strand.
TCCCTACCGACAAATCCATACTCAAGGAATTATCGGTAAGAAATACAATATCGGGATAATATCTATGATTTCTGTTAAAGCTGATAACAGGATTAAAAAGAAGCATCAATAAGATTATTATTGTCACGAATCTCAAAATTCGCAGTAATGTTCTTTGCCTTCCCGTTATAACCGGAACGGTACTTTTGTAATAATAATAAACCAGTGCTATAACCGGTATTATAAAAAATAAAATCAGCACTTAGCTCTCCATATTATTTGTTATTTGCATGTAACTACAAGATTATTGTTTATATTAAGTTTGAATTGCATATAAAAGTTCCTATATTACTCCTTTTCCCTCATATATGTAAATGATCTTTTTTACCATATGTTATAATATCTGATAATCGTTCAGAATCGCTCTTGAACATTAGAACGAAAATTGTTAGACCTTGTTTCCTGATAAAAAATTAGCAGTCGTTACCAGGTAAGCAATTCTTCAAAGCAAAGTGACTTGGAAATGTTTTCACCAAGTGTTGGCCGGATGTTGCTTTGTTAATCTAAATTCTTTCAGGGATAACTCTTTATCAACTATCACAGGGAGAGTGGACGTTCCCCAGATAGCTTTGATTTTATGTAATAGTTGTCGGTTATGACCCCAAAAAAGGGAGACTGCTTTATCGGAAATGACCAAGGTAAATGGATTGTTTTCAGGAGATTTTTCTTGCTCTATTTCATATAATTTGAGTTTATCCTTAACTGAACGGTAATAAACTTCAATAACGACTAATTCACCAAATGAAGGATGGTAAGGACCGGCCACTACTGCCTCTTCAGTTAGTGATAAGTCTGAGTGCAAACCGGTTTTGATGACCTTAATATTATGCTTATCGAATTCTATCTTCATATCAGCACAGATGTCAATAGCTTGTTCGAGCTTTAAAGGTTGGTATATACCTTCTTCATAATAGGATGCTAACTCTGTGTCACGCAATACTATTGTGGGATATATCCTAACATAGTCAGGTTTAATAGCAATTGTTTTAGATACTGTTTCAGCTAATGTTTGTCGATTGCTTTTAAACAAACCCGGCATAAGTTGAATTCCAAGTTTAATCTTGTTACGCTTGATCATATTGCATGATTCTATCGCTCGCTCGCTACCATAAATTCGTTTATTAGCTGCTAATACTTGATCTGAAAAACTCTGAATACCTAATTCAATAGTTTTAATATTATGACTTTGACAAAATCGTAAAACATTCATATTTATACCATCAGGTCTTGTTGAAACACGAATACCGGAGGTATACTTAGAATACTTTTCGATCCCCTTTAATAACTTCGCTTGTATCTGGAAGTCAAGTAGGGTAAAAGAACCACCATAGAATGCTATTTCAATATCTTCTTTTTTATATTTTCGGCAGAATGTGTCTAATTGTTCAATAAGATTATCAATCTTGATTTCTCTCTCCGAAATGTCCTTTTGGTTGGTGATAAACCCTTGTTGACAATATATACATCTTAGAGGACATCCCAAAAAAGGTATAAATATGGGGAATATTTTCATATCTTAAGTTTTAAACATCCTTCTTTAGCAGCATCCTGCTCAGCATTTTTTTTCGTATAACCGTTTCCTTCTCCGACTTTTTTACCCTGGACGAACAGAGTAACTTTAAAGAGCTTTTTATGATCGGGACCTTCAGTTGAAACTACTTTATAAACAGGCAATTGCTTATACTTTAATTGACAGTATTCCTGTAATCTACTCTTGTAGTTTATATGAACATCGCTACTCAATTCCAGTCTGTAGCCTTTTAAGACATAATTTATAATAAATTCTTTAGCTTCATGATACCCACTATCGAGATAGATTGCACAGATCAATGATTCCATCATATTTGACAGAATAGATTTTTTTTGATATCCTTTATCCCTAAACTCTTCGTCTCCGAGAATAATATACCTGCCTAATCTAATTGATCTTGCTTTAGATGAGAGGTAGTTTTCCGATACAATCTGAGATTTAAGTTTTGATAAAAAACCTTCTTGTTTATTGGGATATTTATAATACAAATACTCCGAAATCACTAGTCCCAATATCGAGTCTCCTAAAAACTCCATTCTTTCGTATTCAGACACAGGAATACTCTTAACCCCATTGTTGTAAAAAAAAGAAGTATGGGTCAAAGCTACTTTTAATATCGAGGAATCATTAAATGTATATCCTATTATAGATTGAAGACCTTTAAGATTATTAATAATTTGTTCTTCATCATCATAATAGGAAAGATCTTTCTTAACTGAAAGGCTATTTACAAAGGCTTGAATAATTTTTTTCACATTTCCTTCTCTCTTCTTGTTAATTATTTACTAAGCTGTGGCCTTTGATCTTTCAATATATAAATCATAACTCCGGAGTAACTTACCTGTCGTATACAATTCAAACGTGTCTTCTTTATGACAAGTAAACCCATCATAAGATTTAGATACTAATCATTTTCAATATATTGCATGAATAATCAATATTAATAATGATTGGTATCTGAACATTGTTAAGAACTAAAAGCAACAACGAAGTGCTGCCAATAAGTTTAAAACCTTCTGACTTACGAGCAACATGATCAATTCCACTAATAACGAGCAGCAATTAAAATAAGCTGTTAACTGCTGCCCATTAACATTTATAATATATTCCTAAACCGGGCAAGCCGGAAACAAAATGTAGTGGCAACCCTTGCGGTTGCTCTTTATCGGGCATGGGCAAGCCCAGCACCCACAATAAGAATATCCAGCCAAAAAAAGCATGAATATTTCTGACAAGGTACTAATAATTGTCATCAATATCAATTACCACAAAATCTTAAGAACTATTATTTTTTTCTTCTACTAATTATCATATTTTTTTAGAACCAGAGCACTATTATGTCCGCCAAATCCTAATGAATTACTGAGGGCAATATTAACAGGGTATTCAATATATTTATTGGGTACATAATCTAAATCACACTCGGGATCATCCACTTCATGGTTAATTGTGGGATGAATGATTCCTGTCTCCATTGATTTGATGCATGTAATTGCCTCAATTCCGGCAGCAGCACCTAAACTATGACCAAGCATAGATTTAGTAGAGTTAATCTTAAGTTTATAAGCATAATCTTTAAAGATGGTTTTAATTGCCATAGTTTCCGTCTTATCGTTTAATGGAGTTGAAGTCCCGTGAGCATTAACATGGTCAACATCCGCCGGATCAATTTTAGCATCTTGCAAAGCTTTTCTGATTGCTTGAGCCGTTCCATCTCCTGCTTCTTGAGGAGCTGTAATATGATAAGCATCTGAACTACCGGCAAAGCCAATAACTTCTGCATAGATTTTTGCATCTCTTTTCAGAGCATGTTCTAAGTCCTCGAAAACTAACAAAGCTGCACCTTCACCCATAATAAAGCCATCTCTCTCCTTATCAAAAGGGCGACATGCTTTTTGCGGTTCGTCATTTCTGGTACTTAGAGCTTTCATCGCGCAGAATCCACCAAAAGCCATCGGAGTTATAGCTGCTTCACTACCACCTGTTAAGACTGCATCGGCATCGCCGTATTGGATTGCCCTATAGGCCGATCCCATAGCATGATTAGCTGAAGCACATGCTGAAACACAAGTATAATTAATCCCTTTAAGACCGTACTTTATAGATAAATGAGCTGCGGCAATATTTGATATCATTTTCGGTATAAAAAAAGGACTTATTCGGCGTGGTCCTTTTTGAAACATCTTATAAGCTTCTTCGGTAAAGGTTGTTATCCCTCCGATACCGGCTCCTATTATAACACCAAACATTTCAGGATCAAAATTATTTTTCAATAATCCGGAAACTTCTAAAGCTTCTTGGCCTGCTATCATTGCATATTGAGTATATAAATCAAATCTTTTTATTTCTTTTTGGTCAAAATGGTCTTTGGAATCATAACCTTTTACTTCCGCAGCTATTTGACTGGGAAGATTCTCTACATCAAATCGAGTAATACGGTCAATACCACTATCACCTTGGACAAGTTTTTCCCAAGTATCAGTCACATTATTTGCCAATGCATTGATAGTTCCGATTCCTGTTACAACCACGCGTCTTTTATTCATTATAAGTCACCTCTTACAGTTGATTTTTTATACTAATTTGGTAATATATATTTAAGTTCTTTTCAAAGTATAGAATAATCTGTATATCTATGCCGGAATACTAATCTTATCCGGCCGATAATGGAAATTCTACAAAACTCTATCCAATAAACTAAAAAAAGATTGCTCAGCCAAATCTATGGTTGAGCAATCTTAAAAAAACTAATTGAGTTTAGATTTCAAATACTCAACAGCATCTCCAACAGTTTTCAAGTTACCGGCATCTTCGTCCGGAATATCTACTTCAAAAGATTCTTCCAGTTTCATGATCAGTTCTACAGTATCGATAGAATCGGCTCCAAGATCTTCAATAAACCTTGCTTTTTCTGTGACTTGAGATCCGTCTACACTTAACTCACTAACGATCAATTCTTTAACCTTTTCAAATACATCCATTGAACTCTCCTTTATTTCTTTACATTATTAGTCCACCATCAACATTAACGGTCTGACCTGTTATATAACAAGCTTCTTCCGAAGCTAAAAATACACAAAGATTTGCTACATCGTCAACTGAACCCAATCTATTTAAAGGGATACTTTCTTGATATTTGGTAACAACTTCTTCAGGTAAAAATGCCGTCATCTCAGTCTTGATAAAACCGGGTGCAACGGCGTTAACCCGGATATTTCGGGAGGCAAATTCTTTTGCCGCCGATTTTGTTAAGGCAATCACACCCCCTTTCGAGGCTGCATAGTTTGCCTGACCGGCATTACCGGTTATTCCAATAACCGAAGCTATATTGATGATTGAGCCTTCTTTTTGCTTTAGCATATAACGACTTGCTTTTTGGGTACATATGAAAGTGCCTTTTAGATTAATATCAATAACTCTTGCCCATTCCTCTTCTTTCATCCTTAAAATTAGATTATCACGAGTGATCCCGGCATTATTTACTAAAATATCAATTCTGTGGTGTTCTTTTACTATTTCTTTCATGATAGCTGCAATCTTCTCCGTATTGACTACGTCGGCTTCATAACCGTAAGCTTTTATCCCTGCAGTTTGCAACTCATCTATTGCTGAATCGATCATCTCTTGTTGGATATCAATCAAGATTGGTGTTGCACCTTCCGAACCAAAGGCTTTAGCTATGGCAAAACCTATACCTCTGGCGGATCCGGTAATTAGAGCAATCTTTTCATTCAAACGTTTCATGGTAAAATTCCTTCATTTTTAATCTTTATTGTGTTAATATTGACTATATGTAATCTTATACTAAAAATACAACCAATCATTGCCAATTTAGCTTATAGACTCTTTCAATGTAAGCAAATCTTCATATTTGTCTATTGAGATAACCTCAACGTTTCTGTCAATCTTTTTAATCATGCCGGCGATTATCTTTTTAGGGCCGAACTCAAAAAATAAATCGACTCCCAAACCGGTTAAATAATTTATGCTGTCTACCCATAACACTGAAGAAGTTACCTGTTTTGCCAAATTATGTTTTATTGTCTCAGGATCTGTATAAGGTTGAGCGTCAACATTAGCTATAACAGGTATAGCGCTTTTATGGAAGGTTATCTTATTCATTTCTTCGATCAACCAGTCGCTTGCCCGGGCAATTAATGGAGAATGAAAAGCACCGCCGACAGGTAAGGGAAGAGCTCTTTTAGCTCCGGCTTCTTTAGCTGCCTGGCATGCTTTAGCAACTCCGTCGGCAGTTCCCGAGATTACCGTCTGTTCCGGTGTATTATAATTTGCCACAACAACGAGATCTTGTTCGGATATTTTTTTACAAATACTTTGTAGTTTTTGGGTATCAAGACCGATTATTGCCGCCATAGCGTAAGGAGTATCCTCATTGGCTTTTATCATAAACTGGCCTCTTTTATGGACCAAATAAAGTGCATCTTCGGCTTTCAAGACGCCGTTAGCAACTAAGGCTGTAAATTCTCCTAATGAATGTCCGGCAACATAATGGGGTTTAACAGCGATCGATTTCAACATACTATTCAGCGCAGTTATGCTATGAAACATAATAGCAGGCTGAGTCCACTTGGTTTCTTTTAAAGTTTCTGCCGGACCATTTTTAATGATTTCATAAAGATTAGTGCTATTATTTTTATCGAAATCAAGTAATGGTTGTAAGAGAGTTTCATCATTCTCGACAAAATCCATACCCATCCCGACATACTGTGCTCCCTGTCCGGGAAATACAAAAGCTATTTTTCTGTTTTTAAAAAACATATTAACTCCTTTAGATATCGATTGTTAATTATTATCATCAATACTTCGCATATCTTTGAATATATCTCTATAGTTAATCGGTTAAAATCTCAGCAAAATACTGCCTGATGTTAACCCTGCTCCAAAGGCAACTAATAAAACCAAATCTCCTTTTCTGATCTTTTTGGATTTTATAGCTTCATCAAGAGCTATGGGAATCGTGGATGATGATGTATTGGCATATTTATCGATTGTGACAATAACTTTTCCGCTATCTATATGAAGTTTCTTACCCAAAGTCTCGATAATCCGGAAATTTGCCTGATGCGGTATAAGCCAATCAATTTTTTTGATATCTAAGTTATTGCGTTTAAGAATTTTCTCACAACTGGCTTGCATTGAACGTACCGCCAGCTTAAAAATTTTGTTGCCTTCCATATACAGAGTATGCTTATTATTCTTAACCGATTCGATTGATGCCGGACAACGTGATCCGCCCGCTTCTTGAATAAGAAGTTCTCCGAATGTACCGTCTGATGAAAGATCGCTGTCCAAAATCTTAGAGACATCATTTCTTTCCGTTCTGGTAAGAATAGCTGCTCCCGCTCCATCTCCAAAAAGAACTGCAGTTCCTCTATCTTGCCAATTTATCAAAGTAGTAAGAATTTCCACACCGACTACAAGAACATTTTTATAATTTCCGGTACTGATGAATTGGAGAGCAACAGACGTCGCATAAATAAAACCGGAACAACCGGCTGATAAATCAAATGCAGGTATATCTTTAATGCCCAGTTTTTTTGATAGAATACAAGCAGTTGATGGGAATGAATGATCTGGGGAAATAGTTCCTACAACTACCATATCCAAATCTTTTGCCTTAAGATTTGCCGCTTCTAAGGCTCTAAGCGCAGCTTCATATGCTAAATCTGAAGATGCTTCATCCTCAGATTTATATCTGCGTTCCCACATTCCGGTTCTAGTACGGATCCATTCGTCACTTGTATCTAACTTCTTTTCTAAATCCAGATTATTAACTATCTTTTTCGGAACATATTTTCCTGTCCCGGCTATCTTAGCATCATATAATGGATTCATATAACTACTCCTTCTATTGTACCGGATTTAGTCCATCATTCCGGATAAATACAATGGTTTCTTCATACTATTCTGAATCAGTTGAAAAATTTTGCTGCATATTACTTACTAATTCGGTCTTAGATATCTTTGATGCAAATCTAATTGCATTTTTGATTGATTTGGAATCAGAACTGCCATGAGAAACTATTGGTAAACCGTTAAGACCTAGTAATAAAGCTCCGCCGTATTCACTTTTATCGAGCTTCTTCTTCAAGTAAGTATATACCGGAAAAGAGAGTAAAGCTCCTATTTTCGATATCCAATCCTTATTGAACTGTTCTTTCATTATCGCAAATATAGATATAAATACTCCTTCAATAGTCTTTAAAATTATATTACCGATAAAACCATCACAAACAATAACATCAGTTACTCCTCGTAGTAATTCCTTACCTTCAATGTTACCAATAAAATTTATCTTGTCGTTATTTTCCAATTGGATATAAGCAGTTTTTATCTGCTTACTACCTTTAACACTTTCTTCACCTATGTTGAGCAATGATACCCGCGGCCTACTGACATTAAGCATTTCTCTGGCATATAAACTGCCCATCTCTGCAAACTGTACTAAATGTTCGACTTCACAGTCAACATTAGCTCCCACATCCAGAATTATCTCAAAGTTATCGTGGGTAGGCAATGTCAGTGCTATAGCCGGACGTAAAACATTTTTGATTCTTCCCAGATAAAATAACGAAGCAGCCATTACTGCACCGGTATTACCTGCACTGATAAAAGCATCGGCTTCTCCGTCTTTATGTAGAAATAGAGCTTTAACCAAAGAAGAATCTTTTTTTGCTTTAGCGGAAGCCGAGGGTTCATCGGTCATTGTTATTACCTCGGAAGCATCGATTATTACTATTCTTTCCCGGTCATAATAATACTTCTCTAACTCCTTATTCAGAACATCCTCTTTGCCTACCAAAAAAATTGTCTGGCAAATATTCTCTCTTATAGCCTGAATCGCTCCTTCAATTTCCGGGAAAGGGGCATTATCAGTACCAAAGGCATCTAAAGCTATTCTCATACAGTTATCTACTTTGAATTTGTACGTATATTCGTGTGTCGGTTAAAAAAACTTAACAAACAAACTGTCCTTCTATTCCATCTTCTCATACAAAACTAATATATATATAGAACAGAATATCCGCTATATAAATCAGAAAAACAAATCTAACTAACCTGTAAAAGATTTGTTGATTAATGATAATCTATCTAGATACGATATTAATGATTAATCAGTTGCGTTTAAAAATTTCTTCCCTTTATAGTAACCGCATTTTTCACAAATGTTGTGGGGACGCATATGTTCGCTACACTGTGGGCAACTCGTCCAAGTCGGCATTTTAGCCTTATCATGTGTTCTTCTTTTATCACGTCTTGTACGTGAAACCTTCCTTTTAGGAACAGCCATTGTATCTCCTTTATTCTATTTTATTTATGTTTTATTCACTATTTTTTCTACTTTGTATTTCAACATTTTTCAAGTCAAGTCTTCTGTCAAGTAAATAGAGTTTTGACGCCACCCTTTAAGTGAAAATATCTTGCCTAAAAGCATCCTCATAAAATAATGTCTTAACTTAAGTAGATAATTGGAGGATTTGATGAGAAAAGTTTTTATCGCCGGTAATTGGAAAATGAATAAAACACTACCGGAAACTATCAATTTTGTTAATAAATTACGTAATTTCGTTTCGCAGACTGATTTTGATAAAGTTATTCCTGCAATCTTCCCGCCTGCGCTTTATTTAGATCGTTGCCAAGATTTACTACAGGGAACATCGATCTTTGTAGGTTCTCAAGATGTAAGTAAACGTGAAGGCGGAGCTTATACAGGAGAGATATCGGCTATTATGCTTAAATCTATGGGTATTAAATATTCATTAGTAGGTCATTCTGAAAGCAGAGAGTATCATTATGAAACTAATCAAGATGTAAATTGTAAAGCAAAAATCCTCTTAAAGCATGGAATTGTTCCTGTCGTATGTGTCGGAGAGCAAGAAACCGAACGTGATAAAGGTATCACTGATACAATTATCCTTAAGCAATTGCAGGAATCGCTTACCGGTATTAAGCCCGACGATAATTTCGTTATTGCATACGAACCGGTATGGGCTATCGGAACAGGGAAAACAGCTACCCCCGAAATAGCCCGGCAAGTTCACCAACTGATCAGAAATTGGCTTACTTCAACCTATGGACAGAAAAAAGCAGAAACCACCTATATCCTCTACGGGGGAAGTATCAAGACTGATAACTTAGCATCATTGTTACAACAAGAAGATATTGACGGTGGATTAGTTGGCGGAGCTTCTCTTTCCATAGACAGCTACTGTCGTCTATTAGAAATCAGTTCCCATTTGGAATAGAACTTTTCCGGAACAAACTTGACAAAGACGATAGTATTCTAAGACTTTACGAAAAATATTACAAATAGATGATTTATTAAGTGTTTAATTGTAGTCTTCATACCGTATCGATTTTTCTGTTATGGTGCAGGTCATGAATATAATCATCACCCAATAAGTCCTAATAATAACATGTAAAAAAGGATCATACTTTATGTTGGATATTAAGTATATAAGAGATAATACTGAAAGAGTTAAGAAAGCGGTACATCAAAAGAATGCTCAAATAGATATTGACCGGTTACTTCATTTGGATTCCGAGAAACGTCAACTACAATATGATTTTGATCACCGACGAGCTCATCAAAAGAAAATATCTAAAGAAATACCACTTATGAAAAAAAGCGGAGAAGACACTACAAACGTGTTAAATGAAATGCAAACTTTAGCTGCCGAACTTAAGTCAATATCTAATAATATAACCAACCTGAGTGAAACTATTGAACAGATAATGATCGGTATCCCGAATACACCTCATCCTTCCGTACCGGAAGGACAAAGTGAACAAGACAACGTAATTGATAAAGATGTCAACTCTATCCCTGAAGACAATAAGTCTGCAGATTACCGGAAACATCATATTATTGCCGAACAGCTCGGTTTGATAGATCTTATCAGAGGAGCAAAAATTACCGGATCGGGATTCCCGGTTTATAAAGGTCAAGGAGCACAATTAGAAAGAGCATTAAGCAATTTTATGTTAGATTTTCATTGTCACAATCATAACTATCAAGAAGTAGCCGTTCCCTTTGTTGTTAACCGGAAAGCTATGACCGGAACAGGGCAGTTGCCCAAACTTGAAGATGATATGTATCATATTGATCAAGATGACCTGTTTCTTATACCTACAGGTGAAGTACCAGTAACTAATATTTTCGCCAACGAAATTCTTCCTTACTCTGTGTTGCCGGCAAAATTTGTTACTTTAACTCCCTGTTTTCGCAGAGAAGCCGGATCATACGGTAAAGATACCAAAGGCTTACAACGAATTCATCAGTTTAATAAAGTAGAATTAGTTCGCTTTGTCCAACCAGCAGATTCATATGCAGCTTTGGAAGAGATGGTGAATGAAGCTGAAACGATTTTGGATGCTTTAAATCTCCCCTATCGCCGTACTCTGTTATGTGCCGGAGACATGAGTTTTGCTTCTGCTAAAACTTACGATTTAGAAGTATGGGCTCCCGGAGCCCGTAAATTCTTAGAAGTTTCTTCGTTAAGTAATTTTGAAGATTTTCAAGCAAGACGTGCTTCCATCAGGTTCCGTGATGATAAAGGGACGGTTCGTTTTCTTCATACCCTTAACGGCTCCGGTTTAGCTACTCCCCGGACATTCATCGCTATTTTAGAAAATTATCAAAACCCGGACGGCTCGGTAACAGTTCCTCAAGTTCTGAGAAAGTATATGGATGGCCGGGATAAGATCACTGGTATTTAAGTAAATGTGATTAATAATTTACGATTGTAAATTACAAAAGATTATTATATATATGCCAGTATAATAAAGTACAGTTAAATAAATCAAATACGGATAATAATTATGACAAGTCAATTAGAAAAAAGAGTATTCATTCTTTTCTTTGTCATCACCTTCGTTATGATATTCCTACTTATCTTAATATCCTGGCAGATAATAGCATTCAGTATCCGCCAAAATGAAGACAGAGAAATTAAAGATAGATTCACCAAAATCGAAACCAGTATAAAAAATTATTCGCAAAATAGAAATCACATGTTAAGCGAAATCAGTAATCATCAAGAATTACAACAAGCTTTTCTGCTTAATGATTCTCTCAAAATCCGGCAATTATTTGATTCTCTCCGAACTCCGGAACAAAGAGGAATATTCTACCTTTATGACGAACAGGGAGAAAAGATATACGGTGATAGATTCCCTATAGCTGAATTGCAGATTAACAGAATTTTTGAAACAGCTGCTTTCGCTTACGACAGCTTTTTACCTATCGCCGTAGGAAGAGAAATTTTTATGCTTTTTGTTAAAAAAACAGTCATTCCTGCTGATCATTCCGATTTAATTTATTATCTCTTTCATTTAGAGCAATTTGATAATTCATTAGTCAGATTACCCTCAGATTTACAAGCTTTTTTCTTTACTAATCCTGAAAACTTGGGAAATATCAACTTGCCGGATAATTATAAGCAAAGCAGTCATCAACTGCAAGCAGCAGTTAATAGGGCAGTTGATAACACCGGTAAATCACACTTTATTCGTCTTTCTCTTGAGTTAGGTGGTGCTGTGCTTATTTACGAGGATATATTCAATCATCCTGCGATGATAGTATTCTCTCCTTATTACCGGAATCTGAATCAATTTGCTCATCAAGGATTACTATTTGTCTTTCTTATTCTTACCGGTATAGCTCTTTTGATGATTACATTATCTGCTAACTGGTTTAAGGGAAAAATTATTGCACCGGTCAAAGAAGTTAGCCACAAAATGAAAACCATCGCAAGTAATCCAACTACAATTATGCCTCCCGGAAAAAAATATAGCGGTATATTAGGTGACATGATTGATACTTTCTATAATATGAATAATGCCCTGCATAATTATGGTAATTCATTAATGGTATATAAAACCATCACCGACCATTTAGATTCCGGTATCCTTTGGATGGATGCCGATATGAAAATCATTATCTGTAATCCCAGTATTCTAACAATTTTCGACTATACGAACATAACCGAGGTTATCGGTCTTCGGCTTGACGAGTTACTAAATGTTGACCAGCACATTATTGATGATGCTAAGTCGCAAGGAGTATATAATCCCCGTTTAGAAATTAAAATAGGCAAAGCTAGTAAGTTTGTTAGATTTGTTGTTTTTAGTGTTAAGCAAACAAATGATAAATCCGGTATCAGACATATTGCCAGTATTTACGATATAACCACTGAGATTAAGGAAGCTGCAGCTCGTGAAAGATTAGAGTTTGAACTTATCAAGAGTAATCGACTTGCTGAATTGGGCCGTTTGGCGGAAGGAATTGTCCATAATATTAACTCTCCTCTTAATAATATCGTCGGATATGCTCAGCTTATCAAGAAAAATTATCCTGAGAATAAGGACATCGAAAAAATTCTCAGCGTCGGAAGCTCCATTGCAGCTTCCGTAAAAAAACTTCTTAGTAAGGTCAGAGAAGACAATATCTCCATGATAAGACCGATCGATATCAATAATCTGATTACCTTGGAACTTGATATGTGCCGGCATAATATTTTCTTCTCCCAAAATATTAAACTTAAAACTGATCTCGCTCCCCGATCATTGATGACAGATGCTTCACATGGTGATATTAGTATCTGTATTGCTAACATAATAAATAATGCAATATATGCTATGCAGGAAACAGACAAAAAAGAATTATCGGTTGCAACTGCAAAGAAACATAGCCGGATTATCATCAAAATTGCAGATACCGGCACCGGCATTGACCCCCGGTATATCAACAAAATATTCAATCCCGACTTTACTACCAAAAATGTCGATTCTGCAGGTGGCTATGGTTTAGGGTTAGCTATAAGTAAAAGTATTATTGAAAAGTATAACGGCAAAATTGAAGTTCAGTCTGAATTGGGTTCCGGCAGTTCTTTTACCATCTATCTCCCCTACAGTTCGACGGCAACATAGAGAGAATTAGCTTTACCGTTACCACTGGGGGACTAAAGAAACATGAGGTAACTAATATGATCGATAAACCGAAATTACTTATCATTGACGATGAATTAGACACTTTAGAGATCTTTAGCCGTCATTTACAACCCGGCTATGATGTCGATACCGCTACCAGTGCTGATGAAGCTTTACGTAAACTATCAGAGAAACAATACCATATTGCCATGACGGATTTAGTCATGCCGACTATAGATGGCTTGGAATTACTCTCCAAAATAAAAAGTAGTCATCCTGAAACTGCAGTTATTGTTATCAGCGGGAAGGCAACAATTAGTATGGCCGTTAAGGCTATCAAAAACGGAGCTGAAGATTTCATTGAAAAACCGGTCGAAGATTTAGATCTGATCAATATCACTGTTGATAAAATCATGAAAATGCATTGGCAGGCTGAAGAAATTGTCCGTCTGAGACAAAAACTGTCAGCTTCTTTCGATACTCAGAATATTATCGGTAATAGCTTAGCTCTGCAAAAAATCATCGAAAATGTCAGACTTATAGCTCCTTTAGACACTACCGTCGTCATTAGCGGAGAAACAGGTGTCGGCAAAGAACTTGTCGCTGAATTAATTTACCGAAACAGCAAGCGGAAAAATAATAAATTTGTCACCCTTAATTGTGGCTCTCTACCGGAAACCCTATTAGAAAGCACGCTCTTCGGGCATAAAAAAGGATCTTTTACCGATGCTATTCGTGATAGAATGGGTTATTTTGAAGAAGCCGACGGCGGAACTCTGTTATTGGATGAAATCACTGAAACTTCACCAGCTTTTCAAATTAAACTTCTCAGAACTCTTGAAAAAGGTGTTGTTCGCCGTGTTGGCGGAGAAAATGATATCGGTGTCGATGTTCGTATTTTAGCTGCTACCAATAAAAATATCGAAATAGAAGTCGAAAAAGGTAACTTCCGGCAAGACCTCTATTACCGGCTCAATGTCATAAATATCCATATACCGCCATTAAGAGAAAGACCTGATGATATCCTCGTCTTAGCTCAATACTTTATGGAAGAATTTGCCCAAAAACATAATAAGGATGTCATTTCAATTTCCGATGCGGCAATTGCTCTGATGACTACTTACGATTGGAAAGGAAATGTTCGCGAACTAAAAAATGCAGTTGAACATGCCATAATTCTTAGTAATCACAAAACAATACTTCCCCAAGACTTACCTGCTAATATCCATAAAGAAAAAAAAGCAGATTTGTTGGGACAGCAATTATTATGTCTCCCCTACTTTGAAGCCAAAAATCTCTTCGAAAAAAAATATTTAGAAGAATTATTAACCCGATTTAAAGGTGATGTTACTATGGGCGCCAAAAATTCCGGTATCCAAAGACAGAATATCTACGATAAACTAAACAAATATAACATCAATCCTAATGATTATCGGTCAGATAATTCTAAATAAAAAACGAATGTAGTATTTAGTCCCACCAAATAATGCTGTAAACAAATGACCGGAGAAAAGCTATCCTGTTAAAT
>PWOA01000024.1 GCA_003564155.1 Candidatus Cloacimonadota bacterium
ACTTTTGCCAATCTGCTTTCGTAGTATATAGGAACTGTGGCGTTATCTTCCACAGCTTGAGCAACATCGTATATATCAACATAATTCCCGAACACCGCAGGTGTATTGATGTCTGTCTTTTCAATAGGTGTTCCCGTGAAGCCTAAGAAAGTAGCGTTAGGAAGTCCATCTCGCAAGTATTTTGCAAAACCGTACACCGTCTTTTTACCGACAACATTACCCTCATCGTCTTTATCATCAATCGTTTTAGCCTTAAAACCGTAGTGTGTACGGTGAGCTTCATCGGCAATGACTAAAACATTGTCGCGGTCGCTTAACTGTTCATAAACATTCCCCTCATCCGGCTTAAACTTCTGGATAGTTGTAAAAACAACACCACCGGCTGCTACCTTCAGCAATTCTTTGAGGTTATTTCTGCTCTCTGCTTGCACAGGTTCCTGCCTCAGTAATTGTTTAGAAGCTGCAAAAGTATCAAACAACTGGTCATCCAGGTCATTGCGGTCGGTAATGACTACAACAGTCGGATTGTCTAACAGCAGGACTATCTTTCCGGTATAGAAAACCATTGATAACGATTTACCGCTCCCTTGGGTATGCCACACCACACCGCCTTTCCTGTCGCCGTGAGGCTGTTTCCTTACCCCCGGCAAACCGTAGCTTTCCGGGGATTCTTTAAGCTTAATAAAGTTGATAGTATCTCTTTTATAGCCTGCTGCTCTCCTGGTAGATTCAACCGCTCTATTCACCGCATAATACTGATGATAAGCGGCAAGTATTTTAACCGTTGTTATCGAACTGATGCCGCTATCCTGTTCAACCTTTTTCGTCTTTTCGAATACGATGAAATGTCTGACGATATCCAGCAGCGTCTTTTTATCCAGCATCCCTTTTATCAAGGTTTCCATCTGACTTACCAAGGGAGATGCTTCAGTCTTGCCGTCGGCGGTTTTCCACGTCATATAGCGGCTCAGTTCCGCCGATAAAGAACCTGCCTTAGCCTCCAAGCCGTCAGAAATAATAATAAAAGCGTTATAAGTAAACAAGCTTGGAATAACCGCTTTATAGGTCTCAATTTGTTTGAATGCTGTGTTGATAGTAGCTTTTTCATCTGTGGCATTCTTCAACTCAAACACCACCAGAGGGATGCCGTTAACGAAAAGGACAATGTCCACACGCTTGTTACTATCGTTCTCTATCACCGTAAATTGATTGGCGGCTAAAAAGTCGTTATTCTCAGGATTGTCAAAGTCAATCAACCATAAAAGCTCACCTCTTTCGCTGCCGTCAATCTGCCTGCTGACAGGAATACCCTCTGTCAGATAACGGTGAAACTTCTCATTATTAGCCGTTAAATCAGGCGAAGCTATCCTCTGAATCTCTTTTAAAGCTTCATCAATCAACCCAGGTGGCATCCCTTTGTTTATCCTTTTTACCGCTTTCCTAAGACGAGAAAGCAACAGAACCTGCTCATAACTCTCTCTTTCGGAAAACAGCGAATCCGGAGACGTTTCCGGAGCATAGATATACTCATAACCGAGCGTCTCCAATAACTCCAGAGCAAAGTCTTCTATATTTTGTTCTGTTATACGTTTCATCTTATTACCTTTTGACTGACCAATGTATGGTTTATAATAACCTGACTTTGGCACTTTATAATTAACTGCTTCACAAGCCTTGTGTTACGTCCAGCCTAATATATATTCCCTCATTTCATCAATTGAAACCTTTAAGTTTTGTTCAGTAGCAACTCCGTTATCAGCTCTGTGATGTATTTGATTTCTTACAAAAGTATGGATTGTGGTACTATTGTTATAGTTCCTACAAGGATATGATAATGGAACTCCTTTCTCTCGGTGGAAAAAATTTTTATCAAATTCTTTAATTTTACTTTCCGTTCTTTCTCTTTCATCATATAGTGATTTTAACTGCTCATATAGTTCACTATGATATTCTTCGGGTACTACATCAAACACCAAGTAGTTTACCTCATCCAATGATGTTGATGATAGTGCACTGGGTTCAACGCATTCAACCATAATCGAATCTTCTGTCTTTTCTAATAACCTGATTGATGAAAACCCCAACTCTTTAACAACTGATGGGCTATGAGTAGTCAATAGCACCTGAGAATTTTCTGTTAATGCAAGTTCTCTGAGTGCATTGATCAGCTTCCTTTGATGATCAGGATGTTGTGATGTTTCTGGTTCCTCTATAGCATAAATAGTGTCAGGGACATTTCTTTCATTTTTTCTTCTTTCTGCTTCCGCTCTAAAGAAGTTGATTAAAACTAACCTTTTTACTCCACTACCTCTTTTATTAAATGGAATTCCCTCATCTCCAGATATAGTTAGACTTCTAAACACAGTATCCCATTTTAACGAGTCTGATGTGGGGATATTCGGTTTAAGTTTGTTAGCTATCTCGGGATTCATTTCTTTCAGCTTGTTAAGAGTATTGTTAGCGATACCTGTAAGTTTCCCTTCTACTTGTTTTGCTACTTCATCAAGCTTTTCAATAATATTTGGTTTAGATAGTATTTCTTTTACTGCCAACTTCATTGGATCTTGTATTTCACTATCTCCATCGCAATTACTCCTATCAGATTGGAAGAGAGCGTAAAGCGGCATGTATTCATTAATTTTTGTCCAAATATTTTTTTCCTCTATTTTTTTTATCTCTATTCGAATCTCATCTATAGCTAAACTATCAGAATAGTGATTCCAGATGGATCGCCTAAGCAGAGCGTTAATATTTTTATTAGTACAATAGATATTATTATCTGACACTATCTTTTGAAGTTCTTTTTGTCTTTTTAAAAGCAGATCCTTACAGTTATCATTAGTTGGATGGTTTGCCATTATAAAAACCTGTTCTTTACCACCATTTGGATATACTTTGATAATCTCTAAATCACCATCTATATTCAATAGATGCTCAGCCGATAATGTAGTTGGATTTGTTTCATCGATAGTAATCTTTTCAGGAAGGTCCGTGAAAGTAACACCTATTTCACTTTCAGAATCTCCATTTAAAAGGTTACTTACATTAACATCATCCTTATCCATCTTTATGATCGAACTCTTGTCTCCTAAATTAAAGAAAACGTCCAAAGCTTCTAATATTGTTGACTTACCAACATCATTTTTTCCAACAAAAACAGTGAAATCATCTATATGAATTTCTGTCTTGTGTTTGTATCCTCTAAAATTTTTGATTGAAACGCTCTTAATTTTCACTCTTCCTCCTTTCATTATTTACCTTTACCTCACCACTCATCAACTTGGGTAATAAGCTGTCTCGTAGAGCTGTAAGAGTTTGGATTTGTTTGCTGTTATCAATGATCTTTTTATCCAGAGGGTTTACTAAACGCTGAAAATTTTCTATGATATGAAAATCTGGAATTAGATTGTCAATTTCTTGGAAGTCTTTTTTTGTTATTGAACCAAATACCGTCCCTGTCTCATTAAATTGTTTAATGCTACTAAGAACTGACTTCATTTTATAGTATGTATAGCTAAAATAACTCTCATCATTCCTGTATCTGAAGGCAGCAACACCTCTTCCTATACAGCATCTTTGGCATGCCATATTTATATCCCCAACAGGTGCTCTTACACTTATAAGCGTATCAAATATTTCTGCAAATCTTTTCGGTGAGGTTGTAAAGACTCTTGAATTAGGAAATCTGAACCCAAAATCTGCATTTCCTTGGTAAAAAGCTATACCTTCGCTTGTCTCATTGAGAGTATCTCCTGTTGGTGAGACTCCCATAGTAAAATCAAACTCGTCAGATAGTTTCACAACTTCCCAATCATCTTTGGCTTTTTCAATAAACCATTGCCTGAAAATGGTTTCAGCCATTTTTTCAAGTGTAACGTTTTGACGGTGAAGCAGGTCAATCTTATCGTCTAAACTGCTGAGAACAGATGCAATTGCTTTTTGCTCAGGTAAGGCTGGAAGAACCAACATTAACCTCTTCAAGCCAACAATAGTTAGTGCCTCCTGAGTAGAGCCGATTGTTATTTCTCTTAATGCATTCTTGCCCAAATCTGAGCCGAGCCATTTGAATAAATACAGTGGAGAGAGTTTACTGGCATCAATGTTTCGAATCCAAATTAAATTACCGTCTTTAAAATAAAATCGTTCATCATTCTTTACCATATACGGAATACCTAACGAACCAACAGAAGTCAGTAAGATATCGTCTTGTTGAGGAACGCTAAATTTTGATTTGATGTACTCATAATGTTCTTCTGAGATAAAAAGCTCTGTCGTTATTTCTTTTCCATTGTATCTTTCAATTACTTCTTTTGATCTCCAGAATGGAATACCTGATTCAACATAATCTGAATAATAAACTCGTTTACTGGAAGTTATCTCAGCAACTTCCCCAAGTCTGTACTCTTTCCATTCACTCATCAATCTCTACCTTTTAAGTGAACGATAAGCTCCGTCTCGAACTTTTTCCCGATTAATGCTTTTTCCAAGCTTGGCACTCACTATTATTACCGTGTATGTTTTCCGAGTAAGATTTGTAGTCCATTCTATCAATCATTTTTGATGCAACCAATTTTCCTATCTCTTTCGCTATACGCTGATGCAATGTTATTGTAGAACTCTCACTTGGTTCTAAAGTTTTAGCGAAGTTTAAATATACATCTGATCTCTTCTTAATTAACTGAGAAATCACAAAATGACTGTCAAAAATCGCTCCTGAGTTAACTTCCTTGATGATTTCTTCTATGGCTTCTCTGATATTCATATATTACCTCCTGATAATACGTTGTGTTAATGTTTACTTGTTTCACAATTTTTCCCTTTATCCAAATAGCTTGAAGCTATTGGTGATATGCGGGTATTTCATAATTCTATTCTTTTAAGATTATCCAATATTCTTTCATTCAGTTTCTCTTCTTCTTTGAACTGGTTTTCCAGTTCAGCTTTCAGGGTTTGGAAACGCTCTTTGAAGTCAAAATCTTCTTCATTGTTTGCCAGGCCTACATATCTTCCCGGAGTCAGAACATAGTCCAATTCTGCTACTCTACTGATGGGAGCGGAAGCACAAAAGCCGGGTATGTCTTTATAGTTACCGTCTTTGTTGCGCCAATTGTGGTAAGTACCGGTAATTTCATCTATATCGGCTTGAGACAGCTCCCGGGTACGGCGGTTAATCAAATGCCCCAAATTGCGGGCATCAATAAAGAGGATTTCTTCGCTGCGGTCTCTGAATTTTCCGTTCTCCCTGTCCCTGTTTAAGAACCATAAGGATGCCGGTATCTGGGTATTAAGAAACAGCTTGCCGGGCAGATTCACAATACAATCTATCAGGTTAGATTCTATTAATCTTTTTCTGATTTCGCCTTCTCCACTTGTTTTAGAGGTCAACGACCCTTTTGCCAGTACTATCCCTGCCTGTCCCGTCGGTGCAAGATGGTAAATAAAATGCTGCATCCAGGCAAAATTGGCATTTCCTACCGGCGGAACACCATATTTCCACCGACCGTCATTTCTTAACAGCTCTCCGCCCCAGTCACTTACATTAAAAGGGGGATTGGCGATAATAAAGTCCGCTTTCAAATCTTTATGGACATCATTGAAAAAAGAACCTTCATTGTTACATTTTACTTGGGAGCTGTCTATGCCCCGGATAGCCAGGTTCATTTTACACAACCGCCAGGTTGTTTGATTGCTTTCCTGTCCGTAAATAGAAATATCGTTTACCCGACCTTGATGCTCGGTAACGAATTTCTCCGAATGGACAAACATACCGCCTGAACCACAGCATGGGTCGAACACTCTCCCTTCGTATGGCTCCAGCATCTCAACCAGCAATTCCACCACACTTCTCGGTGTATAGAATTGTCCCCCTTTTTTGCCCTCGGCTAAAGCAAACTCCCCCAGAAAATATTCAAACACTTTGCCCAGCATGTCCGCACTGCGTGATCTGGCATCTCCTAAAGTAATATTCCCCACCAGGTCGATAAGCCCGCCCAAACTTGCCGGATCGAGATTCTGACGGGCATAAACCTTAGGCAGCACCCCTTTCAAAGAGCGGTTTTCTTTCTCAATAGCATCCATCGCCTTATCAACATATTTACCGATATCCGGCTGTTTCGCTTTAGACAGCAGATATGACCAGCGAGCTGTTTCCGGCACAAAAAAGACCCTTTCTGCCCGATATTCATCTCTGTCTTCCGGATCGGCGCCATTATCCGTTTCAGCTTGCAGCTTCCGGTAAAGCTCTTCAAAAGAATCGGATATATATTTAAGAAATATCAATCCGAGAGCTATATGCTTATATTCCGCCGCATCAATATTCTTACGAAGCTTATCCGCCGCCTTCCACAGCTGCTTCTCTAAAGGCTCTTCTTTAACCGCATTTTGCTTTGCCATTATTCTCCTCTATCTAATGTAAAAACTTGTTATTCCATTATCCACACCAATTTAAACATTCCATTTATGTCAATCAAAACGTGAGAGGTCTATTGATATTCTCTCCATATCGGTTACCAGACTCTCACATATAGCTTTCGCTTCAGTCTCCCTTGAAGTTGGAATTGAGCCATCTGCATGTCAGTTTCTACTTGATAGTATCAGGAATGACTTTCCGAATCCATAGACTATCTACGTAACAAATAAAAGGTTTATTTTCAACTTTTAGTTAATATCTGAGTCTTCCGGAGTTTAAAAACATCTCAAGTTTTGGTATAGCCAGTTTCATATAATCAGGGAATCTCTCCTTGTGGTTCAGTAATATCCAATTTGCAACCCAGAGCATCCTACCGGACATAAATTCATCTATCTGGTTTTCATGTTTTTCCGGCCATTTACGGTGAGTTTCATAACCTTTTCTGAAATCGGATAGATAACTCTCAAAATTTTCAGGATAATCCTCCATTAAGTCTCTCATAGCCATGGCTATGTCTTGAACCGGATATCCCAGACAGGTATCTTCGAAATCAAAGGGTCTCAATCTGTCTGATTCATCAATGATTATATTCTCATGATGAAGATCATGACTAATAACCATCATATCATCATTTTCTGAATAAATCTTATTATATGCATCATCAGTTCTTTGTTTTACTTTCAAGATAATATCATACTGCCATGAAGTATACAGATATCTGTTCTCTTTCTGATAAAGCGCAACTATCTCCTCTCTGGCAAAAATTTCATCCATCTTTCTTGTAGTGAACCCTTCCGGTGGATTGTAATTCTCGGAGAATTTGTGTAGTTTTGCGAACAATTCTCCCATTTTATAAATGTTCTTGCTATTGATATGTTCACAGTACTTTTCCCCGGTTATCCATTTCATTAGAAGGCAATAGTGGGTCTTAGAGCCTGGATATGTTGCCAATGTAAGATATTTTACTTCTTTGGACGCAACAGGCTCAACCGCACCTATGTCGGAACCTTCTGCAATACCGTGAAGCCATATCGCTTCCGAGTTCAGGTCAACAAAAGATCTCCATCCGGGTGAAGCTATCCTCAAGGCAAATTTCCTCTCACCTGACTCAGCAAGCAATATACAGTTTGTATAAAAACCAACAAATTGGAGCCGATCAAAATTCAGAGGGTATTGACTAATAGCATGGTTTGCCAACTTCTCGAAATGTTCCGTATATTCATTGTTCATTCCCTCAAGTTTTACCATATTGTCTCCTAAATGATTTTGTTGTTAGCTGTGCCTCGTATGTTCAGG
>PWOA01000028.1 GCA_003564155.1 Candidatus Cloacimonadota bacterium
ATGTCCACTAGCACCTATGATTAAAAGTCTATCTTTCATGGCTACACACTTTTCCTCTCGACTATTTACTTCTCTACTGATTTAAGTTTCTTCCTTTGAAAGGTTCCATTGTCGCCGCAGAATTTGAGTTGATCCCTTCTCTAACCAAAACCTTTTTAATCGTAAGAAATATGATTTTCCAATCCCTAATAAAAGAAACATTTTCTACATATTCAACATCTAAGTTAAACTTATCTTCCCAACTAATAGCGTTTCTCCCACTTACTTGCGCAAGGCCTGAAAGCCCTGGTCTTACCTCGTGTCTGCGTTTTTGATGATCATTGTATAGTGGTAAGTATTGAACTAATAAAGGCCTTGGACCCACAACGGCCATATCCCCTCGAACTATATTCCATAACTCAGGAAGTTCATCTAAGCTCGTGGCTCTTAAAAATTTTCCAAGCCTCATCACCCTTACATTATCAGGCATTAATGCACCATTCTCGTCTCTTGCATCTGTCATAGTTCGAAATTTATATATAGTAAAGATCTTTTCTTTGAGCCCCGGGCGCTCTTGCATAAAAATAATAGGGACGCCAAGCTTTGTTCTCACCAGGATTGCTACGATAAGCCAAACTGGACTTAATACAATAAGTGCTACCAAGGAGAGAATGAAATCTTGGGGCCTTTTAATAAATCTTTCATAAAAACCTCTTTTACGATTCATATCTACTCCCAAAGCCCCTTGACAATCCCGCATATGCTTTCAAGATCTCCATCCGTCATCTTAGTATCAGATGGCAAACATATACCATTCTCAAAGAGCTCCTGGCTCACATCACCACCGATATAATCATACTTAGCAAAGAAAGGCTGCATATGCATTGGCTTCCAAATCGGTCTTGATTCGATATTCGCAGCTTCCAATTTTTCCATTATCGTGAGAGGTTTTATTGGCCCATTAACAGTAATGCAACTTAACCAATAATTAGGTTCATTCCACTCATTGATAGGCATGAACTCAACGCCCTCCAATTGACCTAATTCACTTTTATAGAACTCAAAAATGTATTTCTTTTTGTCTACTCTCTGATCAAGTACTTTTAACTGTCCTCTACCAATCCCAGCAACAACATTGCTCATACGGTAATTGAACCCTAATTCACTATGCTGGTAGTGCCTTGCCTTATCTCTGCTCTGAGTGGACCAGAAACGTACCTTTACAATTCTCTCTTCATTATCAGAAACCAGCATCCCTCCGCCAGATGTAGTGATAATCTTATTGCCGTTGAATGAAAAAACACCATACTCACCAAAGGTTCCGGTATGTTTTCCTTTGTAGAAAGTTCCTAGAGATTCCGCTGCATCCTCAATCAATGTCACTTTATATTTATTGCAAATCTCCATGATTCTATCCATATCAGCCGAAAGACCAAAAATATGAACTACTATGACAGCCTTGACTTCAGGATATTTCATAAAAGCTTTTTCTAATGCTTTAGGACATATATTCCATGTTAAATAATCACTATCTATAAAAACCGGTTTTGCGTTAACATAAATTATTGGATTAGCTGTCGCTGAAAATGTAAGTGTGGGACAAAACACAATATCTCCCTTCCCAACACCTGCGGCTTTTAATGCCATGTGAACTGCAGCTGTTCCTGACGATAATGCCGCAGCATGTTTTGCGCCAACTTTTCTGGCAAATTCTTTTTCAAACTCATTGACATTTTTGCCAAGAGGCGCTATCCAATTAGTGTCAAATGCTTCTTTTATGTATTCGATCTCATATCCTTCATCACTCATGTGTGGCGAGGAAAGATAAATTCTGCTTGTCCCCTTCATTCTCAATAATTCCCTCCAAAAATCAATATATAATTTAATAAATTTAATTTACTTAAGAGTAAAGCTGGTCATCTTCAAGGAAACCTATAGAATTTCCTCTCAAAATTGTAAAAAGTGGAGCCTACTCATGGTAAAGTATACTGCGAGAAAACATCAATTATTAACGATATTAATCATCTTCTCCTGTATAGAGCCCTTACCATCAATCAAATAATTAATCTTATTATATACGTCCTTCTGAAATTTTTTGAGACTAACCTCATCCGGCTCCATAATAAATATTCGTTCATGTTTTGTAGTTAGTAATCTTTCACTATTAGTAAACAGTTCTTCATGTAATTTTTCTCCTGGCCTAATGCCAGAAAACTCTATTAGTATGTCAACGTAAGGTTCAAGGCCAGAGAGCTTTATCATATCTTCCGCCATTTCCAAAATCTTAACGGGTTTCCCCATTTCCAGAACAAAAATTTCTCCCTGCTTGCCCATAGCTCCTGCCTGAATCACCAAAGAAGCTGCTTCTTTAATAGTCATAAAATAACGGGTCATTTTAGGGTGTGTTACTGTAACGGGCCCGCCTGCAGCAATTTGTTTCTTAAAAATAGGAACCACGCTGCCCCGGCTGCCTAAAACATTTCCAAACCTTACTGCACAGAACCGGGTAGAACTGGATATTGCTTTAGACTGCATTATCATCTCGCTAATTCTCTTAGTAATTCCCATAACATTGGTAGGGTTCACCGCTTTGTCCGTTGAAATCATTACAAATGTTTTCACCTTATACTTATCAGACAGTTCCACTACATTGCGGGAGCCAAAAACATTATTTTTCACCGCTTCTTCACAATTATCCTCCATTAAAGGAACATGTTTATGCGCCGCTGCATGAAAAACTACAGTAGGCTTAAATTGTTCAAACACCTTTTTCATTGCATCCATGTCCCTAACATCACAAATGATGGGGATTATAGTAAAATCAGAAGGACCGGAGGAAAACTCCGAATTAATATCAAAAATACTGTTTTCCCCTCGACCTAAAAGGATTAACTTCTTAGGATTAAAGAGCTTGATTTGACGACAAATTTCTGAACCTATAGACCCCCCTGCCCCGGTAACCAGGATAGTTTCCCCCTGTAGATAGCCAGCAACATCTTCAGTGTTCAGGTAAACAGAATCTCTACCCAGAAGATCCGAAATTTCTACCTCCCGCAATTTTTCCAACTGCACTGTGCCATTTAGCAATTCGTAAACCCCAGGAATAATTTTGACTTTTACCTTCGCTTCTGTACAGGCCTGTACCACCTGACGAACAACTTTTTGAGGGGCTGAAGGAAAAGCAATAATGACTTCATCCACATTATAACTTAAAACTACTTCTAAGAGGCAGGGACGATCCCCCAACACCGGTATTCCTTGAATCTTCATGCCCTGTTTCCCAGGGTCATCATCAATAAATCCTATCGCCTGAAGTTTCGTTTTCTCCTTATTTTCTTGAAGCTCCCGCAAAACCATATTCCCCGTATACCCGGCCCCTACAATAAGCACTCTTTTAAAGCCGCCCATAAACCTGCTTCGCTTTAACCTGCGAAAAATCCTATACCCAATCCTGAGGCTTCCTATAAAGATGATGGTTACAAACCACATCATGATAAATATGCTCCTGGGAATAAAAGTTCCGGTGAAATAAGTAATAAAGGCTGCAAATATTGTCCCAGAGGTGATTCCGTAGACTATGGAAATTAGCTCCTTCACACTGGCATATCTCCACAAACTGCTATAAAGGGAAAATAAAGCAAAGGAAATGATGAAGGTAATAACAAAGATTAAGGCCACTTGAATGGCGTAACTGCCGTTTGTATAAAACTCAGGTATATTAAAATCAAAGCGTAAGTTATAACACAGTAAGAGTGCTAGCAAAATGAGCAGGATGTCGGCTAATACCAGAGCTGTCTTCCGTATATTTTTTTTTGTTAGAAATTTTTGTAACATCATACATCCCCCCTTAACAACCTTGATCTCTGTTCTGACCCCTGGGTGCAAATACTCCTCGGGGAAAGCCCCACAAGTTCCTTTTCGGAATCTGCATCTGATCTAATTGCGAATATGGTATTCTTAAATCTCTCCCCTCCAAAATCATTTCGGGAACATGAGAAATCATATTTTTAGCATTTTCCTTGCCGACCAAACCCTCTATTCTTCTCAGAGATTCTTGAATAAGATTGAGCCTGCCGCCAGTGTTATGCATATCTGAGGCAAGAAAATGTACCATACTTGACTTTAGAAGCACTTCTACCGTCTTGCATGTTTCTTCACCAAAATGTCCTGATATACTGGTTAACGTGCATTGTAGTAAAACTCCTTGGGCAATCAGTGGAATAAGAATATTGGGATTCTTTTGAACACTGATAATTCTTTCCGGATGTGCTATTATGGTTCTTATCCCTTCTAAAGAAAGTTGAAAAACTAAATTTTCCAAGTAAGGTGGAATTGGTTGAAAGTGAGGCAGTTCTAATAGAATATATTTTCCGGCATTATTAATAGTTAATAATTCTTTATTCTTAAACAGCGTAAAGATATGACTGGATATGTGGATTTCTGCTCCCGGAATTATTTTTAATGGGATGTTTTCTTTTAATAGGACGGCTTGAAATTTTCGAACATTTTCAAGAATATTAGATTTTTCGTTTTCATAGATTCCTTCTACTACATGAGGTGTAGCAGCGATTATTTGAATACCTTGTTTCACAGCCATTGCCGCCATTTGTAAAGACTCTTGAAGAGTTTGAGGGCCATCATCTAGTCCGGGAAGAATATGGGCGTGCAAATCTATGTATAACAAATTTCCACCCCTGTCCATTTATTAAGTAAAAAAACTAACCTATCAAAAAGCTTCCAATATCATTTTGAATACCACATATAATAAAAATAACTTCCCACCATTTCAACATTTTATTATTATGTGAATCCTCCTAGAAGTATTCAATTATTTGTTATCCTATATGGCTATGAAGAGATTAAAAAGATGAAAAATAGCAAGTATAGATTCTTACATTAAAGTTTTTGTATTTATAAAATTATTCTTTTATCATAGTTAGCTTTGAGCCATTCCTGGTATCTTCCGGTTTTAATACTTTCTACCCATTTCCGGTTTTGAAGATACCATTTAATAGTTTTCCTTAATCCGGTATCAAAGGTTTCCTTCGGGCGCCATCCTAAGTCTCTCATAATCTTGGTAGAATCTATAGCATAACGATAATCATGGCCGGGCCTATCCTTCACAAAGGTAATCAATTTTTTGAAAGCGGATGAATCAACATCCATCTCCTCTGCCAAGACTTCACAGATTTTATTTACAATATCAATATTTTTCCACTCGTTATTTCCACCAATATTATATGCCTCACCTGTTTTCCCCTTTTTAATTACATCCCAAATAGCCAAACAGTGATCCTCAACATAGAGCCAATCCCTAATATTTTCTCCTTTTCCGTAAACAGGCAGCGGTTTACTTTCCACGGCATTTAAAATCATTAAAGGGATTAATTTTTCTGGAAACTGGTAAGGTCCATAGTTATTTGAACAACTCGTTATTTTAACTGGCAATTTGTATGTGCGGTAGTAAGCCCTCACCAGGTGATCGCTGGAGGCCTTGGATGCAGAATAGGGACTGCTGGGGTTATAACCTGTATCTTCAGTAAAAAATCCGGTATCCCCTAATGAGCCATAAACTTCATCGGTGCTAACATGGTGAAAAACCTTTTCATCAGACTTGTCCCAATACTTACGACAAGCTTCAAGAATGTTGAAGGTGCCAATAATATTGGTATTTATAAATTCTGCCGGGCCGGTAATGCTTCTATCCACATGGCTTTCTGCCGCAAAGTGAATAATTATCTCTGGTTTATATTTTTCAAATATCCTGCTTAAAAATTCATAATTCACTATATCCCCTTGAATAAAACAATAATTCGAATTGTGCTCAATTTTTTTTAAATTTAAAAGATTGGCGGCATAAGTAAGCTTATCTAAATTGATAAAGTTGAACTGAGGATATTTAGGAACAGAGTAATTCAAAAAATTTGAACCAATAAACCCTGCACCTCCGGTGACCAGTATGTTCAAATTAACACCGCCTGTCATTTCGTTTTTTAAAATATGTCATCAAAAAGCCCGATTCCATAGTTGTATGTTTAATTATACCTTAAAAATAACATTTAAGTAAATAATACTATAGTATAAAGGTTTTTATACTATAGTATTATTTACTTTTACCATAAATTGTTATTTAAATAACTTACAATATGCATGCTTTAAGTATAATGTAATTCATTTTACCTCAGTAAATATAAACAATATAATTCTCTGTCTAATAAAGGAATACCTTCCCTTTATTTCTAAAGATTCCTTAAACAAATAATATATTTACTCAAAAATTTTTTTAAGTATAATTAATACCAATTATAATATCACCCAATAGTTACTTTGCCTTATATTTTTTTTTCTTATATCAGGTTTTAGATTAATGAAACAATGGGATTCAACAGAGAACAACTTGCATTCAAAACGTAAGATAATATTTATTGAAAAGATAAATATCTATAGGTTATAATAAAGTACCAAACTACTTTTTAGTGATAAAGAGATTAAGAATACTGCAATCAACTTAAGTGTTATAAATCTATGCTTAATTTTTAAAAACATTAGTGATAGCGAAGAGGTAAAAGAAGAAGTTATTATAAATACAGCAATGATTAAAAACAAGAAATATTTTCATAAGGAGAGAGGAAAAATAGAATTCTTAAAAAAGATGTTAAACAATAAATATGGAGCATTGGAAATAGCCTTGAATTCAAGGTTAGACAAGTCAATTCAAAAGAAAACAAAAATTCATGTCATTTGGTACGCTGCAGCATGTATCCTCATATTTAGCTTGTTTTTTTTTATTAGTATTATCGGGTGTAGTAAATCTGATGAAAAATCTGCAAACTCTACAGCTTATGACAGGGGCGGTGAAGTAATGCCAGACAACCTTGTGTTGTGCAGGGAGGATTTTACCGTCAAGTATAAAGATGGAACTATAAGTTTAAGCAGGGATGGCGGGAAAACTTATAATAAAAGTATATTTGTTGATGATAAAGACTTGCAAGGCATACACGTCTTTGAGAATGGAACACTTTTTTTTGTTGATCACACAAAATGTTATTACTCGCATGATTGGGAAACCCTACATGAATCAACCGTACTTGATATTAATGGCGACCCATTTGTTCCTTATAAGTACCATAATTTTTCGATTAATATGGGAGGTGACACCCATAGACATATAATTGATGGCCAAGAAATTCTTTGTTGGGGAAACTATGATTACCAGTATGATACACAATATAAAAATGTAAATGTATGGTATACTGTGGACAAAGGTGAAACAGTAAAAACTGCTTACAAATTTCGTAGTACTGAAGCAGATGATGGATCTGGAAATCTTTACACACGACATGTGCATAATGTTAATTTTAACCCTTCTGATAATACATTCTGGTTGCAAACTGGTGATTTTATAAGTAATGGAGTAGATCAAAGACATGTTTTGAAAGGCACTTACGACCTACATGAAGATGAGTGGAATTGGAGTTTGGTTGGGACTGGTCACGAGTTTAAGTGGTGTAATGCACTTTTTATAGGTGATTATATTTATTTTTCATGGGATGTTAGTA
>PWOA01000029.1 GCA_003564155.1 Candidatus Cloacimonadota bacterium
ACCATCATCCTTGGCTATATCAATTACTTCCTTCATTTTCTGAATTACCAATTGATTGTTCACATCACCTGGC
This sequence comes from Candidatus Cloacimonadota bacterium, assembly GCA_003564155.1. Classification (GTDB taxonomy): domain Bacteria; phylum Cloacimonadota; class Cloacimonadia; order Cloacimonadales; family PWNZ01; genus PWOA01. Next base: position 74 of record PWOA01000029.1, read on the forward strand.
ATTCCCAATGATTGGGACAAATCGTAGGGGCCTATGAATATCATATCTATCCCTTTAACCTTCGTTATTTTATCTAAATTACCAATCCCTTTCTCCCCTTCAATTTGTAAGATAACAAGGTTTTCAGAATTCGCTTTTTTAAAATATTCATATTTATCTAAATGCGTATAATTTGCAGCTCGGGCGAACCTACATACCCCTCTTCCCCCTTGGGGATAAAATCGAGCAGATTTTACAGCCTCTTTAGCATCTTCTTCTGAAGATATATGAGGCACTTGCACTCCATTAGCACCTATATCCAAAGCCTTAGCAATCAAGGAAGAGTTATTTTCTCTTACACGTATTATTGGAAATATTTTTGCTATCTGAGCGGCCCTGACTATATGTTCAGCTTGTTGAATGCCAAGTGAGCCATGTTCAAGATCGATTATTACAAAGTCAAAACCTGAGTATCCCAAAATCTCTACTACTGCTGGATCTGAGAATCTTAGAAAAGTTCCAAATACAGTTTCACCTTGCTGTAATCTACTTCCCAAGTCGTTCATTATAATACCCCCGAGGTATATTCGTTCGCTATATCTAAAATCACATTCTAACTAGGACTTTTAGAGCTCCATCTTTTCTATTGTTTACTGTTTGAATCGCTTCATTAAAGTCATTAAGCGAAAATTCATGAGTTATAATAGGCGAAACATCAATCAGATTATTTGAGAGCAGATTAAGTGCTTTGGCGAATGATGATTTGGTGTAAGCAACTGAACCAATTACACCCATGTCCTTAAAAACTATATCGTCTGTTACTAAAGGAACTTGTGTGCCCCCACCAATAACTCCCAATAAGATAACTGTTGAGCCACGCTTCCCCAAGCTAATTGATAATAGGACAGCATCTAAAATGCCTGCACTTTCTATAACATAATCAAATCCATCATAGTATTTATCAATATTTTCTTTCTTAAGATTAATTATTTTGGTTGCTCCCATCCTTTTGCCAACTTCTAATCTATCATCTCTTGTGCCAAATAAAACTATCTCACTTGGAGAAAACAGTTTACAAAGCTCAACACAGATCAGTCCGATGGGTCCTGGCCCTATAACAGCTATTTTTTTACCGGGTTCAATTCCTGCCCTAAATAATCCCTGAACTGAACAAGCTACTGGTTCGACCATGGCAGCTATGTTGAAGGATAAGCCTTCTGGCACTCTATGGACAATTTTTTCATGAACAACTAACAATTCCCCTAGTCCACCATTTTGTGTAAAGCCAATTTCATTATAGTCTTCACAAAGATTTGTCCTTCCTTCCATGCAGGGGCCACAAATATCACAATGCCACCAAGGCTCTGCTACTACTCTGTCTCCTTCCTTAAATCTAGAAACATCTCTACCGCAACCTTCAACAATGCCTGCAAACTCATGACCGATTACAATTGGGTAACTGACATAGGGTTCTGGTCGAGAGCCATCCATTACCTCTAAATCACTTTTACAAATACCTACCGCCTTTGATCTGATTAGTACATGATTATCTTTAAGATGGGGTTTGTCAATATCTGTCAATGCCCATTTTCCAGGCTCACTTACCATTAATGCCCGCATTACACTACCTCCCTACATCTAATCTTTTAGCTGCTTATTTTCAAGCAAATAATATGCTCCCTGTGTTAAGAAAATAACATTAGCCTCGGGAGCGTTCTTTGCAACTGCTTCATAAAAAGCGCCTGGATCACCATTATGGCCCGGGAACATCCAAAAATGTGATGGTATAGTAAACTTGGCACCAGAATCTCTAACAACATAAGACGCTTCTTCTGGATTGAGATTCCCATACTTACCGTTAATGGGTGGTATAACTAGGTTAGGTTTAAGAGTAAAAGCATAGATCATCTCATCAGGGCGATAAGCTGTGTCTCCCGTATTATATATTTTGAGGTCTGCACACTCAATTACAAACCCAACTGCATCTGGGGCTAAGTCTCCGTGATCAGCATAAACAATATGCACTTTGACATCTTCAAGTTCCAAAATGTCACCAACATTTGCTTTAATTAATTGTTTATTATTCAAGCCATGCTCTTTACAAATCCTAATTCCTTCATCTGTGGATATAACTTTAGTTCCATTGGAAACCAGGCGGGGCAAAATATCCAAATCCAAATGATCTTCGTGATGGTGTGTTGTTAATAAGAAATCAACTTTTAAATCTTCAACCTCAACAGGTGAGGACATAAGTCTTCTAAATGTATAGCCATATACTTTTTCAGCAAGATCAGATAAATAAAGATCTATACCAATTATTTGGCCACCGGGTGTTTTTAAAATAAAGCTCGCATTACCGAGCCAAAATATCCCTAAGGCACCATCTTTAACCTCTAATTGATTTATCTTATTATTTACACTCACATTACCACCCCAATTGTTTATAGGGCCTCATTTACATGAGGCCCTCTTTCATTTACCTACATTAGCGAATAAAAAAGTCAACATTATCTTGTGTAACGACCATAACACCAGTGTCGGTATTTGGTGCAACAGGAGGAAGCCCAGCAGCTCTCCAGTCTGGTACCATTTCAATTAAATCATGCTTCACCCAATACAGATAGTGAAGAGCTATCCAGTTTTCAAGATAATTTCTTTGAACTAAAGTAGCATTTACAACTCCATCTTTTACAAATTGGAGTAAATCTGCATCGCGATCCATTCCAACAGCTTTTATTTCACCCTGCTTACCAGCTTCGATTATTGCCCTTCCAATCGATGCTCCATCAGGTGCAGATGTTCCAACAAGCAAAGCTATGTCTGGGTTAGCAGTAATTAAATCTCCTGCTACCCTTATACCAACCGATGGATCTGCTTCACTATTCACAATACCAACAACTTCGATACCCGGATACTCATCAAATGCCGCAAGATAACCATCTTTCCTATCTTCATGCACTGATACCCCAGGTACTGTGACTATTCCTACCTTACCTGATCCCCCAATAAGCGCTGCTGCATGATGACCACAAACTCTCCCTGCCTCTAAATTGTTAATACCAACATATCCATAACGGACATCAAAATCAGTTACATCAGAGTTAGCGTTAATGACATGAATTCCTGCCTCCATTGCTCTCCTTGAAGGATCAACCAATGCATCAGGGTCTGCGGGCCATAGCACTATACCTGCGGGCCTTCTGGCTATAAGTTCTTCCATGATTCTTGCTTGTTCTGCTGGGTCAAACTCAACCGGCCCAGCAAATGTTCCTGTCACGCCCAAGTGGTCGCAAGCATCCAAAAACCCCTGTTTTGGGTCCTCCCAAAATTCAAGCGATGTTACGTAGGCGAGAAATACATATTCTTCCTCTTCATTTGACCCTTCATTATTAGCTACAGCAGGTTCATCAGAATCTGGTTCTTCCGCTACAAAATCATCAGTTGCACACCCTGCCATTAAAACCAAAACTAAAAGCAAAACAAAGCCAATAAGTGTGATTTTTTTAATCATCTTTAAACAATCCTCCTCTTTGTTGTGCACCCTGTTAAGGTTGCTAAAACTATGTTGCAAAAGATCTTGTACCTAAATCACCTCCCTGGCAATTACTTTTTTTGCCTTGATATCATATCGATAATTACTGCTGCTAAAAGAACAGTTCCGACAACAATTCCTTCCCAGTATGGAGATACACGCAATATTGTAATAGCATTACTTATGAGGGCCATAAATAACAAGCCGAACACTGAACCCGTAACCGTTCCTTCACCACCCTTTAAGCTGGCGCCACCAATAACCGCAGCTGCAATAATTTTTAACTCTAAACCAACAAAAGCTGTTGGTATTGCACTCATTAATCTGGCAGTCGAAAGAACACCTCCACATGCAGCTAGCGCACCCATTAAGATAAATATAATTAGTTTTATGCGATCTACCTTAATTCCCGAAAGTCTAGCTGCGTCTTCATTACTGCCAATAAAATAGAGTTGTCTAAAATAACGCCCCCTGCGCAATAAAAGATCAGATATAATTACAAAACCAACAAATATAACAAAGGGTATCGGTATCCCAAAAACTTCTCCTTGCCCAATGAAGATGAAGTCCAATGGGAAAGCAGCAATTGGCCGCCCTTGTGTTATTACAAGCGATACACCTCTTGCTATCGACATCATAGCCAGAGTGGTTATTAATGCGTTAACCCTAAACCTTGTTACTACAAAACCATTGATAAAACCGGTAAGGCAACCACTTAACACACCTCCAAATATTGCAATAGGGATTGGCAAACCCATCTGAAGAAAATAACCTGTCATAACTCCTGTGAAAGCCATTACTGCACCAATAGACAAATCAAAATTTCCTGAAACAAGTAGAAATGTCATGCCGATAATAACTATACCCTCGATCGCAAAACCTCTTGAAATTGCCCTAAAGTTAGTAACATCCAAAAAATGTGGTGAAAGGTTTGCCAGCGTAAACACCAATAAAAGAATAATTAAAAACAACATTGTTTCTCTGATTGAAAAAACTTTCTTAATCACAGTAATTGTTTTCTTTAAAAAATCAGAATTTGTTTCTTGGTAATTATTTTTTTCAGACTGCATCAGTACAAGCCTCCTCATGACCCTTTTAGCTTAAGGGGATCCCCTGCTCCCCATAAATATATTTTGCAATATCCTCTTCGCCAATCTTATCGTTAATCAAACAATTAGTTATCTTCCCTTGCCATACAGTAATTATTCTGTCGCTCATACCTAATACTTCAAGAAGCTCAGATGATATCATAATAATTGCAATGCCGTCATCAGCCAGTTTGCGTAAGATTTTGTGAATTTCAGCTTTTGCACCTACATCAACTCCACGTGTTGGTTCATCAACAACAAGTATTTTGGGGTTGACAAGTAGCCATCTAGCAAGTAATGCTTTCTGCTGATTGCCACCGCTTAATGCAGAAATCTGTTGGTTAATAGTTGGTGCTTTAATGTCTAAACTTGCCATCTGTTGCGAAGCTTCCGCCTGCTCCAGCTTTCTGTTCATAAATATATGACCACTTACTTTTTCAAGGCTTGATACCACGATATTATTTTTTAGGGAGTCTCTTAGGAATAACCCTAAATCCTTCCTGTCTTCTGGTAAATAACCAAGGCCATATCTGACAGCATCGGATGGCAACTTAATATTTCTTTTAATACCATCAATATATACATCGCCGGTCAGCTTACGGTCTATGCCGAATATTGCTCTGAACATCTCTGTTCTACCTGCACCAGTTAAACCAGCGAATCCAAGAACTTCTCCGGCTTTTACAGAAAAGTTGACATCACTAAAACAATCACCGGTCAAATTCTTAACATCCATAACAGTTTGACCAACTATACTTTTTCGCTCTGGAAAAAGAGACTGTAATTCCCTACCTACCATGTTTTTAATAATCTGTTCCTTGTCTGAATCAGCAGTTTCCATTGTTGAAACATTTTTCCCATCTTTAAAGACTGTTACTCGATCAGATATTTCAAGAATCTCTTCTAACTTATGGCTGATATAAATAATAGAAATTCCTCTTTCTTTTAATCGAGTCATGATCTCAAACAACTTCTGAATTTCATGCCCTGTTAAAGATGCAGTTGGTTCATCTAAAATAATAAGCTTACATTCCTGAGATATAGCCCTGGCTATTTCAACTATTTGCCGAAGTGCCACACTAATATCTTTAACGAGAGTGCCGGGTTCAATATCTATATCAAAAAGTTCCAGAAGCTTTGAAGCTTCAGTATGCATTTTAGCCTTATTAATAATTCCCATTGCATTTAGTGGCTGATTGTTGATATATATATTTTCTGCAATACTCAGATGCTGAGCTAAAGATAATTCCTGAAACACAGCCCTAATACCCAGTCGATTTGCATGTAAAGGATCTTCAATATTTATCAAATTACCTTCATAACTTATACTCCCTGAGTCCTTTTGATGCACCCCCATGATTATGTTCATTAAGGTTGACTTTCCTGCACCATTTTCACCAACCAGTGCGTGAATTTCACCTTCTTTTAGCTCAAACTCAACCTTATCTAAGGCTTGTGTCCCTGGGAAACTTTTGCTTACTTCCTTTACTTGAAGTAATAAATGAGTCATATTGTCTCACCCTCTACTTATGAAATCATATTTAAATTTACTGCAGAACGTGGCTTTTCTCCACTAAGAACCCTGACAACTTCTTCAGCTGCCATAACCTGTAGGTCACTCAACGCCTGTTCAGAATACCAGGCGCTATGTGGCGATAATATAACGTTTCTTATTTTTAGGAGTGGTGAATTAATTGCAAGAGGTTCATCTTCAAATACATCTAAGCCGGCACCGGCAATCCATCCTAAATCAAGAGCTTTTATTAAAGCTTTTTCATCTATCAATGAACCTCGGCCTACATTAATGATGAAGGCCTTGGGCTTCATTTTACTAAATCTATTTTCATCAATCATATGCATAGTCTCATCATTTAAAGGTGCGTGTAAGGATATATAATCAGAATTAATGGTAATATTATCAAGATCAGTGGGTTTAGCGCCATATTGAACTATTATTGCCTCTGGCACATAAGGATCATGAACTAGTATTTCTTTAAACTGGAATGCTTTTGCTTTCGTTACAAAAAGCTGTGCTATACGACCAAAGCCGATGACGCCTAATGTGCATTCAGACAACCTCTTGATTGGCACTACACTTTTATAACCCCATGAACCTTTGCGCATGTTGTGATCTAAGCTAAACAGCTTCCTATAATGAGCCAGTAAAAACGATAATGCGTGATCCGACACTTCTTGAATTCCATAATCAGGCACATTGGAAACAATAATCTTCCTTTCACTTGCTGCTTTAATATCTATTGCATTTGTGCCTATACCATAAGTAACTATAATCTTACATTTCTCTAAAGAGTTGATAAAATCCGAATCAATTCTGTAGTACTGTGTTATAAGAGCGTCACAATTTTTAGCTAAACTTAAAACACTCTGACTCCCGTTTGACTCATATAATTCAGCACCAAAATCTTCAATTATTTCCTCTCAATGTCCACCGAAGGAAAGTTATAGTCTGTTATCAATACTTTCATAATGGCTACCTCCAAATACCAAAACGGTTTTTTGTTTCACAATGCAAAACAACGTTTTACTAATGCAACAAATTTTTTAACTATAAGTTCTGCCTACAACCGAGATCTAGTGATATTCTGTTAGCTGTACTAATTACCTTGTCTATAATGTGTGGCAACCGCTGCTCACTCATGTTAGAAATCATTCCACTTACACTAATAGCCGCAACCACTCTTCCACTGTAATCCCTTATAGGTGCAGCAACACAACGAAGACCAGGTTGTATCTCTTCGTTATCCAACGCATAACCCATTTCTCTTATTTTTTTTAGTTCTTCTAGCAAATCTTCTTTAGTGCTC
>PWOA01000017.1 GCA_003564155.1 Candidatus Cloacimonadota bacterium
TACAGTAATGAATTATACACTCCCACAGCAGGAGATTGGGATATGTTGGAGTTAGATCCTGTCTTTGAATGGAACGGGGAGGATAATATTCTCGTTGATACGGCATTTGCTCCGGTAGAAGATTGGCATTCATCCGGTCATGTTCGCTACTATGAAGTACCCAACGGTTTTCGTTATGCAAGGGCAGATAATGTCGATCAATTCGATGTTCCCACTACATCTGTCTCTTCTCAAAAACCTCAGGCTATGTTACTTGTTGATACCGGTGCCGGTGACACTTCTAACCGGCCTGAAGATTTAACAGCGAGCTTAACAGCCAATGAGGTGACCCTTGAATGGACTGCTCCTCCTCAGCAGCACGGTTTAAACGGTTATAATATTTATCGTAACGGCAGCATTATAAACGAAGAACTTGTTACGGAAACTCAATACATAGATGGTGCTGATGAAGACAGATCTTTATTCTGTTATTATTATGTAACAGCCGTTTATGAGGATACAGGTGAAACCCTTCCCTCTAACATAGTTCCCATAGACTTCAACATAGTTGCCATACCGGAAATTTCTCCCGAACCGGGCAATTATTATGAACCTTTTGATGTAACTATTACAACTGAAGCAGTAGATGCTTCCATCTACTATACCGTTGACGGTTCCCAACCCACAGAAGAAAGCATTCTTTACGAAGAACCTTTTGAGGTTAACTACCATACTCTCGTCAGAGCGAGAGCTTTTTCAGGAGAGTTAAATCCGAGTGATATAGCTTCTGCTCAATATTACGTTCTTCATCCTCCTCGTAATCTTGTAGCTGCGGGAAGTGATGATGAGGTAAAGTTAGATTGGGACAGACCTTGGTCGCCACAAAGGGATGAGGATGCAGACATAATCGCTGTAGAAGGCAGACAAACTCGCTATTCATCAGAGGCCTCTCGTTCTGCGGTTCTATCTGAAACCGGAAGCCTTAGTGAAAGCAGATCTTCTGCAATAAGAAGTAGTATTTCCGGAGAAGAATCCCGTGGAGCAGCTTCCCGTAGATTAGGTAATGAACGGGAAACATCTTCAGCAACCCGGCAAATACGTTATCATATTTATCGTTCTGAAGAAGAGGAAGACTTTGTCCGAATCAATCTGCGTCCTGTCACCGGAACCGAATATGTTGATACCGAGATCGACGAAGACACCAATTATCGTTATTACGTAACTGCAATCTATGAACAGGGAGAATCGCAACGATCTGAGATTGTAAATGTGGGACCTGTTTCGATTGATGACCAGGATATGCAGCCCGTTTTAACTACCGAGTTACAAAGAGCTTATCCTAATCCATTTAATCCCCGGACAGTAATTGATTTCAGCTTAAAACAACAGGGTAAAGTTACTATCGAGGTTTTCGATGTCAGCGGCCGAAAAGTTCGCACGCTTGTTGACGATATTCTTGAAAGCGGCAAGCACAGTGTTTTATGGAAAGGAGATGATGACCGTGGCAGAAGGGTCGGCAGCGGAATCTATTTCTACAGAATGATTGCTGCAGATTACATAGAAACACGGAAAGTATTAATGCTTAAGTAGCAGTTGACCAAAACGTACAAAGCTATATATAATAAACAACAAAAGAGCAGGCACGACAACCTGCTCTTTTGTTATTCCCAAATCTTTTGCCGCTGCTTATCTTCTTCGTTTACTTGTAATAGCTATCTACCATAGAGATACCGCTTAGCAAATCATGCTTTCAGCTTTGTTATCGCTTTGCGGGAATTTATTATAATAATAACCGGCAACTGTTTCAAGAATTTTCCATCTCATATATCCGGTCTCTTAGATCAGCAGCTTCCTCAAAATTCAGTTGCTCAGCCGCTTTTACCATCTCTTTTTTTAATAAGCTAATTATCTCTTCTTTAGATTCAAGGCGGAAATATTGCTCAAAATCTTTCTTATCTTCTTTGGCTTTTTTACCGCCATATTCCTGATAACCTTCGGCTACAGAAGTGGAGATCATAATATCATCTATACTTTTGTAAATTGAAGCGGGTGTAATATTATGCTCTTGGTTATACTCCAGCTGCTTCTTTCTTCTGCGGTTAGTTTCTCTAATTGCTTCTTCCATAGCAGGTGTTACATTATCAGCATAGAATATCACTTTACCCTTAACATTACGGGCAGCTCTTCCGGCAGTTTGTATTAGCGAACGAGCTGAGCGTAAAAACCCTGTTTTATCAGCATCTAATATAGCTACAAGCGTAACTTCCGGCAAATCCAAACCTTCTCTCAAAAGATTTATACCAACTAAAACATCAAACTCGTTTAGCCGGAAATCACGGATTATCTTAGAACGCTTTATGGAATCGATTTCACTATGCAGATATCTAACTCTGATTCCGGCCTGAGAAAGGTATTCGGTAAGATCTTCAGCCATCTTTTTAGTAAGGGTAGTTACTAATATTTTGCTTAGTAAGTTCCCGTTTTCCATATTATCTGCGACCGCTTTATCAACAACAGTATTATCTTGCTCAACAGAGGCATTAATCCTTAGCCGGATCTGTTCTAATAAATCATCTACCTGAGTCTCTATCGGCTTAATCTCTATTCCCGGATCAGGTAATCCGGTAGGACGTATAACCTGTTCAACAAACTCACCCTCTGTTTTGCTGAGTTCATAATCACCGGGCGTAGCGGAAACATACACGGCCTGACTTATATGATCTTCAAACTCATCAAATGTCAAAGGTCTGTTGTCAAAAGCAGAAGGAAGACGAAATCCGTATTCCACCAAATTCTTTTTCCGCGACAAATCACCTCCATACATAGCTCTTATTTGGGGCAAAGTAGCATGCGATTCATCTATAAAAAGAAGATAGTCTTGCGGAAAATAATCCATTAAGCAAAAAGGAGGTGTTCCCCGGGGCACTCCCGTCAAATGTCGAGAATAGTTTTCTATACCTGAACAGTAGCCTACTTCTCTTAACATATCTATATCGAACCTGGTTCTTTGTTCAATTCTTTGCGCTTCAACCAACTTATTGTGTTTGTTAAAATAACGAACCTGCTCTTCGAGTTCTTTTTCTATAGATTCAATAGCTTTTTCTATGCTGTCTTCCGTCGTAATAAAGTGTTTCGCAGGATAAATTGAATACTCATCAACTTCTTCTATAATGTGGTTATCAATGGGATTGATTCTCGCAATTCTTTCGATCAAGTCATCAAAAAACTCAATTCGTATAGAATGCTCCATATAAGCAGGATAAACATCCACTACATCTCCTCGAACTCGAAATGTTCCTCTCTCAAAAGCAACATCATTGCGTCCGTAATGAATATTTACCAGCTTTTCTAACAAATCTTCACGTTCCATTATATCTCCTACCTTAAGAGGTATTAGAGCCTTTTTATAGTCGTGAGGAATCCCTAAGCCATAGATGCAGGAAACACTTGCAACAATAATCGTATCTTGCCTTTCCATCAAAGACATTGTTGCCCTCAACCTCAACTTATCAATCTGCTTATTAATATCCGAATCTTTCTCAATATATAAATCTTTCGTCGGTATATAAGCTTCCGGCTGGTAATAATCGTAATAACTGATAAAAAATTCCACGGCATTATCCGGAAACAACTGCTTAAATTCACCGTAAAGCTGTGCAGCAAGTGTTTTATTGTGAGATATAATTAACGTGGGCTTACTTGTATTTCGAATAACATTGGCCATGGTGAAGGTTTTACCCGAACCGGTAACACCTAAAAGAACCTGCTCTTTTTGGCCTTTTGTTATATTATCAGACAACTCTTTAATCGCCTGAGGTTGATCACCTTTGGGTTCGTAATTCGATATCAGCTTGAATCTGCTCATTGTTTTCCTCTTGATTTTAATTGACGGCTTATTGATTAAAACTCGTAAAGCCAAAGTTGCTAATAATGCTCTCGTTTGAAATCTGCATACTTTTTTAATTACAACACCACAATTGTCAACCTGAATCATTGTTCGTCACCTAACTAAGAAAACTAAACGGTTATAGTCAAAGTTAATTGAAAAAGCAGTAGCTCTCACCCAGCTTACAACCAATAAACCGGGGGCCGCTTGATTAAAAAACAGGCAAAAACACGACATTTATCACGGTGACCGCTAAGCCATTATTATACATAGAGATAGACGTTATTTACCACAGAATTTACCGGTTAAGTAGGTATAAATGAAATAAGTTGCTAATAATTACTTGCTTTTTACTATAAGCGGTATTAAATTGCTTAGTGATAATGAGATTTATATTACTGTGGAAGTTTAAATGTTAGCTGATCTTATTGAAATCCAAGATAGTTAGACTTTATCCACAGGTCTTATCATAAATCAAGGGAGAAACCGTATGCTTAATTTGGAAGAATGTAATATATGCCCTCGCATGTGCAAAGTGAACAGGGCTATTGAAGAGGGGTATTGTAAAGCAAGAATACCATTAAAGGTTAACTTATATCAATTACACTTCGGTGAAGAGCCAAATCTGGCCGGGGAAAATGGCAGCGGAGCTGTCTTTTTCACCCACTGCAATACAAACTGTATATATTGTCAAAACTTCAGCATCAGTCAGTTCGGATGGGGCAAAGAAATCTCCAAGTTCAAATTAGTTGACATAATGCTTCACTTCCAAAAATCTGGAGCAAATAACATCAACTTAGTCACCCCAACCCATTATACACCCCAATTAATCGAATCATTGAAGATTGCCAAAGAAAAAGGCCTCTCCATACCCATAGTATGGAATAGTAATGCGTATGAAAGTACGGAAACATTAAAAGAATTAGAAGGTTTGGTAGACATCTACTTGCCTGACTTCCGGTATTTTGATAATGAAGCCGCTAAAAGATATTCCGACGCAGAAGATTATCCTCAAGTAGCTCAAAAAGCCATTTTGGAAATGTTCAGACAAGTTGGCCACATCAAAGAAAAAAACGATGTTGCAGTCAAAGGTTTAATGATAAGAATACTGCTCCTTCCTGAAAATAAAAACAGGGTCGATAAAATATTAGAATGGATTTCCCACAATATAGGAAATGATACCCAAATCAGCCTTATGGGACAGTATTATCCCACCTACATGACCACCGCCTATCCCGAAATAAACAGACCGGTTAGTGATGAAGAGTATCATGCAGCAGTAGATAAGCTTTATTCCCTGGGTTTTGAGAACGGATACATCCAAGAAAGATGTAGTTCCGATATATGGACACCTAAGTTTATTAATGAAAATGACTCAAGCTGACAAAAAACAATAACATATACTTTTTATACACCACCTGATCCTGTCTATGTTTCAGCTTAGTGGGAAATATTTTATTGCCCCTTTATCTTTGAACTATGTCATTTATTTCACTGCTTAAACGTTAGGATGCATCGTAGTCCGTAGATGCCGACTACGAAGCATCCTAACGTTTAAGCAAAGGAAGAATAATATTTAAGAAAAAAAATTACCGGCTATGATAAGGTTATAGTTGCTGTAAAGTATTAGAGATATAGATGATTATTAGAGTCTTAGACGATACAAGTCTTTAGGTTAATCATTTTTTTCTTGCTATTATGGGTGACAATAAATTTTTGAGGAAAGAAATCGAAGGAACCGAGATAAATGAAAGAAGAGAAAAAAGAAATAAAATATGATGTGGTAATAATAGGAGCTGGTCCTGCCGGGCTGGGCGCTGCTATCTATGCATCCCGCAGCAACTTGTCAACTATAGTTTTTGAAAAAGGCTTGGTTGGGGGACAGATTGTTCAAACTGCCGAAGTAGAAAACTATCCCGGTTTTGATGAAACCGTGAGTGGCTATGAGATAGTATCAAAGATGCAAGCTCAGGCTTTAAGGTTTAATACCAAAATAGTTCAGGAAGAGGTAACGGCAATAAGCCCGGAAGGGTTATGTAAAATTATAGAAACGGACAGCGGAACCATCTACCGTGCTAAAGCGGTTATTTTTTGTGCAGGTGCTCATCCCAGAAAACTGGCAGTACCCGGAGAACAAAAATTCACAGGCAGAGGAGTATCCTACTGTGCAACTTGTGATGGAGCTCTTTATAGAGGTAAGAAAGTGGCAGTCATTGGCGGAGGTGATTCTGCCGTTGAAGAAGCGATATTTTTAACAAAGTTTGCTGAGAAGGTTTATCTTATTCACCGCCGTGATAAGCTACGGGCTGTTCATGCTATACAGCATCGTGCTTTCCAAAACAGTAAAATTGAGTATATCTGGGATACGGTGGTTAAAGAAATCGAAGGAGATAATGTCCTGAAAAACTTGGTTCTATATAACAGAGTCACGGGTAACACTTCAAATCTTGCTGTTAACGGGGTTTTTATATATATAGGAATTATTCCTCATAACGAACTTATTGAGTCCAGCGTCGAATTAGATTCTGAAGGATTCATTTTAACGGATAAATACCGGCACACCAATATTCCCGGTTTTTTTGCTGCCGGAGATATCATCCATAAAGTCCTCAGGCAAGTAGTAACCGCAGTCAGTGATGGAGCAACTGCTGCTTTTTCAGCTGAAAAATGGATAGAAGACAACTTAGATCATTTTAAATAAAAGAATCCAACCTTTAGATCTTTTTTAGGTTGTTATCAACCATGGGAATGTATCGAGGTCATTCAAATAACTAAAACAGACAAGAGAGAGCAACACATGATATATATTCTAATTATACTGGTAACAATGAGTTCTATGTTATCTGCACAAACACCGGAAGAAATTCTCACCAAATATGATGCTGAAATTGCAGAGCTTTCATCCCGGCTCAGTGAAAGAGGCATACCCGTTGAATGGTTAAAGGACAATCTTAACAGAGAGGATTTTAATTATTACTCTAATATTGACCGCTTTTTTACCAATATGGCTGAGCATCGATACAGCAGAGGTGAGATTGACATAGAGGACTATAAGAGACATTTCGGTGTTGAGCGCAAGGTTAGCAGAGGCAAAAAATTTATAAATGAACATTATTCTTTGCTACAAGAAGTCGAACAGAGAAATGGTATTCATTATGAATTAATAGTGGCTATTTTAGGAATGGAAACTAACTTCGCAGAAGAAAGACAAAGAGGAAATTTTTATATCTTCGACACTTTGGTTTCTCAATATTTGCTGTTACCGAACCGGAGACGTTTTGCGGTCAATGAATTGGCTGCCTTATATACATTCAGCCAAAAAACAAATAAAGAAGTAGATTATTTCATAGGCTCTTTTGCCGGAGCGAGCGGATGGGCACAATTCATCCCCACTTCCTTAGTTGCTTACTTTATTTCAGCCGACGGCAACCCGGAAAATACCGACATTTTCTCAATTGAAGACACACTGGTCAGCATAGAAAACTACTTAGCATCACATAACCTCAACCGTAATACCATAGATTCTTCCGACCATAAACGCAGAGCTGTTTTTGCCTATAACAGAAGTGAAGCATATGTGGATGCAGTACTCTATATGTATGAAGAATTCAGAA
>PWOA01000020.1 GCA_003564155.1 Candidatus Cloacimonadota bacterium
GAGTATAACTTACATGTCGGTATTATGAGTAAAAAGCAACCAGAATTAGTCATTCTGATATTTCGCAATAATTCCGGTGGTCATTGCTAAGTATTTACCTAATTTGAACTCAGGAATACTAAAATGTTGACAATCTGTCAATTATTTTATATTGGGAAGAAAAATTAATGTAAGGCGTAAATCAATGATTACTTTCACCAATAAAGTTGCCGCTTATAACTACTTCTTGATTAACGAATTCGAAGCTGGAGTTGTATTAAGAGGAACAGAAATCAAATCTATTAGGGCAGGAAAAGTTAACTTTAAAGACTCTTATGCTCGAATTGAAGATACTGAAGCTTGGCTTTACAATCTGCATATAAGTCATTATGAAAAAGGTAACATAAATAATCATGATCCCGAAAGAAAAAGAAAACTGCTACTTAATAAACGAGAAATCGGAAAATTAACAAAGCTTATGGATGAAAAAGGGTTCACCTTAATCCCAAAGGACTTATATATCAACGAAAAAGGTCTATGTAAAATTACACTTGCAGTTGCAAAAGGGAAAAAACTCTTCGATAAGCGTGAAGATATAAAAAAAAGAGACATCCTCAGAGAACAAAGAAACAAAGAACAGCTATAACAATATTATTTTATTTCTGTATGTTAAACATTACACAAGAATAACTTAACACTTTATCTAGGTAATTCTTACCATCCATTATTTATTATTTATTCCCTCGATCATCACTATTCATAATAATTCCCGCTCTTTTAAATGTAACATTTCTTTACACTCATGTAAAAGATAGTTGACAAAAGATCAATGTCTATTTAATCGAAATACGATCATAATTCTTATTTAAACTAAATATTTTTGCATTTAATAATATTCTTGATTAAGGAGAATTGCTATGGAACAAACGATTAGTAAGATATTTATAAGTCATCTCGTCAAGGATAATCTCGTTGATTCTATACATGATAAGATATCTCAACAAAAAGCAGGGATTATTGAGATTATTGGAGAGTCAGATAGCGGTAAATCATTATTTATCAAAAATTTATGTGATAAGTTTTCCAATGATAATATCGATTATAGTCTCGTTATTCCCTCGAGTTTTCGCTTAAATCATTTTGAGGAGATATTTCGTGTCTTATCCGGAATCAGCGAAGATAAATGTTTAGAAATACTTAATCAAGCGCTAGAATTACCAACAGAAAGCAAATATGATTTTTTCTTTTTTTTGGCAGAGTCTTTAAAAAAAGATGATTTAATTAAGCCGGGCATTGTTATTATAAATAATTGTCATTTATTAGATTCCTACACACGAGAATTTATACAATTTTTTATTGAAGGTATGTCTGAAAAAGGCTTGACTGTAATTGTCTTTACTTCAAAGGATCTGTTCTCATTTTCCGATAAACATTATCTATCAAAACTAAATCAAACTAATCTTGAGCTAGTATTAAGAGATCTATTCCCAAAAATCAAAAAGACTGATTATAGCAATCAAGCTGAATTATTATATGCCTTATCTAAAGGGGATATATTTCTTGTTGAGTATATCTTGAACGATATAAAGAAAAAGAAAAAAGGTTTTGATTTAACCGCTTACCTTGACAGTAAACTAAACAATGAAGATGTTTACCGGATAAGAGTTGAATCACTTGATAAAAACCAATTGTATGTTTTACAGCTATTATTCCTGACAGGCTTCAAGTTTTCTCTGGAATCATTAACCAATATTGTAAAAGAAGATCAAAATAGTTTAAACACCAAAGAATTACCACAAATACTCAATCAACTTGAGAGTAAATCTTTAGTAGATAATTTGGGTAAAATATACACTATAAAAAAATGGCATTATTATCTAAATATCTTTTTGTCATTACCGGCTAAAGATAGGTTTGCATCTTACAATAGGATTATTTCACTGATAAATGATAAAATCTTCAAAGATAATTACCTGTTATCATCTAATGTATTTGAGTCATTTTTTCTTATAACTGCTCGTAAGATTGATAAAGAATATGGATTACCCACGATAAAAACTTTCCGAAAAGCTATAAACTATCTTATAGATTTGAGGGACTATAATAGTTTATTAACAATCTACACTCTAATAACACCTGAACATATCACAAGTAAATCACTGATTTCTAAAATAGATCAAGGAATAAAATCGTCTTCAAAAAAAAATCTCAAGTTAACGGCATCTGAAAAAGAACAATTGCATAAAGTTATTAGTTACTATTCTCAACTAAGTATTATTTATAAGAGACTAAATCGTTATGAAGATGCGACCAATTATAACCGAGAAGCTCTTAGGATAGCTGCTCGGTTCAATATTCCTTTTGATGAGATCCTCTTTGAATTAGTTGATTGTTTATATAAGCTAAACTCTTTAACATTTGCCTTAGAGGTAATCAAAAAGTACTCTGAATCAATTACCGACATCTATTATAAATGCAAAATTAATCTCATGAAGGCTGATATATTAATTGATCTTATAAACGATACAGATGCTAAAAGTACTTTAGATATTGTTTATGAAATCTATCCCAATATTGAAGATGAGAATAAAAGACAATTAATTTTTGCTGAAACTAAGAAAAAAATGGGCAAGATATATTATTATACAAACAAATGGGATAAAGCCGAAACATTGTACACAGAAGCAGGAAAAATATTCTCTTCTTTGAAAAGATTGGAGGGTGAAGCTGATATATATAACAATATTGGTGTATTGATGATGTACCGGGGCGAATGGGAAAAAACAGAGAAATTATACCTTAAAAGTTTGGATATCGAAAAACAGTTGTTTAATCTGGACGGTATTTCAGTTTGTTATAATAACTTAGGTGGTTTATGGGCAGATAGAGGAGATTATAAAAAATCTTTACAATACCTTTATAAAGCCTTGAAAATCCAAAAGCTGGTTAATGATCGCTATAATATATGTAACATATATAATAATATCGGTGTAACTTACATGGATAACACAGAATTTAACCATGCAGAAAAATCTTTCATTAAAACTTTAGAATTAGCCAAAAGTTTTAATCTAATCAAAAACATGGTAGCTGTGCTCAACAATCTTGGAGCCTTATATTTTAAAACAGGTAACTGGAATAAATCAATTAAGTGTTATGAGGAAGCAATAGACAAGTCCGAAAACAATAAATTTATTGAAGGATTATGTAAATCTTACAATAATTTAGGTGAATTATATGAAAAAAGAGGGGACTACGAATTTTCTTATAGCTTATATTTTAAAGCTAGTAAAATAGTATCTGAACTTAATGATGAGTATCAAAAAGCAGAGATATGGGGAAATTTGGGCAATGTATTAACTCATTTACACAAATTTGATAAAGCATACACATACTTAATAGAAAGCATCGATTTCTTTAAGACTCTTAATGCTCAAGATAAAATAATTGAAGGATGCCATAAAATGGCATATTATTTTATTGTAAACCGTAATTATGATAGTGCTTCCTACTACCTCGACTTAGCTCTGTCCAAGGCTGAAGAAATCAAAAGTAGTTATGATATAGGTAAAACCTTATACTTAAGTGGTTTATTATATAGAAATGATCCCCAAAATGCACGATCCAAGTTTGAGCAAGCCACAAAAATATTTGGCGAAACCAAGAATTATTATGAATTAGCTTTAGCAAACTATGAATTCGCCGATATCCTTCATGAAAGCGGCGATTGGCACCAAGCTTTAGAAATATTAGAAAACAATAAGACTATCTTGAAAGATTTCGGAGCTTCAGTTATAATCGAAAAAAATGAAATCTTGCACAAAAAAATTAAAGAAAACTATGCTAAAGAACTTAAAGAAACGAAAAATGAGGAATATCTTCTTAATAAGTTTTATGAAACCACTAAAAACTTAAAATCAATAAGCAGTTTTGATACTCTTTTGGAATATACCTTGAATAGCTTTGTAGACCTTGCAGATGCAAACGGTGGTATAATGTGCCTCTACAAAAATTACCAAGATCCCGACTCTTGGGAGTATAAGTTATTTAATAATATTACACAAGACGATAAAGATTATGATATTATGATAGATATAATCCTGAATACCTTTCAAGAAGAAAAATATCAAAACTTCAAACAACCTTCTTTATCAACCCAGTATAACAATATTGTCTCATTCCCCTTAACCGTACATAATCAAAACTTGGGAGTTATCCTTCTTTTTACTAAGTATGGGAATAATCATATAACCGATAAGGTGTGTAATTTATTGAATGCACTTTGTAATCAGGCTGTTGTAATTATCGAGAACTTTCGTGATAAAATCCTGTCACATTCGCACGAAAGTATTAGAGCTGAATTGAATACACCTCATTACTTTACAAATATTATCGGTAAAAGCGAAAAAATGCAAAAGATTTTTAGAATTATCGAAAAAGTTAAAGACACACCTACCACTATACTCATCGAGGGTAAAAGCGGAACAGGTAAAGAATTAATTGCTCGAGCTATTCATTACAACAGTATCCGTCGCAATAGAAAATACATCGCTCAGTATTGTGGTTCGTTGCCGGAAACTCTTCTGGAAAGCGAATTATTCGGACACGTAAAAGGTTCATTTACAGGAGCTGTTTATGATAAGAAAGGTCTTTTTGAAATTACTGACGGAGGAACTTTTTTCCTTGATGAAATAGCTGATATCAGCCTTTCAACTCAGTCAAAATTACTCAGATTTCTTCAAGAAGGTGAAGTCAAAAGGGTAGGATCGACAAAGACTCAAAAAGTTGACGTGAGAGTGATCTGCGCAACAAATGTTCCTTTAAAAGAAAAAATTGAAAAAGGTGAATTCAGATTAGATCTTTATTATCGTTTGAATGTAATCAAGATTGAAGTCCCAAAACTCTTTGAAAGAAAATCCGATATCCCCCTGTTAGCTATTCATTTTTTAGATAAATATAATAAAAAAATGGGAAAAAAAATAAAAGGTATGACTTCTGAGACCATGAAATGTTTCGAAAATTATAGCTGGCCTGGTAATATTAGGCAACTTGAAAATGAAATCGAAAGAGCTGTAACCCTAGTTGAAGATGACCATTATATCAAATCCTCCGATCTATCTGAAGAGTTAACAAACTATTCTCCTTTATCTACTTTATCTAATGACTATCATCTATCTAATAATGGCTCGCTTAAAGATACCTTGCAGGAAATTGAATCTAACATAATATTAGAATCTTTAAAACGTAATTCTTGGAACCAAACTCAAACTGCAAAAGAGCTAGGTCTTAGCAGACAAGGGTTGATAAAAAAGATTAAGAGATATAGTTTGGATAAAAATCTCTATTCAAGAGAAACTAACAGCTTAGAAGATCCTGTTAATCACGATAGAGAATAAGTAAGAAATACTTTGGTAATCAACTATCCTTAAAATAATTAAAGACTATTTGCATGGCTAATACATCCTTCTGGGACGAAAAGACCTTCGTTGCTTTAGATATTGAAACTACAGGATTGAACCCGGAAACGGCAGAAATCATTGAACTCGGAGCAGTTCTTTTTTGCAATGGAATTGAGTTAGATACATTCTCCTGTTTTGTTAAACCACTATACAAAGTACCTCTATTTATCAAACAATTAACAGGTATTACCGACGAAAATCTCGAAGATGGATTACCTGTAAATTTTGCTCTTGAAAAACTGGATTCATTTATCGGCTCTCATACACTTATATGTCATAATAGTTCTTTCGATATTGGGTTTATCCAATTTTATAAATCAATCCACAACCTTCCTTATTTAACCAACCCTGTTATTGATACACTTGAACTTAGCAAAATCTATCTTCCCTTTTTGAATAATCATAAACTGGGAACTATCAGCAAAGCGTTTGAACAAGAACCATTAGTTAAAGATAAACCAACTCCACCTTCGGATATCGAAAAGGAAATCCCTAAACGCCTTCATCGTGCCCTATATGACGCATTCTCAACCGGAAATGTTTTATTACACATAACAAACTTTGCTGTAAAATATATCCCGTTTAATATTAACTGTTTGGTCAAAGACCTGGTTATGTTTTCCGAAATAGACTCTTTTTTAGGAAATCATCTCGATACGATTGTCAGTTATCAAAGGAAATATTCTTTAGTCAACGACCTGAAAGTAAACCGGCTTTGGGATACTACTTTAGTCGATAAACTGGGAATATCTCGTTCTCATAGTTTCGTAAACACTAAAATCGGTAAAGATAATAACGATAACGAATATAATAATATTCTCAATTCCGAAGCCTTGAATGATAAATCTGATAATCCGGCAGACAAAACTTTTAACGATGATACTCAAAACTCTGAAGAAGAATGTTATAGATGTGATGAAAATGATAACGCTTTCATACATTCTTCTTTTAATCCTCAAGGATTTATTAATAAATATTTCCCCGACTACAAATATCGTGATGGTCAAGTGAAAATGGCTACACATATAAAACAAACTCTAACCGACAAAAATTACTTGTTAGTAGAAGCAGGTACTGGTATTGGGAAATCCTTTGCTTATCTAGTGCCAGCTATAGAGTTAGCTCACAAAAAACAACAAAAAACATTTATCTCTACTAACACAAAAAACCTGCAAGAACAACTTTTTTTCAAGGATTTACCTATCTTAAAAAAAAGTCTTCCTTTGCACTTTAAAGCAGTTCTATTAAAAGGAAGAGATAATTACCTATGTCTTAGAAAATGGAATGATCTTGTTAGTAGCTATAAAAATAATCTTTCCCAGCGAGAATTATTCCCTTTTATCTATCTTGCCGTTTGGCAATATTATACTAAAACTGGTGACGTTTCCGAAAATTCATCATTCAAAAAAGTACCCGGTCAAAAAACATCGAATAAATATTCAACTCTCTGGAAAAAACTTGCTGCTGACCGTTTCCTTTGTTCAGGCAAGCATTGCTCCCATTATTTAAAATGCTATTATCAATCCATTCGTCAAAAAGTTGAAGATGCCGATCTGGTAATAATCAATCACCATTTATTGTTAACTGATTTATGTAACAATAGATTCAATAGTGAAGACTGCTCCCTGATAATTGACGAAGCACATAATCTGCCCGAATTGGCTTCTCAGTACTTAGGAATTTCATTAGCTTATTATGATTTCAATAATCTTTTTTCACATATATTCAACACTAATAGAAATATACAAACAGGAATGTTAGCTAGTTTAAAAGCCGATATTCAAAAAAGTTCAACTCTTCAAGAAAATCAAGTAGTTTTAATATCGGATATTAATAATATCATCGAAAATATCGAAACTAATCAGATAATTATTCCCACTTTCTTTAGAAGCATTGGGCAAATGGTCAAATTAGAAGGTAGCTATGGGAAAATGAGAATTCATGAAAATCATCATCAAAGCATACTAACGTTATTAAGTGAACTCGAAACATTCTGTATTGATGTCTGCAAAAAGTTCATAAACCTTTCTCATTTTCTAACAAAATTCGAATCTAACCAAATAGCTAATTATGATGATCACTCAGATAAAATCAAGGGAATCTCACAGTCGCTTAACGAGCTAATTGATGCTTTAAATACTTTGAAAAAACCTGATTGGGAAAATTATGCTTACTGGATAAACTCTATAAACTCTATCGATACAGATTATCCTAATGGAATAATAAACTATTCACCACTTGATATATCTGAACAACTACAGTCCATATTATATCAAAAAATTGATGCGATTGTTTTTACTTCTGCTACTCTTTCCCTACGTAACAACTTCAAGTACTTTTCATCGAGGATGGGTATAGATATTATACCGAATAAAAATATCGAAGAACTTATTGTACAATCCCCTTTTGATTATGACAATCAAACGTGTGTTTTAGTTCCCAAATTCCTGCCTCCGCATACCGATAAATATTTCCAAAAACAAAGCATTGAATTACTCAAGAAAATTATTGGCCGCTCTAAAAAAGGAAGCATGATTCTTTTTACCTCTTATAAAGATCTGAATTTCGTCCATGATAATTTAAGTAAATACTTATACGAAAAAGGGAAAATGCTGCTCACTCAAGGAAAATACCAAAGTAGAAGTGTTATCCTAAATGAATTCAAAATTGATGGGAAAGCTGTGTTATTAGGAACAAACTCTTTTTGGGAAGGCGTTGATATACCCGGGGATTCTCTCTCTTTACTAATTCTTTACAAACTACCCTTTCAAGTTCCTTCCGAACCGATAATTGAAGCATACTACGATAAATTAAAAAGAGAAAATAAAGATCCGTTTATGTATGCCACACTTCCAAATGCAATGCTTAAACTTCGGCAAGGATTCGGAAGGTTAATCCGAAACCATAACGATAAAGGTATTGTTTTGATACTGGATAGTCGAATTATTCATAAGAAATATGGTGCCTACTTTAAAGAAATTATTCCGACATCCGTTCGAAATATTGATACACTTATTCAGTTAGAAGACATTATCTATAGATGGTACCGAAAATAAATAATTAAATATTATATTGTTTGTGACCATAATTAAAACAGACTCTGCTATAACACTCTCTTCAATATTAAAGAAATTCTCAATTCTTGGTTAAGAGTTTTCACCATCAGTTTTTTTATTGTTGACAAAAATGAGGGGTAATGTTTTTTAGCACTCTAGTTAGTTAATTGATAATAATTATAATCAATATTGAAATCATATTTAAGGAGGAAACAACTTATGGCTAAACAGATTATGTTTGGACACGATTCACGTAATGCTATCAAAGCCGGTGTAGACAAGCTGGCAGATGCGGTTAAAGTTACTTTGGGACCGCGTGGCAGAAATGTAGTTTTAGACAAGAAATTTGGTTCTCCGGTTATCACCAATGATGGTGTCACCATAGCTAAGGAGATCGAGTTAGAGGACTCATTTGAAAACATGGGTGCTCAACTTTGTAAAGAGGTAGCGGAAAAAACACATGATATTGCTGGAGATGGGACAACAACAGCTACATTACTAACCCAAGCAATTATCAATGAAGGCTTAAAACATGTTACTGCTGGCGTCAACCCAATGTATTTGAAAAGAGGTTTGGAAAAAGCTTCTCGGGTTGTTATTGAAAAGATTAAGGAATTCAGTAAAGATATATCAGGATCGGAAGAAATTGCTCAGATTGCTTCGATCTCTGCAAACAACGATCCGGAAATCGGAAATCTTATAGCTGAAGCAATGAAATCTGTTGGTAATGAAGGTATAATTAATGTTGAAGAAGCTAAGTCAATAGATACTTTCATGGAAAAAGTTGAAGGTATGCAGTTTGATCGAGGTTACATATCACCATATTTTGCTACAGATACAGACAAAATGACTTCTGAATTAGAAAACCCTTACATACTTATGTTCGACAAAAAAATCTCTGTTATGAAAGACCTTCTTCCTTTACTACAGGAAGTATCTCAATCAGGTAAACCTTTATTGATTATAGCTGAGGATATTGAAGGCGAAGCGCTTGCAACATTGGTAGTCAATAAATTGAGAGGAACAATCAATGTAGTAGCAGTCAAAGCTCCCGGTTTCGGTGACAGACGAAAAGCTATGATGGAAGACATTGCTATACTTACCGGTGGTAGTGTAGTATCTGAGGATGTAGGTAGAAAACTCGATAGTGTAACACTTAACGATCTGGGTTCAGCAAAGAAAGTAATCGTAGAAAAAGAAAACACTATCATCAGAGAAGGTGCCGGTTCTAAAAAGAATATTGACGGCAGAGTAAACCAGATTAAGACTCAGATTAAAGAAACTACCTCAGATTATGACAAAGAAAAGCTGCAAGAAAGATTAGCAAAACTCAGCTCAGGAGTAGCAGTAATTAAAATAGGTGCTGCCACAGAAACTGAGATGAAAGAGAAGAAAGCCCGAGTTGATGATGCACTTCATGCAACTAGAGCAGCAGTAGAAGAAGGTATTGTCACCGGTGGTGGAGTTTGTCTAATTCATGCCTCCAAAGCAATCGATACTCTTAAGTTTGTTAATCATGAAGAACAGGTTGCAGCAGCCTTATTGAAAAAAGCTCTCCGTGTACCTGCTTTTTATATTGCTTCTAATGCCGGAGAAGAAGGCGCTGTAGTAGTCGAAAAATTGTCCCAAAGTGATGATAGACACTTTGGTTTTAATGCAGATAATGGTAAATTTGAAGATATCTACAAAAAAGGTATCATCGATCCAGCCAAAGTGGTTCGTAGTGCCGTTCAAAATGCAATCAGTATATCCGGACTGTTTATTACTACCGAATGTATAATTGCTGAAATTAAAGAAGACGAACCTGCAGCACCTGCACCAGGCGGCGGAATGCCTCCGGGAATGGGCGGAATGTATTAATTTCTGAGAAAATCAAAATATCGTTAATATAAGAGCTGCTCAATGATTGAGCAGCTCTTATTATAAAGATTAAACTCACTGGATAAATAATATAGTTTAGTTAATCATTAACATACAACTCGTTTCATATGATTCGATAATATTAGTCAAAGATATCTGCAGTAAAGAAAATTAAGGTTTAAACAGCATTAAATAAACTCATTAGAGTTTTTCGTTCTTGACATGAAACGGGGTATCAAAATATTTTGTCCAAATAAATTAGAAAGGAGTGATATCCATAATGAAAACACTTACACCAAAGCAAGGCCAAATTAAACAAGATTGGATACTTATTGATGCTGAAGGTCAAACTTTGGGAAGATTATCTACAAAAATTGCTACTCTTTTACGAGGTAAGCACAAGCCATATTTTGCACCGCATTTAGATACGGGAGACTTCGTGGTGGTAGTTAATGCTGACAAAGTTAAGCTTACCGGTAATAAGGAATTACAGAAGACATACCGTCGTTATAGTGGATACCCTGGTGGTCTAAAAGAGATTCCATTCTCAAGAATGATATTAGACAAACCTGAAAGTATTCTTACAAACGCAGTTAAAGGGATGTTGCCAAAAACTTCCTTAGGTCGACGCTTACTTCATAAAATGAAAGTATATTGTGGCCCTGATCATCCTCATTCAGCTCAAAAACCGTCTCCGATGTCGATGTCCTAAGATTGTTAATGACTACACAGCAGTATTTTTTTAACAATTCTTATCACCAAAATAAAGTTACTTTTTATAAATATGAATAAGAAAATAGTACAGATATTATTAATTAATGGAGGAATACTTAATGCAGTATTTTGACGCAATTGGAAGAAGAAAAACTTCTACAGCTCGTGTTAGACTGACTCCAGGAACCGGTAAAAGGATAATCAATAACCTAGTGATGAAGAAGTACTTGAACCGAGAAGTTTTGGAAATGATAGTTGAACAACCTTTGGAATTATCCAAACTATCTGACAAAATTGATCTCAAAGTCAACGTTAAAGGTGGGGGATTATCCGGACAAGCTGGAGCCATAAGACACGGTATCGCCAGAGCTTTGCTCAAATACGACGAAATGTTGAGAGGCGATTTAAAGAAGTTTGGCCTTCTCACACGCGATCCGAGAATGGTCGAGAGGAAGAAAAGCGGCCAGCCTAAAGCTAGAAAAAGATTTCAATTCTCTAAACGTTGATCTTTTTTTTGACCTTATTGTTTAAGTTATACAAAACTTTCGGAATCATAATTTATGATTCCATAATAATCGTGCAGGTTTAGCATTACGGTGTCCGGCTATTGGCATATTGCTGATTGTGGATTGAATTGCTTAATAACCTATACGAAATCTTGAAAACTAATCAAAATATATTTTAGTTTTCGATTAAAACTAATAACCGTAATCCAAGGAGATTTTTATGTCAGTTATTCAAATGAAACAACTACTTGAATCAGGTGTTCACTTTGGTCATCAGACTTATAAATGGAATCCTAAGATGAAGAAATACATCTTCATTAAAAGAAACGGCATTCATATAATTGACCTCAAACAAACTGTTGATGCCATAAATGAAGCCTACATGTTTCTTAAGGAAGTGTCTGCTAAAGGGAAACCAGTACTGTTTGTCGGCACCAAAAAGCAGGCAAAAGACGCTATCGAATCAGCTGCTAACAAATGTGATTCCTTTTACGTTAGTAATCGATGGTATGGTGGTATGCTTACTAATATGCAAACTATTAGAAAAAGCATCTCCAAATTAGATGACTATGAGCAACGAATCGAAGACGGAACTATTAACAGTTTCACTAAATTAGAAGCAACCAGAATGAAACGATCATATGATAAGATTCTTAGTGCTTTGGGCGGAATCAGAAATATGGATTCCATGCCCGGAGCTGTAATTATTATTGACACGGAATATGAAGCAATAGCCATAAACGAAGCACGAATTCTTGGTATACCGATTATCGGTATGGTCGATACAAACTGCGATCCGGACCTAATTGATTATGTCATTCCCGCTAATGATGATGCTATAAGAGCTATTCACCTCTTGACAGATGTCTTAGCAAATGCAGTCATCGAAGGCAGAGAGATTATGATGGAAGGAAGTTCACAGGTTGGTTCTTCATCTACAGAAGAACCTGATAAAGATGACGATAACAGTAACGTCAATCGTTCAGAGAGTTAGTAAGTACTATTAAAATACTTGACTTATAGATTCCTGAAATATCATTATTTTTTAAATATCTACGGCATAATGATAGATAATATCTTTGCTTAGGGTTCAATAATGATTTTGTTACGTTTATCATCAATGGATTATCTTTTCAAGAAGAACTAATCGAACTGAAAAAACAATTATTAAGGAGAAGCTAAATGGAAATTACAGCAAAATTGGTTAAAGAATTAAGAGATAAAACCGGTGTTGGGATGATGGATTGCAAAAAAGCTCTCAGTGCCAACAATGGTAACATAGAAGAAGCAGTCAAATATCTTCGTGAAAAAGGAATTGCAAAAGCTGCTAAGAAATCAGATAGAGAAACAAAAGAAGGTCGGGTTTTTGCTTATATTCATTCTAATGCAAAAATTGGAGTACTGGTGGAAGTTAATTGTGAAACAGACTTTGTCGCTCGTACAGATGATTTTCTAGAATTATGTAAAAACATTGCTATGCATATCGCCGCTTCTGCACCTATAGCAGTGAGTAAAGATGATTTAGATGAAAAAGTTATAACTGCTGAGAGAGAAATATATTATAATAAAGCCATTAATGATAACAAACCGGATAATATTGCAAATAAAATAGCTGATGGACAAGTCCAAAAGTTTATTAAGCAAAATTGCCTGTTGGATCAAGAATATGTACGTGAACCTGATAAATCCGTACAAGATGTTATTACTGAAGCAGTAGCTAAGTTAGGAGAAAATCTCCAAGTCAGCCGTTTTACTAGATACTCTATTACTTGATTCCAATAAATATTATTCTTCCCCATTTAAGAGTAATATTGTGATCTTTTATGGGGAAGAATTTCTTTTTGCTTTCGCTTCATCATTATAAAACTGAGAGGATTCATGTCAAAGAAAATAATCCTGAAAATAAGTGGCGAATTTCTCGCAGGTCGAAATTCTTGCGGATTTGACGACAATGTATTAGACCAATTAACAGATGACATTATTGAAGTTAAAAAGTTAGGAGTTGCATTAGGAATTGTTTTAGGTGGAGGCAATATATATAGAGGTTCAGCCGGGAGTAAGCAAATCAGCAGAATCGATGGCGACCATATTGGTATGTTGGCAACATTACAAAATTCTCTTATAGTGAGCAGTTTCCTCAATAAAAGAGGTTTTCCGGCTCATGTATTTTCAGCACTCCAGATTGATAAAGTTGCTGCTTTTTATCATATACCGGATGTGATTCAAGCGTTAGATAATGATATCATTTGTTTCTTAGCATGTGGTACTGGGAATCCATACTTTACAACTGATACAACTGCAGTGTTGAGAGCTGTAGAATTGCAAGCTGATTTGGTTCTTAAAGGGACTAAAGTTGACGGAGTATATTGTTCTGATCCTATTGTCAACAAACAAGCAACTTTTTATCCCTACATTAGCTATGAAGAGGCATTACACAAAAGACTGAAAGTCATGGATTTAACTGCTTTTTCTTTAGCAAGGGAAAATGATTTGCAGATAAAAGTTTTTAATATAACTAAAAAAGGTAATGTTAAAGAAGCAATCACTAATCCTGATTTGGGCACATTAGTAAGTAATAAAATAACATAACTTAAGTTGTTATAATAAATCATCCACGGAATTATGCAGACTAATAAGTCAAACATGTTAACAGATTAACTATTACGAGGTAATTATGAAGGAACTACTTAATAAAATCGAAGATAAGATGCAGGGTATATTTGAAACCTTAACTCACAATTTCTTTAAACTTAGAACCGGAAGAGCAAGTGCGTCCATATTGGAAGATATCAAAATTAATTATTATGGAGAGCCAACGCCAATAAAACAGTTATGCAGCATCACTACCCCAGAACCAAGATCGATTGTCATCCAACCTTATGATAAGACAACTTTAGCTGATATCAATAAATCTATCTTAGCAGCTAATTTGGGTATTACTCCGGAAAGTGACGGAAATCTTATTAGGCTTCCCTTCCAGCCACTTACCGAAGATAAACGAAAAGACATTGTTAAGCAAATCAGAAAATTTGCTGAAGAGGCGAAAGTATCAGTTAGAAATATCCGCAGAGAAGCTAACGATGAAATCAAAAAGTTAGAAAAAAACAGTGAATTGTCTGAAGATGAAGCACGAAAACTACAAAAAGATGATATTCAAAAAACTACTGATAAATGGATAGAGTCCATAAATGAAGCTACTTCAAATAAAGAAAAAGAGGTCTTGTCTGTCTAATTATGAAATACATTATAACTTCTGAATGTGTTTATTGTTACGAGTGTGTTGATATATGTCCCGTTTCAGCAATTGTTGAAAGAGATGAACAGCTTTACATTAATGAATCCTGCGTAAGTTGCGGTAAATGTGCGGAAGTTTGTCCTGTTGAAGCAATTCGAGTTAATAATAAGAAGTAATTTTATAATTCATGATTTTTGATGGTTATCAGTAACCGTTTATTGGAATAATTATATGTATAATATACTTGTAATTGGTAGTGGTGGCAGAGAACACGCTATTGTCTCTTCTTTAGCACGAAGTAAAAAAGTTGCTAAGATTTATATTGCTCCCGGAAACTATGGTATGCCTACCCTAGATAGCTTTAGATCTCATAGTAACTCTATCATTCCAACATATCAAAATATCTCGAATCCCAAAGATTTGGATCAAATCATCGAGAATTGTAATATTGACTTAGTTTTTATTGGTCCGGAACAATATTTAGAGCAAGGATACGCAGATTATTTAGGTAAAATTAATATCCCTGTTGTCGGGCCGAATAAAATAGCTGCTCAGTTAGAGTCAAGTAAGACGTTCTCAAAAAAATTGATGGCTAAATACAATATTCCTACTGCAAAATATCGCGTTTTTACTACAATCCAAGATGCTGGGAATTATTTAAATAATATCATCTATCCCACCGTAATTAAAGCTGATGGATTAGCTGCCGGTAAAGGCGTAATAATAGCTTATAATAAAAAAGAAGCTCAAGATGCTCTCTATCAACTAATGGAGCAACAGGTTTTGGGGGAATCCGGCAAAAAGATTATTATTGAAGATTTTTTGCAAGGATGGGAAACATCAATTTTTGCTATAACCGACGGTAAAGATTATAAATTAACCATATTTTCTCAAGATCATAAAAAGCTGTTGGATGAGGATAAAGGACCCAATACCGGTGGTATGGGAGCTTACGCTCCGGTAGATAAAGCCGCTCAATACCTTAATGATGTCGACCAAAAAGTTTTCAAACCATTGTTTGCAGCTCTGAAAACCGAAGGTATAGATTATAAAGGCTTTTTATATGCCGGCCTGATGATTACCAACGAAGGTCCAAAGGTTTTAGAATTCAACTGTCGCCTCGGAGATCCGGAAACTCAAGTCTTATTACCTTTACTGGATATCGATTTTTTTGATATATGTGAAACTATCATCAATCAACAAGTAAAAAACTTACATTTGAAATGGCTTCCATACTATGCAGTAAATGTAGTCTTATCTTCCCAGGGTTATCCGGGTAAATACCCCAAAAATATTCCGATTTTCATTAATGAAAGTTTGTTTGAACATTCTGATACTGAGATCTATTTTGCCGGCGTTTCTCAAAATCATTCTTCTAAAGATGATAATAACAATCTTGTTACTTCAGGTGGAAGAGTTCTTTCCCTCACTGTATTGTCGGATTCTGTTACAACAGCTCGCAGTAAAGTATATCAACTAATTGATTTAATTAAGTTTGAAGGTATGTATTACCGAAAAGATATCGCATCTCAAGCTATCAAGTAAATTTATATATTTGATTGTTTATTCTTTCAAAATAAGGAGTTTTGCATATTGTAAAGAAACTTTTTATTAACTTTTATTCTTCCATTATATTTTTTCATATATGATTAACACTATCTTCTCGATTGTCTTATCAATAATTGATATCTTATAACATATCACGATATCATACTTAGATAACTCTTGACAGATTTAAATATGGTGCTAAGATGCTCTAAATGATTTAGGAGAGTTTCCTTATGAAACTATGGAATTTGGACGTTTATCTATTCAGACATAAATGTTTCACTAAAATTATACTGCCGTATTGTTTGCGACTACACCTTTTGACTCTATTATTTGTGACTGGCATTCTCTTATCATTAATCCCTGTCAATTTAGAATCTAGTTCGTTTGAAGTAGTCAGTTCTTCCGAAAATGAAATCGTCCTGGAATGGAAACTTAATAATTATGAACTGGTTTCGGAGGAAATAGAAGGCCAAATATTTCACTCCATAGAAGGTAACTTTTTTTACTACTACAGTAAAGAAGGATTTCCAAAAATACCTTATCTTACAGAAAATGTCGGAATTCCTATTGACGGAGGAATTGAGTTAACTATCAATAGAATTCGTCAAACAGTAAAAGACAATATTGTAATACGACCTGTGGATAAGATTCGAGTTTATGATAATAATGAAGGGTCATCGCACCAAAAATTTGAGGAAGATTATCATTATAATAGAAATTTTGATAACAAGATAGAATTTTATAAAAACCAATCTGCTTACAAAACTAATAGGTTTTACCCTGATGATCTACTGACTAAAGGCATCACAGCTTATGCTGCAGACAGACGTTTCACTAGTTTTGTATTCAACCCTTTCAGGTATAATGCTCATGACAGAAAACTCTTAATTATCGAACAAGCGACAATAACTATAAGTATTACTGGTGATACAAGAATTTCTAATGATAAGGACCGTCACGGGCATACTCGGATCAATAACCGCTCCTATATTGATCGAACCGGTGATTTGTTTTTTTTAAACAACGAATTTTCGCAGTATTGGCGTAAAGATCGGGAACAAGACCATCTACCGCTAAGATCAAATATAAAAGAGGATAACATCATTAGAGAAATACAGTTAATCGTAGATCAAGAAGGTATTTATCAAGTTACTTATAAAGATTTACAACAACACCTGCTTGTGTGGCAGGAGGAGCTTTTTCACAAAATCGATTTTGATCTTGATAATATCGATCCTCGACATTTAGAGTTAAGCAGTCAATATGGAGTTACGCCAATATATTTTAATGGAGAAAGAAATGGATCTTTTGATCCCGGAGATTATTTTGAGTTTTACGGACAAAAAAACTTTGGCAGGGAAGGTTATCAAGATGGTTATACTGCAGAAAATGTTTATACTTTAAAGATAAGCGATAACTGGGGAGCTCGTATGGCTGTTGAAAGCGGGGGAATTAGAGAGACAAACCCCCAGAATTATATTAAGCCCACATCTTTTCAGCAAACGATTCATTTTGAGGAACAGAATACATTCAGTTCTTTGAGTACTTACCCATCTCAATACCGTGAAGATTTATGGTTTTGGAAAACTATCAGAGCACCAGATTTAAGCGTAACTCCTTTTGAGTTACAATACCCTGATCAAAGACAAGGCCGAACATTTGATGCTGAAATATTAGTTTTAGGATCTACAGATATAGGATCAGCTGAACCTGATCATCATGCCAGAATAAGAGTCAATTCTGCCTTTATCAATTCCCATAGATGGCGGGGTCAACGAGAGCAACTCTTCACCAATCAAGATTATTTGGCGAATCAAGCTCTTAATCACAAAACAAATTATTTGTATATCGATATGCCCGGTGATACTCCAGCTGGAAATATGGAAGCTATATTATTGGATTATTTCTCAATAACTTATTGGAGAGAGTACAAGACAAATGAAGATTACATTAAGTTTACCAAACCGGCTAATCAACCCTCAGGTTTATATGAATTTACAATAGAGAATTTTTCTCAACCTGATATCTACGTTTATAAGATCAACTCTTCTATTATTGAAAACTTGCAAATAGATGCTTTTTCCGAATCCGGAAAAGCTCCCTTTAGTGCAACTTTTCAAGATTATACTACCGCCGTCAATACAGAATATATTGCAGTTACTTCAGATATGAAACTATTACCCAAAAATATTCGCCCTCGATTCCCATCCAATCTTAAAAGTCAAAACAATGCTGCTGATTATATTATTGTTACTACCAGAGATTTTATAGAGCTGGAAGGAGTTCAAAGTTTCAAAAATCTCTGGGAAAACAGAGGCTACTTAGTAGAGGTTGTAGATATCCAAAACATCTTTGATGAATTTAATTATGGTATCCGTTCAGCTTATGCTATGAAAGATTTTTTCAGTTATGCGTACCATCATTGGCAGATACCGATGACAGATGTTTTATTATTAGGTAAAGGTATATACGATGAGCGTGACTTTAGTTCTCATAGACATGTCAATCTTATACCCTACAAAAACATATGGACATATAAATTAGGAGCGACTCCAAGTGATAACTGGTTTGCTTGTATAGTTGGCGATGATATTGTACCGGATTTTAATATCGCCCGAATTACCGCTTGGACAGCCGAACAGGTTAATAATATTAGTGAAAAGACCCGTCATTATTTAGAAAATCCCAATTATCAGGATCTTTGGCAATCTAAAATAACCTTGGTAGCTGGTGGGAAAAGCGGTGATAGAACTGATATATTCGCTCAACAAAATGAAAATATTAGATCCAGATGGATACCAGAAGATTTCGATGTAACAAGAGTGTATTCAGCTACTCAGACAGTATCTGATCAATACCAAGGCGGCACTTTCAGATTGAAAGATTCATGGAACTCCGGCACTTCATATATTCAATTTATGGGTCATGGCGGCGGAAGAATATGGGCTGATTATAACCTGCTTAACCACAATGATATTGCTACTTTAAACAATAACAATTTCCCATTTGTAAACAGCCTCTCATGTTACCCGTCCGATTTTTCACGGCCAGGTGTAGGTAGCATCGGAGAGAATATGGTATTAACTGCTGATAGAGGTGCTATTGCCCACTTTGGGTTTACAGGGTTAGGATACCTACATGAAGATTTGCTGGTTGGATATCATCTGACTGAAGCTATATTCCATCGTAATTTAGCAACTTTCGGAGATATTGTGTCTTTCACCAAGGCAAAAACTTTTAGTTCCGTAACCAATCATTATGCACGAAATGCCCTGGTCCAATCTGCTGTTTTATTTGGTGATCCGATGTTGAGCTTTAACTTACCACAAGATAGAAAAGAAGTCAAGCTTAATACTTATAATATTACCGAAGGAGATACTTTATTTATAAAGGTTGATATGGGTCATAATATACAATATTCCAGATTCCATATTCAAGATAGGGATGAAATAACGCTCAACGTTCCTTATGGTATTCCGGTTGACAATGGAATTTTTACTGCTCATTATACCATACCGGAAAGTGAAGAAGATCATTATGAACGTCTGATTAAAGTCTATGGTTATGCAAATAATAAACAAGCTATTGCTAAATCCCGGTTCACAGTGGGTAAATCAGCTGTTACAAATAATGTTACTATTCCACATAATCCCATCTCTACCGATTCTGTCTATATAGCTGCCAACTTTTTTGACGAAGCCGGTATTCAGAATTTGACCTGCTTTATAAAAATTATTACTCCCCTTGAGGACACAATCTATGTGACAAGCGATATGATTGCAATCGAAGATTTTGATAATCGCCAAACAATTGATCAACGCAGACGGAATAATAACAGGAATCGCCAAATTTTAAGCAGAACAAACAATAATCGTTATATTACTGTTGATCCACTTCAATCACAATTACCGGGAACTTTTATATACTATCACTTCGTGATAACTAACAATTTGAATCAACAAACAAAAACAGCTGTCTTTAGTAAACATATAGCAGGACCTGATCTGGCATTAGAAAATATTGAACTTTCTACTTATAATAACAATCCTTCGATAAAGATAATTGTTAAGAACTTAGGAGACTATGCTTCTCCGGCTACAACTATTAATCTCTATAAAAGGGAAGCCACTGACGATATATTTATTGATCAAAAATCCGTCCGGCCCATTCAGCCTTTAGAATCGATTACAATACACATACCTGTCACCCCCTTAAGAGGTGTGTTCAGGTTCCGTGCGCATATCAATGAAGATAGATTATTTGATGAAGCAAGTTTAAACAATAACATAGCTGTTTCACAATCATATGCTCTGAACATGTTTAAAGCCGGTTTAACGGAAAAAACCATCTTCAGCTTGGATAATAATATGCAGATAGATTTCCCGGCAAACCTATTACCTCAAGAAAAAATCTTCTATATTAATAGCTACCCATTTGAAAAACCAAATAATCAGCCGGATGTTGAACAGGTTATCCTTAAAAATAATAAACCTGCCATAAGTTATCAGATTGGTGTATTCAATGAAGAATCTGATTTTGAGCCGGACCTGTCAGATAATAAACAAATTAGAGTTACTATTCATTACGGTGATATAAATAAATCAAATGATCTGTTAGCTGATGATATAAATTTTGCTCTTTACCGGTGGGAAGATGAATATAGAAAATGGGTTCATGAAGGCGGTTTTACAGATCATAGCAATAATATAGTTTTTAACAATATCAACCGTCCGGGTACTTATACTCTTCTACAAAATAATGACAATAAAAGTCCGAAAATTACTGCAAATGTTGAAGATCAGGAATTTACATTCGGAGGATTTATCTCCGGTTCGGGAGTTATCTCACTTATGCTTAGTGATAATAATGGCATCAATATCTTCGACGATAACTTGCAACTCTTTTTAAATGGCGTTATTATTCCCGAAGAGTATTATACACTTGCCGCTAACCCTTATAATATCAATTCAATACCTATTAAATATCAATTAAATCTTGACGCAGGTAATTATACACTTAATATAAATTGCAGTGATGTTAACGGTAACTATCAAACACACGATATCAACTTTATAGTTAATACCAAGTTTGATGTCCTCAACTTAGCAAATTACCCTAATCCGATAGTAACGGACAGTATCGACCCGGTTAATTCCAATAGAACCCGCTTCACATATATATTAACTGACGATGCTGATAATGTAAAAATTAAGGTTTATACGGTCAGCGGCAGATTAGTTAAAACCTTTTCTCACCTGCCTGCCGGTGTCGGTTATCATGAATACCCCAGAACCGCATTAGGTTGGAATTGTCGTGATGATAAAGGTGAGTTATTAGCTAATGGTATTTACTTTTATAAAATTATAGCCTCCCAAGGCAATAAATCAGTTGAACGTATCCAAACAATGGCCATAGTGAGATAGAAATTCTAAACGAATTAACCTGTAAGGAGTTTTAATGGATAATAATTATTCTCAGGATAATCTTATCATCACCCTAAAAAAAATCCTGCTCTTTTGTATTGTTACCGTAACTTTACTCATATTACTAATAACACCATTGAACGCAGGTAGATATGCAGGCGATTTCATGGAAATAGGTTCCGGTGTCAGAGCTTTAGGGCTAAGCGGTTCATTTACAGCTATTGCAGACGATGGCTCAGCTATCTATTGGAATGCTGCCGGAATTGCTCAGTTAAAACAAATTGAAATCGGAATCATGCGTTCTTATCTTTATAATGGCTTAGCATATTATGACCACCTCACCTATTGCCAACCGTTGCCTAATGATGCAACTATCGGTATTAATTGGACAAGGTTATCTATCCCGGATGTTCCGGTTTTTGATGAAAAACATCTGATCGGCACATCAGTTGATCAAAGAGTAACTTATTCCGAATTACATCTGACAGGCGTACCGGATGACTTCTTCACTGCCTACGACGATCTCATTCAATTCGCTTTTGCTAAACATTTACAATTCGACTTAAATCTGGGATGGGGATTTTTTAAACTGCCTGTCGACCTGCATTTAGGCGGTAATATGAAATATATTAGACGAACTATTCAAGATTATACCGGTACTGGAACCGGCTTTGATTTATCAATGCTGATCGACACCGAACTCTCTAACTGGTTTGATGTTAAATGGTTCGGGGATTTTGCTATCGGTTTAAACTTCCAAAATCTTGGCAATACCGCTATCATCTGGGATACAGTCTCTAAAAATAAAGATGAAATACTTCTGAATACTAAACTCGGGTTTGCCTACACTCAGCCATTAGAAAGTCTGAGTTCAAATATCATTATTACAACCGACACTGACTTCAATTCCTATGATAGAATACAAAGATTTGGACTCGAGTATCAGTATGATCAAATCCTTGCCGGAAGGATTGGTTATAGTAACAAAAATATGTCTTCGGGATTAACCGTCAGCTTCTTTGACCTAAACATCGACTATGCATTTGTTACCAATGTACTTGGCAATTCTCACCGGGTTGGGTTAAGAGTCTATTTTTGATAAATACAGTATAATAATCTCTAAATGAACAACTATGGAGTCATTAAAATGAAACCTTTAGATAATATTAAGTTATTCACTTGTAATACAATATGTCTGATTGTTGCTGCTGCTATTTTACTTTCTTTAATACTTATCGGTTGCAGCGGTAAGGAAGTATTATCCTCAGATAAAAGAATACCGGATAACCCGGTTTTCATACCACACTTAGGAGATACCGGAGATGACATATCTGTTCAAGGTGAAAAAATTAATGATAGTAATAATGGTATAGATACCGTTCCGGATGGAGACTGGATAAGAATACAATGGCAAAGAATTGATGACCCGGATATCGATCATATGAAAATATATCGCTACGGAGATTATGCTCCTCTTATGGTTGTTGATTCATTATCACGATCACAAATTAAATCCCAGGAATTCTTAGATAAACAGATACAACAACTTAATCCGGTAGGTCAAAAATGGTCATATTATGGAGAACTATACCTGACTAACGGCTACTACAGCACTTCCGACACAGTTAGCTATCATTTACTCGAAAAACCATTTTTGACAGCACCCCAAAACAATGTTTACGCCTCTCCTGATGAACTGGAATTCAAATGGCTAAGAACAGAAGATGCCCTCCACTATAGGGTTTTAGTTTTTAATGCAGACTATGAATATATATGGCATAAAGACTTTTACCCTATTGAAGATAGTGATTATAAAATCTTATATTCCGGACCGGATCTTACACCATACACAGATCAAAAAATTATTTGGAGAGTTGATTCATTCGGAAGCCTTATCAATCAAGATAATATTACCATCAGTGGAGCTGAATCACAAGAAAATATTATTAATCTGATAGCTGATCCTTGATCACTTAAAGAAATTTGTAATATAATCTAAGTTATAATTATACTTGAACTTACAACTGTCATCGTTAGTAACAGCTTTTAATATGTCCCGAATTTACCGTTATATGATATTCGCATACCTGAATATATTTATTGACATCTTTTCTCGGTTTGATATAATATAAAGAGAATATAGAGATACTTAATACTTATATCTGTAATATTATATTGCAGAACCAAAATGTATTTATAAATGTAAATTCAAATATTAATAACATATACTCTCGACAATATTTTTATTGTCGGATATAACTTTATTTTAAAAAGGAGAAGATAATGAAAACTAAAACCTTAATATTTTTTTTAATGATGATAGTATGTATAGGACTGTGGGGCCAGACGGCTACAAAGCCGTCTGGGGAGGGAACAAGTGGTGACCCATATAAAATAGATAATTGGCAAAACCTTAACTGGATCAGTCAAAACACTGGTGTATGGAGTAACCATTTTGAACAGACTGAAGACATTACATTCCCTACTGGTGACGACGGTATTCAAACGTGGGACGGTGACAAAGGCTGGACACCGATAGGTAATGCTGATGCCCTTTTTACA
>PWOA01000030.1 GCA_003564155.1 Candidatus Cloacimonadota bacterium
ATTTCCTCTACTACTTTGATTTTGAAGGCTTCGCTGTAGCGAAGCCTGAGGTGGTTGCTTATTGACTTTTTATTATTCATTTTGGTCTCCTTTTTAGTCCACCTATTTCAGGACACCTCATAAGCGACCTAAGATCCACTGTCCATAACCTTACTATTTTTGTCAATGACTTTGAGAAAGAAGAGAAATCAAAGAAGACTCCTCTTCCTCCTCGGTCTCTTTTTTTTAGCATTTTAATTTGTTATGATACTATTTTGTTTAACTCCAATCTGTCAGTCGATAACGATACCACAGTTGCTGTTTTCTTTCTACACTCTGTAACTCTGTTTATAGGATCTTTGGGATAGATTATTCCGCCCTGACCACTAAATCAGAGATATATACAGCGAGGTCCTCTAAACTAACAATTTAGTGGTCAGGGTATCAGAATATCCCTGCAAGATGAAGAAATTGGCTGATGCCATCTTAACCTGGTGGATTATCAAGTCCTTGCCCTTTGCTAATCTCATAAGTACCTCCATAATTAATGATTTTAGGTGGATACTTTTCAATTGAAATAAACAAAAAACATCTGAAGGAATGATGATGTGTCCGGTAAATGAAGAAACAATCAAAAATACAATCCAAGAGATTGCTTAATAGCATTGATAGTTTTTATGAGCAGGACAAAACTTTTGATGATATATGGAACTGGTATAACGACCAACATACAGCTCTCTATGATTACAGGAAAAAGATATTATCTATTTGATCTTATATACCCTTTATATAAAAGTTATCTCTTCCTGGAATTATCGTTTTCCATTAGGAAACCATTAGGATGAGTAGGAGTCGAATGGTATCCGACTCCTACTCATCCTAATGGTAAGCTATTGGGCTAAGTTAGTAGACCAGGCTAATAGGGCGACATTAGGGGTGTTTATAATTTAGGGTTGGAATAGTGGCTGAGCTAGGAGAATAGGGACAATTAGGGCAATAAAAGCTTGACCTGTTAATGAGATTCGCATTGCTGTATAAAGAAAATAATAACTACACGATTATGGAGATTGAATCAGTGTTTAATTACCAAGAGTATTACAATAGATTAACCGAGATGACAAAGAACAAAACCCCCGTATGGCAAGCGATAGTTGTTTATACCGACGGCTCAACACCTGCTGCGGCCGGAATGCATTTGGCTGTTACGGTTGATAAACCGCCTTTAGGGAACTTAGGTGGAGGAGAGTTGGAACATAAAGTCATAGAGTTTATAAAGGATAAGCAACCCTCAGAGACAACAATTATGACTGTCAGTTTGAATAAAGAAGGTTTAATAGACGAAGTGAAAGAAAATCCGGCAGTAGGAAAACTGCAAACAGGTATGATTTGCGGAGGAACAGCGACGATATACATAGAACCTTAATTTCATTCAAACAAGCTGTTTATCATAGGCGGTGGCCATTGTGGTAAAGCAT
Organism: Candidatus Cloacimonadota bacterium; assembly: GCA_003564155.1. Taxonomy (GTDB): domain Bacteria; phylum Cloacimonadota; class Cloacimonadia; order Cloacimonadales; family PWNZ01; genus PWOA01. The sequence continues at coordinate 1,455 of PWOA01000030.1, forward strand.
TAGCAAAAATAGCTCATCTGTGTGGATTTTATGTTACGGTTATCGATAACAGGGAAGAGCAGCTTGCTCCTGAATCTTATTCACAGGGAGTAGAGTTAGCTCTTGGCAGATATGAAGATTTATCTAAGATTATTCCTTTTTCCGATAAAATCTATATTGTAATAATGACTTATGGACATCAATACGATGAATTCGTTTTGCAACAATGTCTTAGAAAGGATTGCCGATATTTGGGAATGATTGGCAGTGAGGATAAAGTAAAACAGACTTTCGATATTCTTAAAAACAAAGGTTATTCGGATCAAGATTTACAAAAAGTATCAGCTCCGGTAGGACTTTCTATAGGTTCTAAAACCCCTTTTGAAATAGCAGTAAGTGTCACAGCTGAGCTTATTAAAGTAAGGAACTGCAAAGATTAGATAAGACCTTTATTATATGTTCGTTAAGGAACCGGTAAAAACTCAGAAGAGTTACTGTCGACAGATTATCGATTTTGAAAGTGAATAGCAACTAAATTAACGAATGAAATTTGCTTGCATAACATCTAAAATATTGAAAAAAGAATTAGCCAATTGTGCAGCTAGCGATATACTTTTTCGTATTAAGCGGATTAATGCTCTTGAAGATTAGTCTACACTTTCAATAACTTGCCGCAAAAAGAGCAATGACAACAAAATACTAACAGTTATTCTTCCTGTTTATCTGATCCGGCAATAGCTTCCGGGCAATGAATCACATATTTGTTGGGCAAGTTATATCTTTTGGTAAACACCCCTTAACGATTTAACGGGTGCTAAAGGACAGCGTTTTTACCGGTTCGGGACCTGCCTTACGGTGAATATCACCGGCAATTTCTCAGCCTATTCCCATACGGGCATTGGCAGTATTTACAACGGCATTTATATCTGTTTGTGAAGTAATATCACCCGACAGACACTGATAATTGTATTAGCTATATATAACCTTTTCCGTTGCAGTCCTATTCAGCATATGATTTTTATGATCATTGCTTATTCTAAACAATTCCCATTATCATTCTGTATGCCAAATGGTGTATTATGGGTTCACTTACTGAAAATCTTAATTTTATTCTGTATGATTTCTTATATCATATGTGCATAGGAATTATATCGAATTGATATAAATGATGTGAAACATTCTCCGTTCAAAAGGCAGGAAAATTTATCATGAAGATATCATGATGATATAAGTGGCAGAATAACAATAATAACAGACATCTTATATCTAATAATTTTTGTGGTTTATTGTGTTGGCATATATATTGCAATAAAAATAGGAAAATATCTAAACACGGAGTTATAATGAATGAATTACAGATTAGTAACTTATCTTATACTTACCGCAACGGAACTCAGGCTTTACAGAATATAAACCTGAGTATCGGAAATGGGATGTTTGGACTTTTAGGGCCAAATGGTGCGGGTAAATCAACATTGATGAGAATTTTGGCAACTTTGCAGGAACCCTGTGAAGGTGAATTGTTTTTTAACGGTCTAGACATCAACAAAGATAAGACTGAAATGAGAAAAGTATTAGGTTATTTACCTCAGGAATTCGATTTTTATCCAAAAATATCAGCATGGGATATGATGGATCATTTTTCGGTTTTAAAAGGTATCACCAATAGAATTGAACGGAAAAAGAGTATAAGATATCTTCTGGCTAAGACGAACCTTTACGATGTGCGACACAAGAAGCTGGGATCATTTTCCGGAGGGATGAAACAACGTTTTGGTATAGCCCAAGCTTTGTTAGGGAAACCTAAGCTGGTTATCGTTGATGAGCCTACTGCCGGTCTTGACCCCGAAGAAAGGTATCGTTTTCATAATCTTCTTAGTGAAGTCGGAGAAATGACAATTATAATTCTTTCCACTCACATAGTTGATGATGTAAAAGAATTGTGTTCAAACATGGCTATCATTGATCAGGGCAGGGTTTTGCTGATTGATAATCCGCAAAATACAATAGATCAGTATATAGGTAAAATCAAAAGAAGAGTGATAGCTAAGGAAGCTCTTGAAGATTATCAGAATCGTTTCAATATTGTATCTTCAAGGCTTTATTTAGGGGAAATCCTTATCCATGCTCATTCTGATGAGGAGATAGAGGGATTTAGTTCGATTAATCCCGAGCTGGAAGATGTCTATTTTCTAACGATTAACCGAAACAGAAAAGAAGAAAACGGTGGTTAAGATGTGGCGAGAAATATTTTTCTTTGAACTAGATTTCAGGCTTAAGCAGCTTTCTACCTATATCTTTGGCATAATATTATTTCTTTTCGGCTTTTTATTGGTTAATATTCTCGGTGGAGCTTTTTCCGCTGTTTCCGTATCAATAATCAGCGGGGGTGAGAGGGTCTTTTTAAACTCAGCCTTTGTGAATACTACGTTAATGGAAAGAGTCAGCATTTTTCTTATTTTTATAATTGCCTCGTTCGTCAGCAGTATGCTCAGCAGAGATATGGAGAACAAGGCTTATTATTTTTTCTTCACTAAGCCTATTAGTAAATGGTCTTATATAACAGCCCGTTTTTTTGCCAATATGCTTCTCGTTGGGGTCATTAATTTAATGATGGTTTTAGGCATGTTTATCGCCTTTTACATGCCTTGGATAGAAGGTGAATATTTCATGAAACCACAATTACTTAATTATTTAACTCCTCTTACACATATCATTATACCCAATATCATTTTGATAGGATCAATTTTATTGGGTGTTTTCCTTATTACTAAGAAATCCGCCTATGTGTATGTCGCCTCTTTCTTTATTCTGACCGCATATCTGATAGGCAGGAATTATATAGGAAACATTGAAAATCGGTTAGTAGCTTCACTGATAGATCCTTTCGGGATTAGTGCTCTTTCCGAAGTTACCAGATTATGGTCTGTAGCTCAAAGAAACACACAGCCGATCCCTTTAATAGGTCTATTATTGTGGAATAGAATTATATGGGTGGGAATAGGAATAATTATCTTATGCTTGTGCGTTGTGAAATTCAACTTAAAATGGATTAGCACCGATAACTCGAAAACGAAAAAAGCGAGTAAAAAGATTGCTGTTCCGGAAGATTTTGTAATCCCGCCCATAAGATACGGTCTAACCACATCGATAAGACAGTTCTTTACGATGTTGACTTTTAATCTTAGATTGATTTTCAAATCTTTCCCGTTGTATCTATTAACTATATGCGGGATAGCTTTCACGGTTTTGATTGTTATTCAACACGGAACTATCTATAACACAAGGACACTACCCGTTACCTATAATGTAGCAGAAGCAATCGCTTTGTCAATACCACTATTGATGTTCCTAATTATTACCCTATATACCGGTGAACTATCCTGGAAAAGCAAAGATTTCAAATATGACGGCTTTTTAGACAGCACACCTACCAGTAATTTGAGCTTCTATTTGTCTAAACTAACTGCCCTTATCATACTGCAAATCTTTCTTTTGACTACCTTTATCGTAGCAGGTTTAGTTTATCAGACAGCAAGAGGTTATACCGAATATGAGTTAAACACTTATATATCGTTACTGTTCGGGATAAATATGCCCTACTATATTATAGCCACTATCCTCTGCCTTTTCATTCATGAGATAATAGGTAATAAATATGCAGCACATTTTGTTTTTATCGCTATATTTCTGCTGCAGCCTTTGACGGAGCAAATGGGTCTTCATCACACTTTACTGCAATTTAATACCACTCCTCGAGTTGTTTTCTCCGATATAAACAGTTTGGGCAATAATCTTACCGGGTATATATGGTTCACTATTTATTGGTCATTCTTAGCAATTCTTATCGTTTACTTTACGGTAATAAACCGGAGAAGAGGAAAGAATGATTTCAGTTTCCAACGGTTATGGGGGAGAATGAAATATAGAAATAATTATATCTTTGCTGTTGTTATACTGTTTCTTTTTGTTCTTACAGGGGGTTATATCTTCTATAATACCAACGTCTTGAACGCTTATATGTCTCCCAAGAGAGCTGAAAGGGCAGCGGCTGAATTTGAACGAAAGTTCAGTGAATATGCCGATTTAGCACAGCCTAAGATAACTGATGTCAATTTGAAGGTTGATATTTATCCTTGTTCAAGAGATATCCACTATCAAGGAACTTATAGCCTGCAAAATAAGACTGCTGATCCCATTCAAGAAATTCATGTTATGGTGCCATGTTCCGTCGAAAAGAAAAAGCTGTTATTTGATAGAGAACACCGTCTAACAGTTAAAGATGAAGATTTTGGATATTATATCTTTGAATTTACAGACCCCCTGATGCCTAATGAGCTAATAAACCTCGATTTTGCTGCCTCAATAATAAGCAGAGGGTTTTCTCTGAGTGAGAATTCATTTATAAATAAGAACGGGACCTTTATTCACAGTACCTATTTTCCCAGTATTGGCTATAACGATCGTTTCGAAATACTTTCGCCGCGCACACGAAAAAGATATGATCTCCCGGATAAAAAGCCATTTAGAGAGATAGATGACCCGGCAGGTTTATCTCGCAACTACGTATCTCATGATGCAGACTGGATAACTTATGAAGCGGTGATAAGCACCTCAGAAGAGCAAACAGTATTAACTTCCGGCGATTTGATAAGAAATTGGTCTGACGGCGGGAGAAACTATTTCCACTACAAACTGAACGGCATAATGGTCAATTATTATGCAATTCTATCAGCAAAATACTCCGTCCAAAAAGAGATATTCAACGACATTGATATTGAAATATATTACCATGACAAACATGATTATAATATCGACAGGATGATGAACGGAGTGAAACAGTCGTTAACATACTATGAGAATGCCTTTGGACCATATCCTCATAATGTTCTGAGGATAGCTGAATTTCCACGTTATGGTTCTTTTGCCCAGTCGTTGGCAACGTTGATACCTTTCTCGGAATCAATCGGTTTTATCGCCGATATTCGAAAAGATAAGGTTGATTATCCTTTTATGGTTACGGCACATGAAGTTGCACATCAATGGTGGGTTCATCAGGTGATAGGTGCTAATGTTAAAGGGGCGTTGACGTTAGCGGAAGCAATTACTCAATACAGCGCATTAATGGTCATGAAAAATGAGTTTTCAAGAGATTTGTTCAGACAGCAGTTGTTGTATGATTTGACCCGTTATCTGGCCGGAAGATCTTCTGAAAGCAGAGAAGAGAATCCTGTATATCTTGACGAAGGACAGCAATATATACACTACAGTAAGGGAGCTATGGTATTTTATGGCTTGAGTCAATACATCGGTGAAGATACTCTAAACAATGCTCTGAAAAGATTTGTTGCCGACAAGAGATACCAAGAGCCGCCTTATACAACAACCTTAGAACTGTTCGAATACATTAACATTCCCGATTCACTACAGTATCTTCTTGATGACTCGTTCATGAAAATAACCCTTTATGATAACAGCATCAAAGATGCCGTCAAGACAAAGAACGACGACGGTACGTATACCGTTAATGCAGTGATATCAACTGCTAAGTATTATTCCGATGGTTTGGGGAATACGGAAAAAGCTGAACTAAACGATTGGATAGAGGTAGTGGTGTATGATCGGGTTTTTGGAGGTGGAGGTTCAATCAGCCGTCCTATTTACTCGGAATATTTAAGATTTACAGAAGAAGAGACCGAATTAAGTATAACGGTAAGCTCTAACCCAACGAAAATTGGTATAGATCCCGATTACAAACTAATAAATATGATGCCTTATAACAATACTATTGAATTGAAATAAAAAAGGAGTAGTAAAAATGAAAAAAATAATGACCGTAATTTCTATGTTAGCAATGATAGTTGTCTTAAGTGCAGAGCAATCTCTGTGGGAAAAAGCAATGGAAATTGCTGCTGAAAACTGGAATTGGATACCTCGATTAACCACAACCACGTCCGAAACTAAGAACTTGAAGAGTCAAGAATTAGAAGGTAGCACGGAACTGGTTGTTAAACACAACTTATATGAAGGGATTATCATCAATGAACTTGTGACTTCCTCAATCAACGGGCAAGAGGAATCCTTAGAAGAAGCCTCTAAAAGGTATATAGAGATACTGCAAAGAGATAATACACCCACTCGCAGCGGTATGTTCTTTCATGTCCCGGGTGAGGAATTTACCTTAAAAAATAATGGAAAAGATAAGCAGATAAGCGGTTTTGATTGTATCGGTTTTGATTTTTCTTATCGTGATGAAGAGAGTAAAAAGAAAAGTTCAGGTACAGTATGGCTTGATAAGAAGTCAGGAGCTCCGATTCTAAAAGAATTTTCACCGGATAAAAATCCTCGTTTTGTAACCGGTATCGATATGATTATGCATTATCATTATAATCCCGATAACGGTGAGTGGTATGCCAAAACAGTCGATTCAAACGTTCATATCTCTGCTATGGGGAGGAAAATGATTAGTAATACCACCGTTTCTTACAGCGAACATTGGCGATATCATAATTGAAATTTAGTTGTAGAATTTGATAGTAAAGCATGTTTACAAGCATTTGTCCTCTTGGTAATTCATCTGAATTGTATAAGCCAGGTCCAATAGTAAAAGGTGGAATGGAGGAAGGGTCCGCGACAGTAGCTGGAACTTCCATGCGTCTTACTGCTCTGTTTCCTCTCGTAGTACCAACTACGCTACGTCTCGCAGCAGCAACTTCGGGTTTCGTCTTTCCAGGGTTATTCCCTAACTGTTGCCCCGGGGAAATAGAAAAAATATTATATGGGTTAAAAAGTCAGTGATCCGGTGAGAGAATATAAAATTAGCAGATCTAAATACCTTAGTTTCCGGATCATTGGCTTCAGTTAGCAAGAGGTTGAAAAACATAAATTGGATAGAGAACAAGAAAAAAGTTAAATTGAATAAGCGGATGTCAAACAGGGAAAAGATATGGAGAATTTGTTAAATACCGGCTGAAGCCGGCCGGATCGCTGGCTTTAGCCGGCAAAATAGAGTCAGAAAGCATTCAATCAGATGGCTTATTTATGGAAGATGATTTATATAGTCTAAGGATCTTTTACACCAACGAGGCGAGTTATGGAGTACAATTTAAAGTATAAAAGTAAACTTCCGCTTTATCAACCTGAAGAAGGGATATTGTTACAATCAACATAAAAGGATGTAGATGGCAATGAAAAGTGCTCCATATTAGTCAAAATAACAGGTAATAAAGTTTGACCAAGTTTATAAGTGCATGTTCCAGTTGAGGGGTAGAAATGATTATTTGAAGGGATCAAGGATAATCTGTTTCATTTTGCCGGTAATTTAGCTGCTAAGAAATCTGAGGTATTTGATAGTTAATAACTAATATGCGTAGACACCTCTATTTAATCCGTCTCTAATGGCTGATATAATTTTGGAGCTTCTTATTGTTGCGGAAGTGTAGCCGTCGATTTCAGTATCGACGAACTTTTCGGGGTTATAGAGATGCGGCAAGTGGTCGTTGAGTTTTCTTCCCACGAGATATTCGAGACTTTCGAGATACATTCCCACAACCGATTTATATGGATCTTCCTCTGCATCTATATTGTAGTTTTCGTCTCTTCTCAAATGACGGAAACGAGCGGCAGTAACAATTCCATCTTTGATTGTAAACTGCACATTTACCTGGATTTCATCTCGATCTGCGAAGATTCCTCGGTAAGAACCGTCTTCATACTCTATCTGATCAACAGAGTAACATGTTGATTGCGTACAAGTTAACCCGCCTCTTTGCACCAAAGTATATACTAAAACGATTAATGCTATACCTAGAATAATTAGGTACAAGTAATTCCTGAAAGTAGCTTTATTTTCTTCTGCCATTGTTATACTCCTTTTACTTTAAGATTGTCTTTAGTCTCTGCCAAGTCCGGTAGAGAATCATCATGAAGAGAAGTAAATTAATTATAAAAGCAAAAATTTTACTTCACTATCAATATCTATGTAGAAAACTATAAATCTATTAGCTTCTGACTAACAAGATAATTATACAGACTATATTGGCAACTTTATTCTCAGTGCTTCATCTCCTTGCTACAATAATAAGCAACCATAAACAAGAGCTAAGTTGTAACTTCAAAAGCTGAACTAACCATATTAATGCATTAAGTTCTTACCATTTAGCAATATCATATTTATCCCCATGTTTTGTTATTTAAGATGGATACTTTTGAACCGAAATAGACATATTGTCATGACAAAAAATATAATAAATGATAACAGGATGATTATTGGAAATCGTTTGATAGACTGCATATTTTGTGCCTAGACTTTTAGATTTACTAAATGTATAATTTGGGTATTGTTACTGGGTATATATATACTTGCCGGTACTGTGGAGTTGAAAGGGTATTTTGCAGGAGGTGATGGAAGTAAAGATGATCTTTGGCAGATAGAAACGCATAACATCTTGATAATGTCAGTAATTGTTATGGTGCGGATAGGGTTAGAACTGCAGGCAATAATGCCGGTGGCTATTGGATTTACAAATAACGGCAAAGATCATGACGAGTATACCATTGGTTGTGTTCGTCGTAAATTATTTTTAAAACGAGGAGAAATGACATTTATTTGGCATTCTATTTATTGCCAGTGCAGATATATATGTATTTTTTTTGCGTATGAGAATATGGGCATTACGTCCCTTTACTCTTAATTGACCTGTTAGTCATGAACTCAGTAGTTCAATCCCACTATTCACCACTATTTTATTTAAGCTTAAACACTTATTATTAAGATAATTAGCAATCAATCTAAAACAACAATTCTCTCATTTTTTCGACTTTACTCTAAGCCGCTGGAAAATTGAAGCGATCTTCCTGGAAATAAATCATCTATAAAAAAAACTTGACTCAAAATGATGTTTTACTATTAAAAAATAAACTAATGTGTAAGTGAGGATTTATGAATAATTATTGTACGTTTAAAACAATATTGGATGCTAAAAAGGGGAAGATCAACAGGTTGCTGAGAAAAACCTGGATTATTTTCTGGTTAACACTCATTCTGATTACTTTCGGATGTGCAAGCAACGCCGGTCGTCATATCGAACAACCAGTTGACCTGACCATCATGACAGAAGAATATGCACCGCTTAACTTTACTGCCGGTGGTGAGATAACAGGCCAGGCGACGGAAGTTGTTCGGGAACTGATACGACGAACTGGCACAAAAGCGAATATTCGAGTAGTTAGCTGGGATGATGGTTTGAAAGAGGTCTTGGAACAACCAAATACAGCACTCTATTCGACAGTCATGACCCGTGAGCGAAAGGATCATCTTCAGTGGGTCGGTCCCATATCAGTGTTGAACTCGAATTTTTACGGCTTGAAAGGTTCAGAAATCAGTATCGTAACTCTTGATGATGCCAGGAAAGTTTCAATGATCGCCACAGTTGGTGATTATTATACTGAACAAGTTTTGAAGGAAGAGGGGTTTGTCAACTTGAAAAGCCACGCTACGGAAGAGGAAGCTCTTCGATCCCTTTTGAGTGGTGAAACGCAGCTTTTTGTTAGCAGCAACACGGTTATGCCCAGTCTGATCGAGCAGGCTGGTGTTCCACTCAACTCCGTGGAGAAGATCTTTACCATGTCAACTGATATGTCCTACATTGCTTTTTCTCCTGACACAGCACCTAAGCTCGTTGAACACTGGCAAAAGCAGCTAGATACTATGAAGCGAGACGGGTCATTTGATGATATTTACAGAAAGTGGTTCCCCACCGAGACATCTCCCGGCATACTGCATCTGGTGACCGAGGAATATCCTCCCGTCACGTTTATGAAAGACAGCAGGCCTTCGGGATTAGTTACCGACATGGTCTACGAGATTACGTCTCGTTTGGAAATCCCCGATAAGATAACTCTGACCTCATGGAAGAATGCATACAATATGGCACAAATTCACCCCAATATTGTAATATTCAGCATGGATCGTACTGCGGATCGGGAAGATCTCTTTCACTGGATTGGACCAGTTGGGCAAAACAGCGCTATATTCTTCACCCGAAAGGGATCGGACATGAAGGTGGGCAGCATGGAAGAGGCAAAACAAGTCTCCTCTATAGCCACTACCTCGGAATGGTGGACCGAACAGCTTCTGAATCGGGAAGGTTTCACGAACCTTGTCAGTTCCCAGGATCCTACCGATAATGTAAATCTGCTCATGAGAGGGGAAGTAGAACTCTCGATTTTTACTGATATAACCATTCCTGAAATAGTGGAAAATGCCGGATATACAATGGACGACCTGGAGCCATTATTTACAGTGCAACGGAACTATTTCTATATCGGAATGTCCAAGGGAACCTCACCTGAAACCGTCCAGCAATGGCAGGTAGTTCTGAACGAGATGAAACAGGACGGTACTTTTGCGGGAATATACCGGACTTATTTGCCTCGCGCCAATATAAACAACCTACTGAGAACACAGTGACAAAGCGATTCTGAGAGATTGTTTCTCATCACGGATCACTTTGGCCAGCAAAGTATACGTCAGCAAATTGATATACATTGTTTAATTCAGTTACTGTAACAAAGGAGGAAGAAAAAATGACAGTTAAGTCTTTAATCAGTAGCATAGCCCTATTTTTATTGTTAATGACGTTTCCTGTTACTGCGATTTTCGGAGAAGGGGAAACAAAAGATTCTTCGGAGAAGACGTTAATTGTCGGGCCTGAAACGACTCTTAACTTGGCGACTCACTATTTGGACAGAATTATTGAAACAACGCTGGCCTCTCTCGAGCTCATATCACTGACTCCAGAGGCAAAGCAGGGTGACTGGCAGGGGATCAAAGAGTACCTTGGTCACCTAAAATCCCGGTTACCCGGAACATATTTTTTCGTCATGCCCGATGGGAATTACTATACTTACGAGTTAGATTATACCAACCTCAACCTGAAAGATCGACCTTATTTCGAATCCTTATTTGCCGGAAATGAAGTATGTGGATTTCCGATTCACAGCCGTGCTTCCGGAAAGAAAGCGGCCTTGATGGCAGTGCCCATTATGTTCGACGGGAAGGTGACCGGTGCCCTGGGAGCTTCTGTCTATCTGGATGATTTACATGCCATGCTGAACCGAGACTTTTCTCTACCGAGCAATTATACCTGGTTTGTATTGGATTCGGAAGGGAATACCATGCTGGACAGAGATAGAGATTTTATTTTTATGAACCCGCTTCTTCAGGGCAGCCCTTCCTTGCAGGAAGCCGTATCACAAGCCCTGAAAAGTGATGCCGGGCAGGTTAGCTACGAGTTTGGCGGTCTTCGTCTTGCCCATTACCAAAAGTTGTCCCGTCTGGACTGGTGGATGTTTCTGGCACAGATTCAGTTTACCGATGTCCCGACCACAAAGCAGCAGATTCTTTCTCTTGATCGTTTCATCCCTCAGCTTGAAAAAAGACTGAAGGCAATAGAAGAATCTCTGACAGCATCTATTGGTAATAGTCCCGACCCTGTAAAAAATGAAGTGGAAATCAGGGCTCTCCTTGCCGAGATACTCAAAAGGAACAACGATGTAATAACGGCTTCTTTTGTCGATGTGGATGGTATCTTGCGGTATATTGCTCCGAGCGATTACCGGAATGCTGAGAACTCCGATATCAACGAACAGGAACATGTAGTTGACATGCTAAAAAAACCAAAGCCACTTCTCAGCACCGCATTCACATCAGTAGAGGGATTCATGGCGGTAAGCATTGCCCGACCGCTCTACGACGATGATAATATGTTCGCCGGTTTCCTCAGTTTATTGATCCGTCCCGAGCTTCTCTTTGAATATCTGCTCAGGGAAAGCACGATTCCAGAGAATTATGAGCTGTGGGTGATGCAAACTGACGGTCTCATCCTTTACGACCAGGACGAAGAGGAACGGGGCCTGATGCTCTTCAGCGACCCTCTATATGCTGACCACGAAAGCTTGCTCACCTTGGGTAGGAAGATAGTTTCAGATCGGACGGGCATGGGTAATTACATATTTAACGCGCCCATCAACGGCGTAAAAACAATCAAGACGGCTATCTGGCAGACCGTGACGCTTCACGACCGCGAGTGGCGAGTTGTTCTGGCTTATCAGCCCTATGAATGACCGGTGGTCTTAGGTTTGTTCAGTTGGTAAAGTTATTATTCATTTATCATTAATTGCTACATCATAAGAAGTGTGAGTAGTAGCTAAGATTTTGACGGCTTGGTGGGATATCAAAAGGAGTTAACTACTAGCAATAGCTTTAGAAATACGGAAGTATCCGGTCAATACACAAGTGCCGTAGGCTAAGGAAGAGCAAATGTTTCCCATGAGATAGGGTATGCCGAAGCTTTGACATCACGTCATACTACCACTACAGAGATTTTCATATAAGCACTTTGCTGATTCATAATCAATTACTTAATTTTATTGATTAAATGCTGAATATCGGGTTAGTTGAATATCGTTAACCAGATTAGATAACGTTGCTATTGGACTTACAAATAAAGGCAAAGATCATAAACGAGTATACCATTGGTTGTGTTTGCTGTAGTTTATATCTAAACGAGCAGAAGTGACATATATCTGGCATTTGGGAGTTTTTTTTATTGCGGTTAAAATAATGCTAAACATGCAAATATAAATAACACGTCTATATACTCTTAATCAATGGATCTGGATTTCGAGCACCCACGGAATACTCTTTTACTCATCTAACAACCACTTATAGAGGTAGTTAACTTGTTTTGTGAACTGAGTTAGCGATCTCATAATACAATTTCCTTTACTGGTATGAAAATATTGCTTTTACCATATATCAATAAATGATCTTCAATGCTATATCTATCGCTATCTACAACCATTTCTTATTTTTGAAAAAGAGTATCATGCCAATAGCAATAGTAACCATAACTACCAAAATAACGGGATAGCTCCAACGCCACTCTAATTCCGGCATAAAGAGAAAGTTCATCCCATAAACACCGGCAATAAAGGTCAAAGGGATAAATATTGTCGAGATAATTGTTAGCACTTTCATTACTGAACTCATATTGTTGTTGATAGTTGTCAGATAGATATCAACTAATCCGGTTACGATGTCCCTCATGCTTTCGTTCGAGTCCAATACTTGTATTGTATGGTCATATAAATCTCTGATAAAAACCTTTGTATTGCTATGAAAAACAAACTTATCCATTCGTTCCATCGAAGAAACAACCTCTCGTAAAGGCCAAACACTTTTTCTCATTAAGACGATATTTCGTTTCAAAGCATATAGTTGTTTCATCACCTGTTGATTGGGGTTATTGAGGATGGTCACTTCAAGCTCGTCAATGTTATCTCCCATCTGCTCCATAATTAGAAAGTAGTTGTCTATTACTGCATCCATGAGAGCATAAGCTAAAAAATCGACTTTATTTTTTCTGATGCGTGTTCCGGCAGTCTTTATTCTCTCTCTGACACCGTCAAAAGCATCTCTCCTAAACTCTTGGAATGTAATTAACGTATTTCCTATCAAAACTATACTTAACTGCTCTCCGTTAATAGTGCGTTTGTCCTTATCATAATATAACATCTTTAATACTATGTAAGTATAACTTTCATAAGACTCCAGCTTAGCTCTTTGTTCGGTGTTAAGGATATCCTCTTGAGTAAGAACATGCAACTTGAAATAGTCCCCGATATTCTTAATCAGTTGAACATTACTCAAACCGGTGATATTAATCCAGTTATATTTCTCTTTTGTTGTTGAAAAATGAGCTTCATTAAAATCTGGCAGTTCCTGAGTCTTACAGCCTTCTTCATCATAGCTGATATGGGTGATACGGGGAGGGTCAACTACGTCTTTACCGACATATACCATTGAACCGGGAGGGAGTCCCGCTTTTATTGATCTTCTTTTTCTCATTATCTACCTCTTAGTTATAAACTATTCAATCTTATTCAAAAAAGCCGTTTTCTTAATGAAAGACAGCAAATACATCCTGCAAGGTGTCTTTTTTACAGGTGATTATGGCATTGACCCCTTATTTGTCAATATTAAATTCTTTCGCTAAAGTATTACCTGTATGGGTTATGGAATTCAATGAATTATCCTGAGAATATTTATTATCTAAAGTTGCTACTTTACAGTTCTAATTATTATAGTATTTGTTTTATTGAACCTGACATCAATCTGTTGGTGTGTTCAATACTTTTTTAATCCGGACGACAAAACACAATGGTTTCTCGTATCCATATAGAATTGTTTCTCATTTTGTTAGGGCGAGTAGAATATCATTTTGTAATAGATTCAAATACTAATTATCAATGGTCTTGGCTCTCCCGGTTCTTGGCTTGAATATGGTTCAATGGTTAAGGTAACTCTCAGACATCCTGTACAGCTGGATGATTTTGTTTGGAATGATCCGGAAGACAGATCGTCATATTCACCGGCATTTCGCCCTAACCTGGAGAATTTCCGGATATCGTAAGGTGAATCTTTCGTATTACTGGTGACCAGCAGCGAGTGCCGATAACTTACCATCAGCCAATAATCTAAATAATAATCCCAATAATTTTGGTGTTTCTTGTAAGAATTCTGAAATGAACATCGATTTGATAAGCCATGAAATTGGAATTTATATTTTAATGCCTGTTTTTAAGATATTGTTCAAAGATAATTCTTTACACACAAAATATATTCAAGACAATAGTATCATTTATCAGGCTATAGAGGGTTATATTGAACATAAAAAGGAAAAAGTCACCGGAATAAGAAGAGATTGGGAAGGTACTTTATTTGGGGGCGGTTTTTTGAGTATTACAGCATTAATGATTGGAGATACGGAGTTAAAGACTTAATTCATCAGGCAATAATTGCAAACGAAAAAGAAAATAGCATTTAAATCCATATTGTTCTTTGGTAAAGATAATATTCAGTCTAATACGAATGAACGAGCAAATCAGTGAAATATTTGTGAAATCCTATTTTTTTTTGAATATTATTGATTGGTCTGCGTTTTTTTAAGGAGAAGATCTGAGGTTATCTTGATTTGCGGAGCGTTTTCTTTGATTATCATTGCCTAATCCACGACCATCTATTTCATCTACAGTTGCAACAATGCGGTAAAATCTTTTGGTGTCAGGTTCGAGATGTTCGTAGTATTCAGTTTCTTCAACTATATCTATCGGTTCACCCCAATCGGTAGCAGATGGTTCTTGAGAGGCATAAATATAATAAGAATTTGCATCTTCGATTGGATCCCAAGTTATGTAAATGACATCATTATTGTCGATTACATCTTTTCTAACATTAACTTGAGGCACATCAAGAATATAATATTGATAATGAAGAACCGGATAGTAATCGTTCAGCAAACCGTAACGACAATGACGCCAAGTGTGATTAAAGTCCCAATCTTCATAAGTGTTCATACTGTAAGGATAAGTCATTTGATTAGTTGATCTAGCTATGCCACCGAAAGACTCCATCTGTCCGCTTGTCTGGATGTCCCAATAGCTGCTTTCTACTTCGCCGGTGTTTTCTGCGATTAATCCTCCGACTCTGTCTTCATGGGATGCTGCAGTGACTCGACCGGTTGAATAACAGAAAGCTACATGTCCTGTATTTACGCCGATTAACCCTCCAATCTGGTTGTTACCTGTGACGTTGCCCAACGCATAGCTGTTTTTTATTACACCATTAAAATTACGGCCCACTAATCCGGCAACCCCGTAGGAACTGGATGAAGCGATATTACTGGTAACATTACCACCGGCAAAACACTCTTCAACTGTATAATCAGCCGGTCCAAAATAAGATATGAGTCCACTAATGAAAAAAGTTCCACCTCTAACATTACCCATAGCATAGGAATTTCTTATATTAGAATACATTGAAAGAGATACTAAACCACCGGCATAAAAGGTGTTAACTTCGACATTACCCAGAGCATAGCTGTTTATTATGTCTCCGCCGTAGGTTCTGCCTACTAAACCACCGGCAAATTCTCGAACAAATATATCACTGTCAGCCCAACATGATTCGACTCTAACAAAGTGATTATAACCCGCAATCCCTCCAGCGTAACCTCCTTTGGTAGGACCGCCTGAAATATCAACTGTAGAATAACTTTCAGAAATAAGACCTCGACTTTGTCTTGATTCTCCACGACCTTCACCAACTAATCCACCCATATATGATGAGCCTCTGTAAGTAGTTTTTATAGAGCCGGTGCTGGAGCAATTTGTGATTTGAGTTCCAACCTGATCATCCCAAAATCTACCGATTAAAGCCCCTATACATCTCATGGCTGTTATGTTTACATCTACGAGCTTGATATTCCTGAACTCTGAATTCTTTACATATCCGAAAAGACCTTGGAATTCGTCTTCAAAAAAAACATTACCTTGCCGGTTAATATATAAATTTGCTATCGAAAAACCATTCCCATTATAACTACCGGTGAATGGTTCGTCTATAGTTCCGATTGTGTTCCATCCTTGATTAGTATTCCAAGGCTCGACGTTCAGGTCTATATCGGCTGTTTGTATGTAATGATAATTTCTATTTACTAAATACTGAAGATTAACCAAGTGATTTACTGTTGAAACTTGGTAAGGATTTCCTTCTGTGCCGTTACCACCTGCAAAAGGAAGTACTAAAACGCTCTTAATTTTAATTGATTGCATGGTTTCTAAATTTTGATCATCAATAGAATATACTGCTGAAACTTGGTATGAATAGTTTGTATATATTGTAACATCATCGTCTATCCAAAATGATTCTGGATGATCTGTAGATCCGACATATTCTCCATCACGATAGATATTATAACTTTGTGGTTCGTCAACAGCTGCCCATGTCAATGAGATAACCTGTTCGGTAGGATCCGGCGTTGCTGTTAAGTTAAAAGGTATTGGAAAATTATGATAACCTATGCCATCCTGCCAATTAAGATAAGGATAGGTTAAACCTTCTTCAATGTTCCAAACATTATTGAAATCCCAATTATTAAAAGATAGCTGTCTTGTCATTTGTTCCCGTGTCAGCCCGGTACCTATATTCGCGTTAGATGCTCCCTCAGTTTTACCTGTAGTTTCAATATCCCAATAGCTCAAATTAACTTGCGTACCGCTAATATTAGCAGCTAAACCACCGGATCGACCGGATTCAATGGTCGGTAATATTGGTCCTGCAGCATAGCTGCGGATTAAAGATGCTTCGACATTGAGATTGTAATAATTTGAAACCAATCCCCCTAAACGATGTCGCCCTCCAACTAAAGCTACCACCGAATAGCTATCTATTATTGACAGACCGGTATCACCATGATTATGATTACCGTATGCATAACCTACTAGACCACCGGAATAAGGTTCGTAAGAATGAAACCATTGACCCCATTCTTCTAAAAATATTGACTCTGTATATTCGATCTTTCCTGATGCATAACATTGATTTATTATGTTTCCGTACTGAGCTCGTCCTATTAATCCGCCAAAATGTTGTGTCCCCGGTACACCTCTGATTATACCTTCTACAGAACTGCGTGTTATCTCACTATGAGTTGAGTAACCAATGAGCATTCCGAAATTTGTTGACCAATTTGGTTGCGGAACGCTGTCCCTAGGTGAAGACCAGACTGAAATGCAAGTATCTTTGAGATGCATATCGGTTAATGAGGCTTCGGAAATATACCCGAAAAGACCTTGATTCTCTTGATCTGTTCGATTTATATATAGATTTGATATCTTATAACCATCACCATCATAATGACCTGTAAAAGGTGTTCTTTTATTACCAATGGGATTCCATCCTTCTTGGCTGTTGTAAGGTTCGATATCTAAGTCAATATCTGAAGTTTGCTCAAAATGCATATCTAAAACATATCTTACACCATTTAGATGTTCGGGAGTAGAAACCAGATATGGGTCATCTTGGGTTCCAGTTCCACCCGCAAAAAATACTGAAGTACCTCTAAAACGGCTAGGTCCTGTTTCAATGTTGACATCTCCAACTTGATAGACAGCAGTTACACTGTAATCGTAAATCCTCCAATTTTCTAACCCGGTATCATTAAATTCTGTGTTTTCGATATATTCATCGACATTAATAAGCTGACCGTCACGGTAAACATTATATCCTTCAGGATCAGTTTCTGTTATAGGTGGTTCATCCCAGGTTAACATTATTCCGAAAACTCCGGAAGAACCTATAAAGTTTCTGGGACCGGGTATATTATATGAATAACTATCCTGCCATTGTAAATAAGGATAACTGAACTGATCTACGATGCTCCAGTTATTATTTAAGTCCCAAGCATCATAATTGTTTTCTTCTAACATTTGAGATGTAGTTCGGCCGGTTCCTCCATCTGAATCTGCTAATCCACTATTATCTATATCCCAGAAACTGTCGTTGACAGTACCATTGTTGTTAGTACCAATTAAGCCACCTATGTTGACATCAAGAACTGCATTAACCTTACCTGCTGAGTAACAATTTGTAGCTCTACCGTCCCACAATCTTCCTAAAAGCCCACCGGTATATCCATTACCTCCTAAAACATCTCCGAGTGCATAGCTGTTGGAAATATTTACATCTCTAGCATGACCGACTAATCCTCCGGTATCAAGTGCTCTGCTTGAGACATTACCTGCTGCAAAAGAACTTGTTAAAGTACCAACATAAAAGTGCCCTATTAATCCGCCGGCATGACTTTCTACAGATTTAACATCACCGTTCGCTCCGCACATATCAACTCGAGCAACTTGATTACCTCCGAATCCATCAATATATCCTGCTAAACCACCGGCATAACTTGTTTCTGAGTATACATCTACTGATGTAAAGCATTCTTTAATCAATAAATTTGCATATCTCCCTTCGACGTAACCTACTAAACCTCCCGCTGTATTATAAGCATCGATATTACCGGCAGAAACTTGACAATTAATTATTTGGGACGAATCGTGAACGTATCCGGCGAGCCCTCCAACATAGTAAAAGCCCTGAACATCTACGTGATAAAGATTAATATTTCGAAGGGTTGCCCGACTGATATATCCAAATAAACCGATATTATCACCAAAATTATCACCTAAATGGTAGGTGCTGATAAACAAGTTAGATATCCCGTAACCATCTCCATCAAAGCTACCCGTAAAGGGATCGTCTATATGACCTATTGGCTTCCAACCTTCATTTTCATTGAAAGGTGCAACATCTAAATCAATATCGTCAATCTGTTTGAAGTGAGCATTTATTGCGTAAGGGATTTTGGAAAGTTGGGTTGGAGTTTCAACTAAATAAGGATCGTTGCTGGTTCCTGTACCTCCGGCAAAAGCTACAGTAGGGCCTCGCCAGTAAGAGTAAGTTGTGTTATGTCGGGTGTTATCTGCATCAATAACAGCATTAACCATATAACTATAATAAACCCAATTATCTAAGTTACTATCCTCAAACTCAGTATTTTCAATGAGATCTGTTTGATTAACTAATTCACCGTTACGATATACATTGTATCCCAATACATCTATGTCATCGGAAACAGTTATGGGAGCATCCCATTTAAGGAGGATTGTTCCTTCTGTTACTGTTGCTCTCAGATTTCGAGGGCCTGGAATCGAATAATGGTATTCATCATGCCATTGAAGCCAAGGATATGAAATATCATCAATAATCGACCAAGTGTTGTCAAAATCCCAATTATCATAATTTTCTTCATCTAACATTTGATCGGTGTTTCTGCTTGATCCGCCTTCGGAGTCATTTTGATTGCTAGTATCTATATCCCAGTAACTATCATTAACCGTGAATTGTCCGGATCCAATCATACCTCCGGTATTATCATTACCCTGGACTGTACCGGTTGAAAAGCAATTAGTGACAATTGAGTTCCAACCACTGCCTATTAGTCCACCGACATACTCATTGCCATTAACAGCTACGAAAGCATATGAGTCTAAAACATCTCCATGTTCCATAACTCCTACTAAACCACCTCCATAGTTGTTGCCGATGATAGATCCGGAAGCCCAACTATTCTCAATATTACCGCGAGCATTAAACCCGACTAAACCTCCGTAATAATCAGCTCCTCGGGTATTAATAGTGATGATTGCATATGAATTACGGATATAGTTTATATCTGCATCGGTAATAACGCTGGACTTATAAGCAACTAAACCTCCTATGACGGGTGTATTAAATATTGATGGATAAGTTTGCAGAAGTCCTCCGTTAACATAACAATTACTCACAGACGTTCCTGATTGTTCACCTATCAATCCTCCCGTTCTTGTGCATTGGTCAATGTACAAATTGGTCACAGAACAACTATCTATAACGGTTTCTCTAGAATACCCGATCAAGCCGCCTGCAAAGCCGTATTCTCTATTACCGGTTATGCTCACATTTTCAAGAGTTACATTTTTGACGGTAGCACCACCATTCGTATATCCAAATAACCCTAAATAGTATTCATCAGCTGTATCTAAGACAGTTAAATCAATAAATAGATTAGATATAACAAACCCGTTGCCATCATAACTACCAAAAAACTGTAAAACCAAACAGCCAATTGGTTCCCATCCACTACCTTCATTCCATGGTTCGACATCTAAATCAATATCCGCAGTTTGAACGAAATGAAGATGGGAATTACTTAATCCTAACGAATCTTTTACATTAGACAGATGAACTGCTGTTTCAATTTGATATGGATCATCTTCTGTTCCTTGACCACCTCCAAACTGAGAAAAGCATAGGCTGATGAGGTTTATAGCCATTAACAATAAAACAAATCTTTTAAGTATGAACAGGTTTATGACTTTAGATCTAAAAAAAATCATGTTTTACTCCAATAATAATAATTGTATGATAATAATTCGATCTTTACTCTAGTAAGGATATTGTCAAGTTGAAAAGTGTCGTCATAGGAATTAAGACTTATTTAGCTTATGAGTTAAGACAATGATCAAATGAAAGATGAATTAATTTCGAAATTTCATGGTATAATTTTATTGCATAATTTGATTGACATCTTATTCATAAAAGAGAAATTGACTTCGTTAATGTATATCCGGTATATTCTTATATCTATACGAATATGGTAGATTTTGAAATGTAAAATTTTATCGGACAAAACAAAAGGAGTTTGTAATGTTTAAATTATTGTTGTTGAATCTAACTTTAGTATTGCTGGTCACATCGACGATTGGATCTATTTATGCCGATGACAACAGGTTAGAGATTGATCTAGATTTGCGCAAAGCAGGAATAAGGCTTCAAGAATATCAATCTCAAAACAATGATTCGGAAGAGATGATACCGATATATATTATTATGAAAGATCAGTATGATACGGATTTTTTATATGAGCAGGTAAAAAACTTTCCCAAAAAATTACGTCGTCAACATACCGTTGAAACTCTTAAACAGTTTAGTCGGGATTCACAGCGTGATTTACGTGTACTTCTTAGCGACAAACAAGAAGCCGGAAAAGTTAGCGATCTCCGTTTCCTTTGGATAACTAATGTTATAGGGATGAAAGCTTCTTGGGAAGTCATCGAGCTATTAGACAAAAGAACTGATGTAGCTACAATTGAATATGATCCGCTAAGATATTTGTTGATTGATGATTATCCCGAACCGGTTAGGAGAAACCGTAGTGGACGTGATCAAGGTCATATATACAGAGATCCTGCAGATAATATTGATCATATTAATGCACCTGATGTTTGGGATGAAGGATGGACTGGAAGGGGTGCTATAGTTGCAGTTCTGGATACAGGTGTAAACTATAACCATTTAGACATTAGAAATCAAATGTGGGAACATGATGATTATCCTAATCACGGTTTCAATACGACATCGACAACTGATACTCTTCTTACGATGGATGGACATGGGCATGGAAGCCATTGCGCCGGAACTGTTGCTGGAAATGGGGAAGACGAGGTCATTACTGGCGTTGCTCCGGAAGCTACTATTATGGCTGTCAAAGTATTAAATGATCAAGGCGGAGGTACTGAGCAAATGTATTGGCATGGAGTACAATTTTCTGTTGAACATGGTGCTGATATCTTGAGTGTTTCTTTAGGCTGGACTTATGCTTGGAATCCTAATCGTGCAGAATTTCGTCGAGTTATGGCAAATGCTCTTAATGCTGGAGTTGTAGCTTCTATAGCTGCCGGAAATGAATCTACAAGCGGTCTCAGAACACCGGGAGACACACCGCCGCCATGGTTGCATCCGGATCAAAGAGGCAATGTTGGAGGATTAAGTGCTACGGTAACTGTTGGCGCTACTGACCTGAACGATGATATTGCAAATTTTTCTTCGTTAGGACCGGTTACTTGGGGAACTATTGAGCCTTATGAGGATTATCCTTTAGATCCTGAGATAGGATTGCTCAAACCGGATATATGTGCTCCGGGTGTTTTAGTTTTATCATTAGTGCATAGCGATAGTACAGGTTATACACGAATGAGTGGAACTTCCATGGCTACACCGGCTATAGCTGGTGTGATGGCACTTATGCTTTCTAAAAATCCTCATTTAATTCCTGAGCAAATTTCACAAATTATTGAAGAATCTGCAATTGCTCTTTCAGATTCTAAAAGTAACACTTTCGGTTCCGGTCTCGTAAATCCTCTATCTTCTGTTGAAGCTTCAGCATATATAGCTGTTGATGAAATCCTGTTTAGTTTTGATGATGGTTCTCTTCCTGAATATGGGGAGACTGTGCAAATTGGGATAACTTTAGAAAATTTTGGGATTGAA
>PWOA01000101.1 GCA_003564155.1 Candidatus Cloacimonadota bacterium
ATTAAAAACCGAAAAGAAGAAGCATGCTGATTTTGTTAGAGGCCGCGCAGTCGCGGTTAAATTTATGAAAAAAGAGAATGATAAAATTGAAAAAGCTTCTTATATTCTTGGTGATAGATGTTTAGATGGTTTGTGGGAATTGACAATTGATTTCCATGATGTTGTAAGTAGCTGTGATAATTCTGAAAAGGTTCTTAAACTTTTAGATAAATATGAAGATGGTTTATGTGCTTTGATGGAGATATACGATATTGCGGTGTTAAAAGATGAGTATTATTTAGAGTAAATTTTAATGCGATTTTGGGTTGAAGTATTTAGAGAGTTTTTAAAGTTGAAGCGTGAGGAGTTGTCGGAGTGGTGGCGGAATTGGTTAAACGCACCAGATAGCTGGAGTCGGGTTCAAGGGTAGATCCCTTGTAAGCTATTGTACAGTAGAGCCGACATTGCAGGTTCGAGTCCTGCCGGGACCGGATAAATTGTGGGGGCTGAATTCTCGTATTAACAACTTAATTCTTGGTACTGTGAGCGGATGGTATCCGCCCAGCTGACAAGCTGAGTGGTGATTTGAGAAATCACCGCAGGTTCGAATCCTGCCAGTATCGAAGAAAACCCAACCGTAGACGGCTCAACGGCTCTGGTCTTCCTGTCCGGTTCGCTCGCCGGGATATGGGCGCAGGAAGTTTTAAACCGTCAGTAGTTCTATAGCGGTGTGGAGAATCGGAGACACACAACCTTATATTGATCCTGGAATTACCGAGCCGGGTTATATTGAAAAAGAACAGGGAAGCCAGAGTAGCGACTGGCCTATAGACTACTATAAGCTCAGGTGTTGGAATTGGTAGACAAAGCGGACTTTGCTTAAAGTTTAATAGTATTATTAAACACAGTGCGGAGCCTTCATAAAGAAATTTATGAAGTGGACAACCCTAAAACGGGGAAACCTTAACAGGTAATGCTGATGGCAATCCCGTGCTAGCCTTAATAAGGCGAGTGTAGAGACTTTACGGGTTGTACCTAAGTTCTTTGTATAAGAATAAGGTGAAGAGAAAGTCCAGACCACAAACAGCGTAAAGCTGGCAACGAAAGTTGTAGATGGTAAGAAAATCCGCTGGGCGTTAATGCCCGTGGGGGTTCGACTCCCCCCCTGAGCAAATGAGTATCCTATACTCATGTGAATCTCCTTTTGATTGATTTGTAGTAGGGTTTTTAGCCCCGGCCTGTTCTCCGCAGGCCGGGGCTGAATTCCTGTATTAATAGATAAAATTAAGAGGAGGTGTTTATGAGCCACACTGTAGAAACTAAATATAAAGGTTTCGAAATTTCTTACCTAGAAAACGTTTTCAATGATATTAAAGATTCAGAGAATTGGAAAAACCCTATCGATTGTACTTGCCCGTTGAGAAAAGCACCTGCAATATTTGCTGCAATTGCATATTATCATGCGGATATACCTGTTGTTGTAGGTTTTGATGAAGATACTTCACATATAATAATAAAAGGTAATGGTTATCAGGCGTGGTGATTTTACGGCCCCTTTTCGGCATATTTTTTGGGGGCTGAATTCTCGCATTAAGGAAATATCAAAATCATCAAAAAGGAGATATGATTATGACAAGCGAAGAAATTAGGGGTAAAGTAGAACAGGCTTTAAATGTAAATTACGTTCATGTAGAAGTACAAAAGTATAGGATTTATGATCGTGGTCTGTTTTTTAGTAAAAATGATTCTATTTATGAAGATGAGAACTTTATTTTTGATGTAGAGTTTTCTGATGAAACTATCCAACATACTATGGATAATGATCTAGAAAAAGATGATTACGAAGATGAGGATGACCTAAGAAATGCTGCTTATGATCTTCTAAGGGATTCTTTACCTTATTGGACCGTGTATTTTTGTCCTAGGATCTGGGATGAAGAGGTTGCCCTTAGAGTCGGTCTTGTTCCATTTTATTATGATGGTGAAGAGTATCTTGCTTTAGGCGGTTGTGGTAGGGATCTTAGCCCTAAGCTTGATGCTTATCAGGCTCTTACAGATGGTACAATCGATAGCCCTAGTAGGTTTGAAGGTTGTAATAAAGACTTTTTTACTAGTGTAGCAGGTGGTCCTAAGATAGTTGAAAGTGTAATTAGGGCAGTATCACGAGATAAGCCTCGTATAATTATTTCATTTGATATGGAGGGAGTAGATGGGGATAGGTGACCTTTTCGAGTATATAGGTTCTTTATGTAGTATAGAGCCTATACTATGTCCTGTAGAGATTGATACTGAAAGAGAGATCATCAAGAGGGCTATAAGTTATGATTATTATGGCCAGCGTATAGGTGAAGTTAGAACTATACCATTTTCAGATGTACAGCCTCTTAGATTTGAATAGAATACTAAGCCCCTCGGCGAAAGCCGGGGGGCTGAATTCTCGTATTGAAAGAGAAATAAAATCAAAGGGAGGCAATACAATGAAAAGGAGGTTTCATATGTCAAGAGAAGTACTAGCAAGTTGGGTGGATGCTGAGGGAAAAAGTTGGGGTTCTGAATATATTGAGCGAGAGGGTAATAAGTATAGAATAGTCATCAATGCTGCTTATTCAGATAGTCAGATTATTTATATCCGCAAACATATTGCTCTACAGCTTGCTAAAGCAAAAGATTTAACAGACGCAATACGTGATTATTTAGAAAGTCGTGTTGTAATTTAACATTAATAAAATCAAAGGGAGATGTATAATGAAAACCAAAGAAGAGTTATATGAAATTTTATCAGAAGTTGACTGGAGAGCCGTTCACCATGCTTTCGTTTCAACTTATGGGGATAACATTATTATTCTTAATGATGGTTCTCACGAAATTGAACCTTCTGGGACAACTTTTGTGTGGAAAGATGATATTGAAGAAATTGGTTGTATAAAGTCTATTGGTTCCAATTATGATAGTAATGATTATATTAATTGGGGTGAAATAGACTACAATGATGAAGGTGAGTATATCGAAAAAGAAACCGGAAAAATCAGAGAACATTCTGATCTAATCCATGAAGCCATTGAAGAAGGTCATTGGCCTGAACTTATTGCTGATTGGAAAGAACAAATTATAGAGGAGTACTTACGATCATAATAATATTATTCCCTGCACCCGACCCCGGAGCAATCCGGGGCGGAATGGATTAAATCTAAGGAAAAAGAAGATTAATTACATAAGCCCCCGGTAAATTGCCGGGGGCTGAATTCTCGTATTGAAAGAGAAATAAAATCAAAGGGAGGTCGCAAAATGTCAAATTTAGAAACTAGGTTAGAAGAACTTAAGAAAGAGAACGCTATTCTTAAAGAGAAGCTTAAGCCGAAAAAAGTATTGAGTAAAGATGACAAAAAACGAGTCCAGATACTAAAAGTGTTTAGGAAACATTTTAAACACAATCATATTTACACTTATGTAAATAATAGTGGTAATTTTATAATATCCTGTAGTGGATATAGAAGAGGTACTACTATAAGTTTTAAAGATGATCTGGATTCCGGTGTTTATGTAAATGTAGGTAAGCAATTTGTTAAGTCTTCGCCTTTAGAAATTGCGACAGATATTCCTCTTATAACTAATGAGTTTAATGTTGTTATAGAGGGTCCGACAATTAAGTTTGAAGATTTTAAGATTGCGGCGGATAACCGGGGTGGTAATGTTTATGATGTTCTATTGACTGAAACAGGTCTTGTGAGTACAGATAAAAGAGCATTAGTTCATATTAAATCTGATTTAGGTTTAGAACAGAGTATAACACTTAAGGATTCAGTTGTAGATATTCTTCTACAACTTAAAGAAGATTTTAAGGTGTTTATTAAAGATGATGAGAGCCTGTATATTGAAACAACATCTGCTAGGCTCTTTGTAGTTTATGATCCCTCGATAGATTCAATACCTATAAAATGGCTTGATATTGTAGCGATGGATGATTTTAATCGGGAAATTACTTTTAATACTAAGACTTTACTTAAAGCTATAAAGTCTTTTAAGTCTAAGTATGGTATTTCACCACAAGATTCTGTTAAGCTAGTAGATAACAAGCTTGTTTATTCTGAGTTTAGTTCTGAACCTGTATTTAGTGGTGATGATATTGAACTTAAGTTCCCGTATAAATATATATATAATTTAGTGTCTTGTATAGATGTTGAAGATGCTGAACTTAATATTAATACGGATACCCATGTATGTAAACTTAAAACTGATAAGTTGACTTATGTTGTGATGGCCGATAGCAAGTAATTATAACCAGCCCCCGGCGAATTGCCGGGGGCTGAATTCGAAAGGTTAATAAAATCAAAAGGAGGCCGTAAATGTCAGATATCAAAAAGCAAATTGAAAAGTTGGAAGCAGAAAATGAGAAACTTAGAGAAAAAGTAAGGGGCCGTAGAATACCTAAAATAACAAAGAATAAGGCTGTTACACCTGAGTCTTTGTATTGGATTAAAAAGAAATACGATGATCTCTTTTTCTTTTCTACTGATGGTTTATTTGGGGTTGAGGTTATCCAGAGTAAATTGATTGTATATGTAGAGGATTCAGGTCTTAAAGATTCTGCTTGGGATTATAAAGGTAAAAAGCTTATTGAAGTTGAAAGCGAAAAAGAACCTTTTGTAGTTCCTAAGCCGGAAGATCTTTCAGGTACTTTTGTAAAGTATGAAGATTTTAAAAAAGCATTTAATCTCATTAGTTTTAGAACTAATCTTACTAGGATCCTTTTTAGTGAGGAAGATGGGATAGTTTCTACGGATAGTCGTAGACTGATTAATATTAAGATTCCTGTAAAACAGACTGTCGTATTTCCTTATGCGTTAATTACTTTTCTAGATAAGTTTAAACAGGATTTTACATTTCAGGTTAATCAGGATGGTAATATTTTTATATTCTTTAGAGATGGATATATCTTCTATAAGTTTACCAGTTCTGATAATGTATCTTTTCCAAAATGGAGAAATGTGCTTTCAAGAGAAATCAATTTTACTGAAACTTTGGATAGAGATCGTCTTGCTGAGATTTTGAATGAGTTTAAAACCTATTCAGCTTCGAATGAGTATATAAAAGTTATTTTTGAAGATGGGTATCTTAAACTTAATCTTATTGAGGCAGATGTTGAATTAAAGCGTGAGGTTGGGTGGAAAAGTGAGCCTATAGCATTTAATCTTATTTATTTATTAGATGTTATAGGGAATGTTTATGATGATACTATAACATTTACAGGGGAGAGTCCTTTGAGCCCTGTACAGATAGAGACTGAAAATGTTTTTATGGTAATAATGCCTATTAAGATTTAATATATTAGCCCCCGGATTTCTCCGGGGGTATTTATTAAAGTTAGAGAGGATGTTATATGAGATTATGGCATAAAGATTTAATATATAAGATACCTAAAAAACAGCTATTAGGCCAACATCGTGAATGCTGTGCTTTAAGAGGGAAAGGGTGGGGCCGTAAACATAGTACAGTTGATTATGTGTTTGATAATAACTATTATATGCTGTATCATTATCATATAAAAATTATGAAAAGAATGTTGTCTTATGGTTACAAGGTTGATATGAGATGGTTTAATGTACATTACAGAGGTAAAAAAATTGGATTTGTTTCACCAGAGGAATTGCCTAATTATAATTTTGGTATACCTATAACTATGGATTATGAAGAGCATAATTCTGAGTATTATAATGAATGTATAGAAAACTTACGAAATAAGAATATATTTATAGAATAAGGCCCGTCAATTTTCCGGGGGGCTGAATTCTCGTATTGAAAGGTTAATAAAATCAAGAGGAGGTCGTTTTATGGGAAGAACAATTCATTTTGACATTAAAAAGAGTTCGGCATTTATTGATGAGGAGTATCGGAAAGCGTATGATATTTCTAATAAGTATAATAGCGGGATTTTTAAAGATGTATGGACTTGTGAAAATTTTTGGTGGGATGGGTACGATTATTATCCTAGTACAGATTCTAATTGGGATAAAGTATCTGATAGGTATAAAGATATCGAAGCAGAAGGTAAACATCATATTGATATTGTTAAACAGTTGAAAGAAGAAGGTATAGTTAACTTTTTGCAAGAGCCAGGTACAAATATTGGTCATGGGTTTGTAAAAGTTCAGGGTAATGAGTATAATAGTTTCTTAGTTTTATCTGCTCTTATAGATCTTTCTAAGGCTATACCAGAAGCGGATATTTCTGTACATGATGAAGGAGAATTTCTTCTATGTGATATTACTCTTGTAGATGGTAAAGTTAAGATTGATCTAGAAGAGATTGCTAAGAATATTAAGCATTGGAGTTTTATTATTGCTCAGAAAAATACAGAGTTTATAGAAGAGTCGCTTAATAAGTATCCTGGGATACCTGGTCAATTGCTTAAGGACCTAGGGTTTAATACTCCGTATGATACTAAATTAGCCGTTGAATATCTTGAAGACGAATTACGTAATCTTTCTGAGATATGTGATAGGTTGAAAGAAGAAGGAAGTATAGATCATAATTTCTTTATTTATAATCTTGAACAAAGAGAGTTTGATCCTTTCTTGTTTACAAGATCTGTTAAGGCAGAAGATTTTAAATATTATGGGTCTTCTATAGTATCTCTTATGGATGGTTTTTCTGGTGAGGGGTTTGGCTTGAAAGATACTGATACAGAGTTACTTGCTTATCAGACTTTATCTGTTATTCAAAAACTTATACCAGAAGATTCTACTATAAAAATTCTAGGTGTAGATCGTTGATACTAAGCCCCCGGCAATTTGCCGGGGGGCTGAATTCTCGTATTGAAAGGTTAATAAAATCAAGAGGAGGCCGATGATGGCTAGTTCAAAGTTAAATAAGTTGAAAAAGTTAGAGGAACAGTATGTAGAGTTGTATAAGGAAGAGCAGGAGTTAAAGTTAAAACAATCAGATCTGAAAGTAAAGATTCAGTCTCTGATAGGCAAGAATACTTATACAGGAGATTCGCTAACGGTTTCATTTGTTCCTGGCAGTACTTCAGATAAGATATCTATAGTAGATGTTAGGAAGAATGAGAAGATCTATAAGA
>PWOA01000087.1 GCA_003564155.1 Candidatus Cloacimonadota bacterium
ATCAGAAACACATATAAATATTGTATTCACTAAAATGTTGGCTCAATTAGCCAATGTTCATGAAATACTCAAACAAAACTTAGAGTTTGGTTTTCAGCTAGAATTAAGACTTGCGGGCTTTAAGTTTGACTTTTTAGAATTAAAATTTAAACCCTCAACTATTACTGACGATCTTAAATTACAACAAGCCCGAGAAATTAAGATACGAAATACTATTGCACTATATCAGCAAGGTATTCTATCTCAGGATCAAGTGGCTGATGAAAATGGTTATGAAGTACCCGATGTTAAAGAACCTCGTCAACCGATTGATGGGGAAGATCCAACAGGATCTAAGAAAAAGGAGGATAGGGAAAAAGATAAGGATAAATCTGATCGTAGGAGCCGAGATAAAGATAAACCCCAACCTAAACGGAAAGATAGAGATACAAGAGAAAGATAGTGCGATACCATGTTCATCAATAGTGTAAGTTATTTTCATAATGGTTGGTTTTGTGTTAATATTAGACTGGGGTTGAATTTTCAGGGTGTTCAACTCCAGTCTTCTTATTAAATCATTAAATCATGAAAAAACCCAAATCTCAAATGGATATTGTAATTTGTAATGCGAGTCATGCTATTGTTCATTCCAATAAAAGAGAAAAAACACCCAATTCGGAATTTGTAATAGATCCTAATAAAGAGGTTAAAGTAGACCATTCTAAATTTGGTTTATTTAATGTTACTGCACCCAATATGAATACCTACTATCCCGATGTGGATGAAGGAGATATTAATCCCGGAGAAGAGGATTTTATATATCCGGTATTCAGATTACTTTCAGAGGTAGTAGTCAACAAAATGTTTAGCCCCATTGATTTTAGAAGGAACGATGTTCTGAAAAACTCAATGCACCTTTTAATAGGTCAGACAGTTTATACAGAACATGAAGATATTATTGGGAATCATGTGGGTGTGGTTCAGGATGTGTTTTGGCAAGATGCATATACTGCAAACGGAGTTAAAGTACCTGCGGGTATTAACGGAGTAATTAAGATTGATGCTAAAGCCAATCCTAAAATTGCTCGGGGTATTTTACAAGATCCTCCAGCTATTCATTCAGTTTCAGTTTCTGTTTTATATCAATGGGATAAATCTCATGATATGCCAGATGATGAATTCTATGGTAAATTGGGAACATTTGATGATAAAGGTAATTTAGTTCGTAAAATTGTTTCTGATATTGTTTTATATTCGGAAACATCTCTTGTACCACATGGTGCAGATCCTTTTGCTCAACTATTGAACCCCGAAGGAAAAATTCACAATACTACTTGGGCTAAGAAATTTTATTCTATCGGCGGAGATAAATTTACTGCCGTGGATTATAAACTATTGCCTAAAGGGAATTTGGAGGTCGAGATTAGTAAATTTAATCTAAATAACCCTAATAAAAACAAGACAAATATGGATTTTTTAAACAGTTTAGCTAAACTTGTGGGATTTGAAGGGGAAATCACTGAGTCAAATCAGGATAAACTCAAATCTCATATTGATCAGCTTATCAAAGAAAACCTCCAAAATGAGCAGGATTATGCCAAGGAGATCAATGTTTTGAAAGCTGAAAAGGACAAACTGCAGGAATCATTAACTGAGAGAACAGATGAGCTTACTGTATTAAAGGAGAATGAGACCTTTATTAAAGTTGGCAAGAATCGTCTCACTGAGTTAAGGGATGAAGCAGTTAATGCATACACTCTCTTAAAAGGAGAAAATAAAGATGAGAAGATTATTAATCTCATTCAAAGGGCGGATCTGGAAACAGTTACTTCCTTGCTTAAGGATTATAAGACTGATCTGGAGAAGCTTTCACCTCTTACTTGCCAAGATTGCAAGTCTGTCAATATTTCAAGAGCTTCTGCTGCTGAAGAGTCAACAGAAGGTGGAGAAAACGGACAACCTAAAATTAGGACCAATATGGAGGTTGTTGCCAATCGCCGGAAGCGACATCTTTCTACTAAAAGGTTACATGGCGAATAAACAAA
Source organism: Candidatus Cloacimonadota bacterium (assembly GCA_003564155.1). Classification (GTDB taxonomy): domain Bacteria; phylum Cloacimonadota; class Cloacimonadia; order Cloacimonadales; family PWNZ01; genus PWOA01. The sequence goes on from PWOA01000087.1 coordinate 2,025, forward strand.
CAAATTTATTAATTAATTTAAACATTCACGATTATGCCTAGAATTTTTGGAGAAAAGACCCATCATGTAATCCATAAAAGTGAAAGTCACAAACTGCACCAGCAGTTTGATGTGGATAAACATGATACAGCAGCCGGCGGTGAAGATATAAATATCGGTATGCCGGTAAAAATGGCGGGAGACTTTACTGTTGCTCCCCTTGAATCTACAGATAATGCCAATCTCTGCATTGGTGTTGCGATTAAAGATTCTGACCTAGAGGGGTATAGAGATGAGAAAACCCCCTACAACTCAATGAAGGATACATATAGCCTTAAGCGGGTAACCGTGGCTATGCGTGCCTATATTATTATCGAAGGAGTAGCTGGTTCTGGTGATGTTACCCCAGGTCCAGTAAAATATGCAGGTTATGCTGCCACTGATGACAACTTCCCTCACCCCGGTATTAATGTATTTGTTGATGCTGTAGCAACTGATGTTGCTCTTATTGGCTGGGCACTACATGCTGCCGATGAAGGTGAAATAGTTAGAATAGCCTTGGCCGTTTAAAATAAATTGTAAAACCATAAAACAGACAGGAATATGAATAAGACTGCTTATGAAAAAAGTCAATTTAGGGGCAAGGTCAAAGAGACTGTTAAATTGGCAGAAGCATTAAGAACCGATAAGGATACTCCGGAGGATGTATCATTTGGGGAAGTGGTTAGTGATAAGTTTAATATCACACTTCCCGAGTTCTACAGGGATCTTGGTATTGATCCAAGTATTGATACCGTTCATAACATTTATACTCTGATGAGTGAAGATGAAAGATGGTTGATTCCTGAGATTTTCCGTGAGGCTCTTAAACTCGGTTATAGGAAAGCTCCCATTTGGCCCAATATTATCGCGGCTGAAGAACAAGTAAATGGACTAACACAGGTCCTGCCTCATATTAATATGAGTGAAGCTGCTCCCAAACTGGTAGGGGAATCAGAAACTATTCCTCTTGGGGATCTGAGCTTTGGTAAGAAAACTTTCTCTGCCTTTAAAATAGGTAGGGGTATAAAGATTTCTTATGAAATACTCCAGTTTAGTTCCTTGAATGTAGTTTCTATTTTCCTTCAGGACTTTGGTATTAAACTGGGTCATGCTATTGATGTACTGGCTCTTGATACCATAACAAATGGTGAACAGCTTGATGGATCTGAATCTGCACCCGTAATTGGAGTTGAGACTCCAGGTACCGGTGCCAATGAAGGATCTACTTACCGGGATCTCCTGAGACTTTGGCTACGTCTTAGTCGTATTGGAAGGATGCCATCCGTTATGATAGGCGGAGAAAACATGGCTCTTAGAACTCTTATGTTTGACGAGTTTAGGAAATATGTTTATGGTTCTCCTCAGGAGAAACTGAACCTGAAAACCCCGATACCTGCAACTACCAATTATTTCGTTCATGGTAATGTTGAAGATAATCAAGAGATAATCCTTGATCCTACTTCTTCTATTATTAAGATGAACGTTAATCCCCTTATGGTAGAATCTGAAAGGATCGTTTCTAACCAGACTGAAGCATTTTATGCTTCCCTTACTATGGGGTTTGCTAAGATGTTTACTGAATCTGCAATTATCATGGATCAGACTAAAGATTTTAATGGTAATTTTGGATTCCCAGATTGGATGGATGTCGATGCCCTTCAGAATGTCAATATCGAGGAATAATTCCCCTTTGGTATAAATAAAGTTATAAGTGGTAGCCGGGATTAACTCGGCTACTATTTATAATTTTCATGTAAAAAATGTAAATATACCATGAGTGAAAAGTATTTAAAACTAGGTGAAAAGAGTAATTCATTTTTTGATCCACAAACGGGATTCGGTTTAGCAAAAGGTGAAATTAAAGGTATTGTTCCGGCTTATCTTAAAAGCCCGCGTATTAGAAGATTTCTGAAAGGAGGTGGTTTGCAGTATGCCTCTAAAGAGGAATATAATGAATATGTGGCTAAATCTACCGCTAAGACCCAGGTTAAAAAAACCAAAACTTTAGAGGTAGAAGAAACTGAAAAATTGGAATTGGAGGATATGACTAAGAAGCAACTCATAGTTCATATCGAGGGTTTAGGTTGGCATGAGGATGATATTGAGGAAGCCAAATCCAAAAAGACAAAAGCCGAAATAATAGAATTCATCAAAGAAACCGAGTCGGAATATGAAGAATAATTATGGAGGCTAAATTCTCATTTATTAAGTCGGGGTTATCTGTAGATTTTAAAAATTAATCCACAAATAACCCCGATTCATTTTTATGGAAATTTGGAGATGGGAATACTTCCACTCTAAATAATCCAACTTATACTTATAGTGAAATAGGATTGTATGAAGTTACCCTTGTTGCCACAAAAGCTTCACAAGATGACTCATCAGTGTCTAGCTATGTGGGTGTCCACAGTGATAAGTCTTTAAATATAATCGATATCCCTTTGACTCAACTCTTAAATCAATATGTACCTCAAGAGTTGGATTCTACTGCCTATAATTTTGATATAGGTGTTGCCATTAAAAAGTGGCAATTGTTTTTACAACCTCTAGTAAATAGAGAAATTCCAAATAATAAAGTGCACAATCAATCTTACTTTACTGCACTAGAGAATTTCCTAATTGGACAGCTAGTTGCCCGAGAATTAATCATTAATGGGTATAATCAATATTTAGCTTCACTCAACCACCATGTACAGGAAAAAGTGAAAAATGATGGTAATGCTCAAGAATTAAAGTCGGTTGAGACGGGTCCTGCTAAAGCCGAATGGTATTCTTCTGCAGAAATATGGAAGGATATACTTAGGGATGGTGGCCCTTTACATTTGTTAACTAATGCCACTTGTGAATTGGCTCATAGATTAAGGATAATTTTACATTTCTGTGGTCAACCAGCACAAAAGATTTTTTATCCAAGGGTTTATAAAGTACCTAAACCCAAACCCACTAATCCTTTTATTAAAACTCGAATATAATGGATATCTGGGGTCCTTTTGAAGCGGCAATAAACGGTCCAGCCTTTGATTTATTTAACCAAAAGGAGATTACTTGGAAACGGTTAAGTAAAAAATTGGATTTACATGGGGAGGGTACCAATACCGTTTATGATGAGGTAACTCTTAAATGTTTATTAAGACATAATGCTTTCAGAGCATTTCCTATTGATAAAGATACTGCAGCAGGTTCTTTGGATGAACAACATGTTATCGCTATCTTTAATAAGAAATATTTAAGGGATAATGGCTATCTAAATGATAGTGGTCATTTTGCCTTTAACAGTAAAATGGATTATTTTGTTATTGATGGAATTACCTATCAGGATGTAGGGGATACACAAGCCTCACAATCTTATGGTGATAATGTATTATTTTACCTTATTTTAAAAAGGATTGATACACCCACAGGTCAAGCTTCTTTTGGATACCCCGATCATAGCGAATAATGGTTACTTATACTCAATATACAGATCAAACCTATACGGGAGGTTTTGGAAACTCAGCCGAAGTTCATTTAAACTATCGGTTGATTGGTGAATGGCAGAGGGCTAATTATATGTTACAAAGATTTCCTAAAATTATAAGTAGAGCCACTAATTTGGCTGCAAGGGAGATGGCATATAAATATAAAAAGCAGGTAGTCAAAAATATACAGAATCAAGGAGCAGAGCTTGGTTGGGCACCTATAACATCTCTAAAATACCGAGCTTATAAAGAAAGGCATTCCCCTCATAGTGTAGATGCACCATACCAATTCTTCGGAACTTTAATAAGGAGTATTACCGCTTATAAACACCGAGCTATGGGATGGACTGCGGGTATTAAAAAGGGAGTTACTAATGATGCAATGACTAGTTTAAGAGGTGGGAAAAATACTCTATCCGTTGCTGAATATGCTGCCGTTTTGGAACATGGGAGTACTAAAATGAATATATCTGCTAGACCTTTATGGACTCCAAGTTGGAGACAGGTTGGGGGTAATGCAGAATTAACCCGAGTTTTAGTAGGTACTATAAGGACATTATTACCAGGTGTTAAACTTAAACTTTCTCCACGTATAGGAAGGGCTATGTCTTATAAATCTGCTTCGTTATGACTTCAATATATACATTAGATCTGTTAAACACTACATTAGATCCGTTAAACACTCAAGAACTAGTTGAGAGAACATTATATCATTCACTAAGGAAACATTGTGTTGGAAGAGGTTATACTCCAGATATGGAAGAGTTTGATCAAACCAAACAAGGATATAATCAATATTTAGAGGCTTTTAAAACCATTAATGAAGAGAAAGGTTTTTCTATTGAAGTCTTTAATAGCGGAACACCTAGCGATAGAGAGTTAAGAAAAGTACCTAGAATAGCTATAGATACTCAGGGTTTTTCCACAGGTAATGTGGGTTTAGATCAAAAACCTATTTATACTGAACAAGAGGATGGTACTTTTAATAAGGAATTGGCACCTTCACTACTTTCAGATTTATATTTTAATATCTTTATAGTAGCAGGAAGCATTACACAATTACGGATATTAAAATCCATTGTGGCAATAGCAATTCCTAAAATGAACTATATACCTCTATATGATAATCCCGAAAAATTTATTTACACTAATTTCCTTTCATATACAGATACTTCTAATCGTCAAATAGATTCACCGTATTCAATAATGACTATATACAGATATATCTGTCCTGATTTAATGGAAATACCTTATATATCTATTCAAGCAGGTATTCACCCATTTGTTGAATATGAACTTGATGCAGTTTTAAAAGAAGTTGAACTTAAAATTAAGTAATCATGGCTAGAGTTGAAAAACGTCGTATTAAATTTGAATTGCCTATTATGAAGCCTACTACAGCTCCTGCTTCAAAAGAGGAATCGAAAAAAGAGGAAAATAAAAAAGGTTATAAACTAGTTCCTCGGTCAACTAAAGGTTGGTGGGATGTAGTGAATACTTCGGGTGAAGTGTTAAATGATAAAGCACTTAGAAAACAGGAAGCACAGGTTGTAATGGATAAGTATGCTGTTAAATGACGGAATTAGAAAAGTCTATAGCCCATTCTAAACATAGGCTAGGTTATACAATAGATTTGGATAATCCCCAATCTCTTAGTGAGAAGGTTATTTGGCGAAAACATTTTTGTAGGAATCCTTTAATGCCGGTTACAACTGATAAGGTTAAAGCAAAACATTATTTATCAAACCTTATCGGAACTGATTATTTAATTCCCACGCTATTAGCCACTGACAATCCGGATGAGATTGATTTTGATAGTTTACCCGATAACTATATAATCAAACCTAATCATACTTCTGGACATTGGCATATTGTAACACAAGGCAAAGCCGATAGGAAAGAGATAATTAAAAAATGTAAGGCTTGGTTAAAAAGGTGTTACGGTAAAGATAAATTTGAATGGCACTATTCTCTTATAAAACCTCAGATTATAATCGAGCCTTTATTGCTTGATGATCGAGGTAAAATGCCTTTGGATTATAAATTTCAGGTATTAAATGGAAAATGGGAATGGTGTTATGTTTCTACACCAAGGAATAAGGGATTTAATATACATGGCAATTATGATACAAACTGGATTAAAATGGCTATGTATGGAAGAATGGGACCTTGTAAACATTTTGTACCAAAACCCAAGAATCTGGATTTAATGGTAGAATTGGCAGAGTTATTAGCCGAGCCATTTGATTATTTAAGGGTAGATATGTATCTGATTGATGATAGGTTATATATGGGTGAATTAACTCATTTTCCTTCATCAGGGTTTTTTGGATTTAGTCCTATAAGCTTCGATTTTGAAGCAGGTAAAAAATTGATAAGTTATCACCGATAATGCTTAAAATAGTTTGCTTTAAATGGAAATATAAAGAGGGATATAAGTTAGCCTCTCTTAATAATATCGAGAAATATACTGCTACCCATGTAAACAAATTATGCAAGGCCGTAAAAAAGAATTTAAGTATACCCCATGAGTTTATATGTATTACGGATGATGCAAGAGGATTAAGATGTAAATCTATACGTTTGTGGGATAAATGTATGGATTATGGAGGTTGTTATAACCGTCTTTACGTTTTTAGTAAAGATATGAAGGAATTAATTGGTGATAGGTTTATTTGCATAGATTTAGATATGGCTATAGTGGGTCCTTTGGATAATTTATTTGACCAGGATGAAAGCTTTATTATAAACCAATTTTACGGTAAACATTTAAATCAGTATTATAACGGGGCTCTTTTTATGATGGATGCCGGAGCTAGAGATAGAGTCTGGTCTGAATTCGAAAAAGATATTCCCGGTAATATTGAAAAACTCATTAAATTAAAAAAGCAAAGAAAATACTTGGGTACCGATCAAGCTTGGATTAGTTATATTTTGGGAATTGAGGAACCCTTATTTACTATTGACGATGGAGTAATACCCTATTACTTATTACCAAAAAATGATAATAAGGTATATATACCTGATTATGCTACAATAATTAATTTTGCTGGGAGACAAGATCCCAGCAATCATAAGGACAAATGGGTAAGAGATTACTGGGATAGCCTTTAAGAATACGAGATTAATAAATTCTATTATATAACGTTAAAAAAGAAAAATAATTATGTCAACACCAGCTCCAAAAGTAGGTTATAGATTAGTGGATAGAACACTGACTACTCCGGACTTGCCTTCTGATATTGCCTTTGTTCAGGGTATAACTAAAAGGGGTCCCGTTAAAGATCCAAAAGACCTGATATATAGTTGGGATCAGTTTGAACGACTATTCGGTGGACTTTTGACAACTTCTGATTTTCCTATGCATTGTAGGGTATTGCTTAATAGGGGTATTACTTTAAGGGTAAGCAGCATTAAAAAAGATGCTATAAAAGCAACTGTAGATGTTGTAAATGGCGATACAAGTGCTCCCGCTACTTTGTTTACCCTTGAAAGTAAATATCCGGGAGAGGATTACAACAATCTCCAAGTTATTCTCAGTGAACCTTCTGATAGCGAACTGGGTGACTTTAATATGGAGATTTCTTTCAATGGAGGAGAATATACTGAGTACTATGAAAATGTCAATACCGTTGAAACTGAATTGGAAGCTCAATTAGCCAATTCTAATTGGGTATCACTTGAATCTATGGGAGCAACAATAGGTAGTTTATCAGGAGCTGATCTTATTCCTGAATTCCAGACTTTGGATTTTACCAATGGAGATGATGGAAATGTAGATGTTGATTCTGAACTGTCTGATTTTTCACCTTTTGATGATTATGAGGATAGTATTTTCCTTTCTAATCTTTGTGATTATCCTTCTGATGAAATAGTGCTAGCCACTGCCGGTGAATTATATGCACGTACCCGAAAAGACCTGAGATATTATCATAGTATTGCTTATAACAGTGATCCTAATGTTATGGTATCTACACGACAGGATTTCCCTTATTCTCGTTTTATAAGTTATTCTTCTGGCGGATGGACTGTAATACATCCCAATACCGGTCAGCAGGTAGCCATAAGCGAAATATCTCATTTTATTGGTAATGGTATTCAAGTTATTAATACTGAAGGGTGGTGGTTTTCATTTAGTGGTCCTCAAAATACAGTACCGGGGGTAATTAAACCTGCGGTTAATTACGGGGGTAAAGCTCAGTTTAATGAACTTGATCTCCTTAATCGGAATCAGATTAACATGGCTATTAATCGTAATGGTGTTAATATGTTCTGGGGTAATTTTTCAGGGCAAAGGGAAAACACTCATACTAAATTTATCAGCACTAACAACCTTATTATTTATATGGGTAAATCTTTAATACCCGTATTGGAATCATTTATCGAACAACCTCTTGATATTCCTTTATTTAAGGAAATATATTATCAGATAAAACCTTTCATGGATTCACTTGTTAATGGCAGGGCCCTTTTTAACTATGAATGGTTGGGTGATCAATTTGCAGCTTCTCTGGATGAATTGCAGGTTAATGAGGCTGAAGATATACAGCAAGGCAAATATAAGGTTAAACTGCCTATTACTAGAATAAATCCCTTGCAGGAATTTGAATTAGTAATTGAACTCACTCGTGCAGGTGTAACTATTGAATAATTTTAAAAACCGATTAAGATATGGCAAAAGTTTCGAATCCTCGTAAACAATTTAAGTACTCCATTAGGATAATGGGTGGCTTAGGACTTGATCCGTGGCTTGTTCAGGAAGTGGATCACCCTGAAGAAGATGTTGAACCTGTACCTCATGGTGATGCGAATTATGATGTTAAAACTGCAGGTAGGGTGATAATAGGTAATGCTACTATTAGCAAAATATCTCGAACAAGCGGACCGGATAACTTTCTCGTAAACTGGAGAAAGATGTGCCAGGATGAATTATCTGGTGGTGGTCAAATACCTGATGTATACAAAAAGACAGTCATTGTCGAAGAGTATGCCGAAGATGGATTTACCATTATCAATACTTCAGTTTGGTATGGCGCTTGGCCTACTAAGGTTAATGTTAAATCACACTCTCGTGTTGGTTCTGAAAATACAGTAGAATCTTTCGAACTTTCAGTAGATGCGGTAGATAAGTACTAGTATAGTTAGTTGTGATGTTCCCGGGGACTATATTATATTAACAAAGTATATATAGTCCCCGTTTTATTAAATCCCAATTAATATGGAAAATCAGAGAAAGAAGTTACCTTTTACTCAGAGAGAAGATCAACACCCTTTATATGGAAGGGTTGCTGATTTATTATTACCTTCAGGTTATAAGGTAACTATAAGAGAGCAGGATGGTGGTGATGATGATGTTATATCTTCATATCTTTCTCAGGATGATATGACAGGTCCCATTAATCGTTTTTTAGCAGGATTAATTATTAGTCATGATTTTGATTTTTTGCCCAATAAGAATGTTGTTAAACCCGTAGAAATTAGGGATTTGCTTTTAAGGGATAAGTATTTTATCTTAATGGCTTCCCGTATATTTTCTATAAGTGAGTCTATTATTTTTAATTGGGATTGGAAAAACGGTAAACCGCCTGTTAGTTATGAGGAAGATTTAGTTCCTTATCTTTGGGATTATAATAAACCTTTTCCGGAACCAGGTACACCTGGGTACTTTAAATACATGATTGAACCGTATCCGGAGAAACAAGTTAAAACTCGAGAGTTGGAGTTATCCAAAGAAAAAAGACTCCGTTATGGTTATCTCGATGGTCACGGGGAAAACTATTTAATGAAGTTATCAGATAGTGAGAGAAGTATTAACTCAGGTCTTAAGGCTAGAGGTATTGAAATATTTGATAACAATGAATGGGTGCCTATTAAAAACTTTAAAGGTTTTAAGACTTGGGAGATGGCAAAAATAAGGGATGATGTCGATAAATTTGATAAGCAATTTGATGGTATGACGGATATAAAAAATCCTCATACCAATGAAATAGTATCTATCCCCTTATTGTCAATAACGGATTTTTTCTTTCCACGGGAAATATAGAATGGGAGTATTTCTATGTTTCCCAGTTTAGTTTACACTTTACTTTTTCCGAATTTAAAAGCTTTCCTGTTTCTCGTCGACAAAAATTTATAGATTTTGCCGATGAAGAAAATGAAAGGAATAAAAAAGCCCTTAAATGATTCTTAGTGCTGCTGCTGGTGCATCTTCTGGAGCTGTTGTATCTGTAGGTCTAGATATATATGCAGTTAATAATTTTTCTGGTCCTGCGGCTCAAGCTGGAATGTCTCTTAAACAACTACAAAGTGAGTTTAGGAGAACGATGTATGAGAACTTAAGGGTTGCTCGTAATATGTATGGGGGTATGGCTGCAGCAGGAGCCATACTAACTCGAGGTATGCATAACCTTTATAGAAGGTTTGCCGATTTTGATTATATGATGGTTGGTACTCAGGTGGTATCTCGAGCCACTGAGGAGCAATTAGGGGATCTTAGAAATGAGGCACTTCGTTTAGGTGAAACTACGATGTTCTATGCCGATGATATTGCCAATTCTATGAGGGAGATGGCAAAATCTGGTATGGAAGTGGATGATATAATGAATAATATCCGAGCCTCTGTTGCAGGTGCGGGTGCTTCGATGGAAGGTTTGAATGTTACTACAAAAGCCATTATTTCTACATTAGCTCAGTTCCAAATACCTAGTGAACATGCTATGGATGTAATGGATAAAATTGCTGCTGCTGCACTGGGTTCTAAATCCACAATAGGTCAATTATCTGATGCGTTAAAATATTCTGCCGCTGACTTCTATGCCTTGGGTATACCTCTAGAAACTGCCCTTGGTATGTTAATGACAATGCATAACTTCGGTATTGAAGCCAGTATGGCTGGTACTGCTATGGGTAATGCGTTGAGGTATATGGCGAAAGCCCAGTCTCAGTTAAGAACAGGGAGGCAGGCTGCTGCTCTTGATATATTCGGTTTAACTGAACATGATTTCCAAACCCCGGCAGGGGATTTCAAGGAAATGGTGGATGTATTTGGTATTCTGGCTGAAAGGATTGCAGAATTGCCTACTATTAGAGGTCAGGTTGCAATGGAGGCGTTATTTGGGATTAGGGGTAAAAGGGCAGCCTTTCCGATGGCAGCAGCAACAGAACAGGTAGCAAGAAATATTGAGAGGGTGGCTAATTCCGCAGGTATGGCTCAAGAGAACCTGGAGAAAATGATGGACACTCCTCATGGTGATTTTCTGAAAATGGTTTCCGCTTGGAAAACTACTGCCATTGCTCTAGGTTCTGCTTTAGAACCCGCATTTAGGACAATGCACCAAGTATTGAGAGGTTTAGGTCAGGCTATAACATGGGTTACTCAAGCCCGAGCAGGAAATGTTGCTGCTGAAATATTCAAATATATAGCAAGCGGTTTAGCCCTATTTACTATGATTAACACTGTTGTATTCGGTATAAAAGCCGCTGCAGCTGGTGTTATGATGATGATTACCAGTAATCGTATTAGTTTTGCTAATATGAATAGGTCTATGGCTACTGGCTGGGCAATGCTTAAGCAAAGAGCTATGGGTTATAAACATGTGGTGGATGGTATTACCGTTAGCCACATGAGATTAGCTTCTGCTCAATTAGTATCTACTGCAGGGGGTATGAGAATGATCGGAGGCCATGGTTTAGTAGGAACCGCTTCAAGAACGGGTATAGGTTATACAGCTCATGGTAGGCCTTATACTCGTTATCCTATGAGTGATATTTCTACTCGCCGAACCTATGCGGCTAATCGGTTTATACCTTTTAGAATGGCTCCGGGTATGGGTGGTCGAGGTTTAGGTCAAGGGGCACTTCAACAAATGCCAGCTCAACATGCTAAAAAAGGAATTCTTGGTGGTTTATTAAAAGGCACTGGAGGAGCTTTAGCTAAAGCAGGTGCTTTCTTAATGGGATGGAAAGGTTTAGTAGCTTTTATGTTACTTGGTCCTGCAATATCCGGTTTAACTCGAATAATAAGAGGTAATACTCGAGCAGTAGAGGAAAACACAAGAACTCAAAGGGATTATGCTTCTCATCCTTATAGAGTATTACCTAGATATGATGAGGAATTTTTTAATAGGAGTGATTTAATTGAAAGGCTATTAGCTAGGGAACAAGTTAGAACTGAATTGGCAGGTGGTACCTTAGATGTTAAAGGTAAAAAGGTGGATGTGATATTTAATGTTGATGGAAAGAATATGGTAAGGACAACAGTTGATGAAAGGACTGCTTCTTCAATGTATAAATTAGGATTGTAAAATGGCTATAGAAATAACAAACCCCTTAAGTGTATTAACAAAAAAAGGAAGATCTGTACCCCCTCGTTCTAATATTCACATTGTGAAAGTAGATACAGATGATCCCGAAAAGGATAGTGTAACATTACCTTGGATTCCTAAGTCACTGGATTTTGATCCTATGTCTAAGTTAGTGGCTATGCCTTCTATCGGAAGAAATTTACCATTTTATCATTATACAGGTGCAGAAGATAGTTTGGAGTTTATTATTGACTGGTTTTTCACTGATGATAAGTCACGGACTAAAGCTTTGCACTCTGCAACTAAAATGGAGTCTTTTTCGAAGTCAAACGGATATGATGAGGTCTTGCCTAGACTTAAGATTATATGGGGTGGATCAAATATCTTTAAAAATTCTATTTGGTTACTAGAACATGCCCCTTATAGACTTAGTAATTGGGTGGATCATGTATGGGATTTTCATAAGGATGAATATGTATCTTTTGAACTTTTACCTCAACAAATTATTCAGGAAGTGAAGTTTAAAAAAATAAGTAGCCATAATTTAACCTACCAAGATATAATCTTTGAACGATGAGTGCATATAATAATTTTACGATTGCTCGTTTTAAAGATGGTGAGTTATCATTAGATCGTCGAGTATTTAATTATAGACCTTCATCTAATGATAAATTTCATACGGTATTAGAAGGAGAAAGACTTGATTCTATTGCATATAAATATTATAAGGATTCTACACTCTGGCATATAATTGCTGATGTTAATGTTATAACAAATCCTTTTTCGATAGAGCCCGGTGATGAATTAGTAATTCCTGCATTGATATGACAAGCACAATAAATCCGGAAGGTTATGGAGCCCCAATAGTGGGGCTTTTTGATACCAATGGTAATTATCTATCCTTTGCTAGTCTTGGGTATGAACCTGATCATGATCAAACAAGGGAGAAGGCTCATCAAATATCTAGTTGTGATTTGTCTGATGATGAGGAAGAAGGTATTGAAATGATCCTGACAATTGAGTCAGAGGATATTAATTTTATTGATAGTGATCATTTTCAATATGGCAATATGATCGTAATCAGGTATGGTTATATTGCTGAAGATAGGATTTTCTTTGGAAGAGGGTATTATCTGGTTGTTAAGGATTTTAGGGCAAAGTATGCTGATAATATTGAATTCACTTTAATATTAGTGGATCAGGTTACCTTTGCCAGTAGTGATAGGGATCAAAGTGAATCACAACAAATACTTGATAGGGTAGAAGATGCTATTGTTTCCTCAGAGGGATTGAATTTAAGTGTAGAGGAATATAATGAGTATATAAGTAAACATGATGATGCAGCTACATTAAAAATCAATCTGAATGAGTTATTTATGGAACTCAATAAGATAAGAGCTAATTTTAAAGAGAGGTCTGGAGAATATCTTATAAAAGTACCTGTAGGAAAAAGATACCATGTTTCATTGGGTGTAAATTTTGGATATTTATCTTTTAACACTGTTAGTGAATTTAAACAGTTTTTCTCAACTCATGAAGCTAGGGATGCTTATAATTTACCTTTGGGAATAAGAAATATACTGGCTAAAGGTACTGATGAACAAATATTTAATGAGTTTGCGATATTAAGGTCTGAAGCAGGATGGTGGTTAAGACATTCAGTTGTTACACGTTTTCCCCGAGATGCAGTGGATTTATATGGATTTACTATAGACTCTCACCATAACCGTAATATCACAAGAGGTGAGGAGAGATGGTGGGATATGTTAAAAGAGGTGGGTTTTTATGAGAAATTAAAGGAACATAAAAATCTGTATGGCCGACCTAATCAAAGTATATTATATGATGATAAGGGTAATTTTGATCCGGATAGATTAGATGCCTTTATTCAGAGTATATTGGACAATCGGGCTTGGGATTATGTACAAGCTGATATGAATAAATCGGGTTATGAAAACCTTAGAACTTATTTAAGGGAAAGATTTGGCGATGTTAATATTTCAGATACTGCTGAAGATTTAAGAGGACCTCGATTAAGAGAAAGAAATTTAGATAGACCCCCTTATATGGACCTCCATTTTAAAGGGACAGATGATCTATTAGAAATTGACTTTGAAACTAATTTTGAAGAATCCGAAGTTGTACAATCTGAATCTGTATCTGTAAATCCCGAAACAGGGGAATTGGTTAGTATGACTCAACTACATAGTAATCAAACGGGTAATCAAAATCCGGATAGGGTTGCAAGATATGTAGATGGAGCTATTAAGGATATTCAGGAAGGTAAAGAACCAAAGCCTTTAGAAAATTTCAGTCAATTAGTAATGCCGGGCTTTAGATATGATACTGGTACTCACTCATATCAAGATAAGGACGGTAATTATGTATCAGGTGTTGATCATACTCGGGTAGTTAAAAAATTGCCTACTACTATATTTTTATCTTCACCTATTACTTTAGATGAAATAAAAGAGGAAATAGATAGCAGAAGAGCTGATGATAATCTTAAAAGGATAACTGCTTATGCCCGATTATTGGGTAATCCCTTTATTTCTTCAGGTATGGTTTTTAGAGTATCTGGAGTTGCAAAAAAGTTTGAAGGATTATACTATGCTTTAGAGGTTAGACATAAAATAGATTCTCAAAATGGTTATACTACAGAACTTGACCTTGGTAAAATACCTACTCAAACTGTTAGAGGTGTTATTGTAGAATTTAGAGAAGAGGAAGATGTTAACGTTACTAAAAAAGGGTGGGTAATAAAAGGTTCTCGTTTGGTTCAAATTGATTATCATGGGAATGAAATACAATCCCATAATGTAGAGCCAATGGCGGATAATCCAAATGTTTATAGATTTGTTGACAGGTTATCACCTTGGTTCTGGGATGATCAAGAAGGTATATTTATCCCAGCAAACTTTCTCAATAATCATTTATTCAAGGATCCTAGTGAGAAGTTTAAAGATTATGATATATTAGAAAGTATACAGCAAAAAAAGGACAGACAGTTTTATATTGATTTATTTGGTTATGATCCGGATAAACCCATTCCTATGGATCTTCAATTATCTGAGGAAGGTCATATAGTGGATGTCGGTATAAAGAGATGGAGGGATGATCAAAGAATTGAAGATCAAGATTACAGACCCACTATAGATCCTGGTGAATATCCCATAACTGTTTCACCTGAGGAAATGGAGACTTTTCTTCGAATGAGTAATAAAGGAATACATATTTATATAAGGAGAGAATACCACCTGCCCGAAAAAAGATTATCGGATGGTACTATTGTAAGTGCTCGAGTTGCAGGCACTGCTCAGATATGGGAGGACAATGAATTATTATATACTTTTAAAACACTGGAGTTACCTTGGAGAAATAATCAAAGATATATTAGTTGTATACCTAATGGTAGATATAAAGCTAGCCCCGGTTTTTCTAGCAGTAAAGGTCAAATCATTAGATTACATGATGTACCGGGTAGAGAAGGTATATTAATACATACAGGTAACGGACCTGATGATTCCCAGGGATGTATATTGGCTGGTACTGGGTTTGATGGTAACTTTATTTTATTAGGATCCATTAATGCTATGAACAATATAATGAAATTAGTGGATAGAAACCTTTATATAACTATAATAGGATGAGCAGTAGGATACCTTTTAAGCGATTCTTACAAAAGATAATGTATGAAGGATTAGAGTCTTTTGGTAGACATTATTCTTCATACAGAGGTATTGTAATTGATAACAAAGACCCTAAAAATTATGATAGAGTCTTTGTTTACGTTCCTCATATATCGGGTAAAAAAGAGCAAGGACAATGGGCTTGGCCCAAAGGTAAATCCTATACGAATAGGGAAGTACCTAAGAATGGTGATATGGTTTGGGTAGAGTTTGAAAGAGGGGATTTTAGATTTCCTATTTGGTCATTTGCAAACCAAACTGCTTCTTTGGGACAAGCTACTCCTCATGATCCTGAGGCTAAAGTTTTCCGAACTGAAAAGGGTCATTCAGTTTCAATGAGTGATAGAGAAGGTGTAGATAATGTTTCATTAAGCCATAGAAGCGGTAGTTATGTAAATGTTACTCAGGGAGCCATAACTTTAAAACATAAGGACGGAGCTATAATACATATTACTAAAAATCATATTGCCATAGAGGAATATAATGGGGCTAAGGTATTAATTAAAGGGGGTAAGATATCTATGAACTCGGGTCTTAATCACGGTTTGATTAAGATTGAGGAACTTATTGAGAAATTAAATAATCTGGAAAGAAACTTTAATGAGCATATTCATGTTAATCAAGCGGGTCCCACTGGTACTCCTCAGGACGCTACTCAAGCTCCAATTGTAATAACTCCAACCACTAAAGAAGAGTTGGAAAACCCCTCAGTTACTCATTAACCAACAAGCCCAGTAGGGTATATAAATATGGATAAATTGTCTACAACTTTACTGGGTCAAGGTATTGTATTTCCTGTTGAAATTGAAAATGGGAGTTCTAAATTAGAGACTGGGAAAAAATTAATTCGCCAGTCTCTGGTTAGTATAATATTTTGGCCATATCGATATAGGTATTTCATGGGTCATTATGGGTCTAAAATTGAGCAATTTATTGAAAGGCCTCTTGATGATATAACTCTTGATTTACTAAGGGAGTCTATAATAAGTGCTGTAAATAAGTTTGAAAAAAGGGTAACCTTAAGACAGGTAGATATTGAAGTAGATAGGGATAATGGTACAGCCAAATTACTTTTGAGTTATTTAATAAAACATAGTGATACTGTGGATTCCTTTATAGTGCCACTTTATTCACGTATAAGACATTAAAAAATGAGCTTTAAAAACCCGTGGGTAGGATATTTGGAAAGAGGATATTTCCAAATTAAACAAAAACTTTTAAATAAACTCCGTACCTCTAATCCTGAGATTACTGATTATAGTGAAAGTAATGTTTTTGTAATATTAATCAGTATATTTGCGGGATTAACCGAACAGTTAAATTACTATATAGATCAACTATTAAGAGAATCTTTTTTGCCCACGGCTAGAAGATATTCTTCAGTAGTAAGATTAGTAAGATTAATTGATTACAGGATAAAAGCTGCAAATCCTGCTTCTACGGATTTAAAGGTGACGCTATTAGATTTAGATGAAAACCCCTATGAATTAAGTTATGGAGAAGGGGAAACTATTCCTATGGGTACAAGAATAGAAATCCAGGGTATGGATTTTTATACTACACGAGATTTAGTAATTAACTATCCTCATAAAGAAGGGTGGGTACCTGTAGCCCAATATACCAAACATCAAGAAAGTCATAACTTCTCCAGTGTAGAACCCGGATCAGTTTACCCCTTGGGTAATGATTATATTCACGATAGTTGTTCTGTTATAATTGAAACTCAAACTTGGGAAAGGGTAGATACTTTTGCTATGTCTAAAGCCGATGATAAACATTATATTGTGGATATTAAGGAAGACGGTATAGCATATATAGAATTCGGGGATGGTGAAAAAGGACAGTTACCCAATAATGGAGATAGTGCCACAATAAGCTGGCGATCGACAAATGGGAAAAGTGGAAACCTTTCTAGCGGTGCGGTAGATATAATAGATACCAAATTCGGAGATGATGGTGATTTAACTTATGCTAATAAAATTAACATAGTTAATCCTAACAGGTTTACTGGTGGAACTTTATTCGAAGGGATTGAAGAAATAAGAAGGAATGCTCCTTTAAGCCTGAGAACACTTAATAGAGCCGTTACACGACAGGATTATATAGATGTGGCTAAGATGCACGCGGGTGTAGATAAGGCCAATGTTTCTTATGATTGCGGTAAATTTGTTACTATATATGTATCACCGCAAGGCGGGGGTACGGCGTCATTAGCCCTATTGGATTCTGTTGAGACTTGGTTTGAAAAGTTTAGAATGATTACTACTTTTGTAGATATTAAATCTGTGGGAGAAGCAGACCTTAATTTGGATGTTACTGTTACAGGTAAATTACATATGAAAGTAGCTGATATTGAAAATCAGGTTAAGACTGCTTTATTAGAGGAATATAATTATAGGAAGGCTGATGTAGGTAAAGCTGTAAGGATGTCCAATATATGGGCTACTATCGATAACCAGTCTCAGGTTAAATTTGCTCATATAAATAAACTTTATACTATACCTTATTTCTTTCCCAGTAATCATAATACAGAACTTAATAAGAACTTCACTTTAAAGGGTACTAATATAAAAAGGACTTATACTCTTATTTTTAATTCGGGTACTTCTTGGCAATTATTTGAAGGACCTTTTTTGGAAGCTGAGTTAACTACGGGTACTGAATATGAAAATGATTATTTCAAATTAACACCTGAAGCTGGAGCTTATACTTCGGATAATAGGTGGGTGTTTTCAGTTTATCCTGCAAATAAGGATATAGAGATAACACCCAATTCGATTGCTACTCTTAAAGAGGAAAATTTAACATTAACTATTAAAGAAACACTCAGTTAATGGATTTTAAAAATTACACCTGGGATTTATTTCCGGCTTTTTATAAGCAATTCGATTCCTACAAGGATCAGGATGGAGAAGGGTTCTTAGAAAGGTTTGTAAAAATATTCGGAGAAGAGGTAGATGAAGAGGTAATGAAGCATTTAGATGAAGAGTCGGATGATTATTATCATAAAAATCTAGACCCTCAATTTACTAATGCAGATAAATTATTGCATGTTATTGCAGAATTACTAGGTGCGCCTCCTAATTTGCTTTCTGATGTAGAATATAGACTGCTTTTAAAGTATATTGTAAAAATATATAAATTTAAAGGAACCTTCGAAGCCTATAAGATGTTTTTTAATCTTTGGGGATTTGATGTTGAACTAGATGAGAAGGACCCTGATCAAATAGTATTCACTAATCTTTATGATTCAGGTTTATATTATGATGATTTAAATCGTTATGATGAGGATAAACCTACTTGTAATACCAGTTATTGTTCGGAGTATATTTTAACTATAACACCCAGAGATCCCAATTTTACTTTAACACCCGAATTGGAATATAAACTTTTGGAAGTTGCTCAATTTATTGAACCCATTAATGCTTCGGTACTTGTTGAACTTCCAGATATTGAGGTATCGGATACTGATATTGGTACTTATTGCATACAGGAACATTTATCAATAGTGGTTACTACACCTCAGGATGAAACTGCCTATATATTTAAAGCTTGGTGGGATTGCGATGGCATTGAGCATAAATATTCGATATTTGATGAAACATTCGATGACCCCTTTAATTAATAAGCCATGACACTTAAAAATAGAGCAATTGAAATAAAGAATGAAACCGCTGTAGATGCCAACACTGCAATTAGAGTGGGAAGCCTCTTAGAAGATATGGTTGATGAGTTGGATAATAAGATCCAAAACCCGATGGAGGCTGCCGGTGATATGATATATGGTGGAATAAATGGAGCCCCGGAAAGACTATCATTGGGTGATGAAAATGATGTATTAACTTTGGTAGGAGGGGTTCCAACTTGGACTGAATTAACTTTACCGGAGCCTCCGGGTATATTATGGGAAGAAGACGGACCGAGTCATATTCAACCAAAAGATAGCAAACACTTAAGTTTACCTAATTTCTCGGGATCACCAGGGGATCCCGATTTAATGTTATTAGTGGATGCGGATGGACATGTTATATTAGGTGGAGAACCGGGATCCCCCACAGCAGGAGATGAAGATATAATTAATACCGCAGACGGAGCCGGGGGATTTAAAATTACAGATTTAAAGGGAATATTAAATGAGATATCCCATAAAGATGAAGTTAATAGCAAGATTTCATTTCTTACCAATTTACTATCCCTTGTTAATCCAGTCCTAATAGATTTAGCTGCTCCTGAAATAATATTAGATAGTGCCAGTCCCAAACTACAAGAAGCGTTTGAGCCTAGCCACAATGATCATATTACCAATAAAAAATATGTAGATAATAAATGGCAAGACTCGGGATTGATTGTAGGACATGGCACTGCATATATGACTTCAGGTAATGAATTAGATATCTCCCTAGAAACTAATAACGTATTAATAAATACCCCAAATAATTTTGATGCTCACTTACCAATACCTAATACTATACTTAATGCAGAAATGGTCGTTAGGAAAATGTCTTCTAATGCCTATTCGGTTAGTGCAACAGTGGGTAGTGCTAGTATTATCTTTAATAATCAATATAGTGACCTGGGGATAACTACTACCGATGAAGGAGCTTGGATTAGAGTAAAAGCAGTACAGATTAGTGCTAACGTAATAAATTGGATAGTTATTGAACATGGGGGGATATGGGAATTACAATCCCCTCAAAGTTTATAATAAATGGCTGATAACGATAATAAAATAGGTCCAAAAGTTACCCATTATACTACGGGTGCCGTTTTATATGAATCCTTAAGATTAAGGGTTGATATAAATGTAGAGACTGTTGAGGATAGAGATAATCTGCTTACTTATCAACGTAGATGGGGTATGATTGTTTATATAATACAGGATGATCATTATTACCGATTAGTTAAGAAAAATGATGTACTATCGGATAATGAGAATTGGGAGTCTATTATCACCCCATTCAAAAAAACCTTTAATTCCACGGTAGACTGGGAAGTAACAGCAGGAGGTTACAAGATTGATTTTAATCATGGATTTGGAGAGTCAGTACATTGTGAGGTGCGAAGCGGAGAAAAGAAAATCAGTCTGGAAACAATAACAGTAACAGAAAACATTGAAAGAATTTTTGTACCCGCAGACCCTGACTTACGGTTCGAGGGTAGTATTATAATAGCCAAATAACATTTATCATGGACAGAAGAGGTGATTTCAGGGTAGGCAGAACGATTATAGCTGACCGGAGGGTTGACTTCGGAGCTACTGCTGCAACCCTAAGCGCAACAAAAGACCTTGACAGGCACACTTACAAATGGCACAGGCTTAAAAACACAACAACCCAAAATGTGATTTTACCCAACGCAACGACATTGCTTTTGGGGTGGCAGGTTGTGATTGATGTGCCGGATGATTCTGCAGCAGCAGTTAATGTTCAAACTTATCATGACACAACCCCCGCTACTTTGAAAAACATTGAGCCGGGAAGAGCCTATGAGCTTACTTGTGTGGATATTAGCACAGAGGTTGGGGAATGGCATGTGAACTTCCTCGAAGAAGCAGACAAAATCCCCACAGAAAGGTATGTGAAATCTTTTGATGATTCAGATACAGCTTCAGGATGGCCGACTTTATCCAACGGGTATCACACTATTACCGTTCTGGAATCTGAACACGAGAGAGGAACCAAACCAACGGTTGATATTTTCCAAGCTGATGGGTCTGATTTTATTCAGGTTACTCCCGACAGAGTGAAGGTTGCAGCCAATGGTGATGTGAGTATCCGAGTTCCGGAAAATCCAGATTTAAGGTTTGAAGGTGAGGCAATTTTCATATAATGATAATAAAAGGTAGTATCCATATAGGTAATTTTATTTATCTACGGAGTGCTTCAAATACAGAAGACACAGTGGATGATATACGCTTGTATGCTACAGGAGGGCAGTATATTGTCGAGAAGTGTATCACAGCGGATGCAGCAAAAGGAGGCGGAACATGGGAAGCTACCGGAGAGAGTCATGACAGACTACATAAAATAACCTCTAATGAAGACCACGAAACGGAGATTGAACACGCTGACAAGGTAGCGGGCTGGGATGAAGAAGGTAAGCCCAATGCAACACCGTCTAAGCAAATACCTTCTAAGCAGATACCCACAAAAGACGTAGACCTTGACGCTATTGGAAGATGGGAAGATGACGGTGAGGGGCAGATCAAGCCAAAAGAAGAAAAGAAAGTTGACGCACAGCACATTGTAAACCTCCCTGATGGGAGCAACTGGGAAGACGATGGCGAGGGGTATATCAAACCTAAAAGCGGCGATCAGGTAAAGGAGCAGCACCTTGATATACCCACAAAAGAATACACATATAAGCACATCCAGCAGGAAGCTGTGCCGCCTGTGGCTAATTATACGGCAGGCGATACATGGACAAGAGAGCCCGAAATGAGTAAATTTCAGCTTTTGCAAGTTAATAGCACAAAGTTTTGGATTCAAACCTCAAGCCCTAAAATAATATGAGCGCATACGAAATTCGAAAA
>PWOA01000009.1 GCA_003564155.1 Candidatus Cloacimonadota bacterium
GCCCAGCCGCCGGTTATATCTGCATCAATTATATTCAGGTTTTCTACCGTTCCGTTTTCTATATAACCGAATAATCCTTGTTGACCGGCTGTACGATCAATAAACAAACCGGATATGGTATGACCATCTCCATCGTAATGACCATAAAATGCAGTAGCCTGTGCAGGACCAATCGGTGTCCAGCCAGCTCCAGTATTCCAGGGAGCTGTTCCTAAATTGATGTCGGCTGTCTGCACAAAATACTTATTATTATGTGTCGATCCGACATAGTCTCTTACATTGTCTAAATGCTCTGCAGTTGCTACCTGCCAGGGATCTGCTTCTGTACCCTGGCCTCCGTCAAAATCTGCAAAACATATTCCAATAAAAGTCATCATCAAACTGATAATTAAAAATCGCATAGTTAAACTCTGATTTTTGTTTTGAATTTTACACATCTTTTTCTCCTTAAAGGTTGTTTTTGTTATCAATTTTAATCTTACACTAAAGCGTATACTTCTTATCCTCTTACTTTATTATCCTCTTACAATAGCTGTTGTAGCCTAACAATTTCAAATATTATGGTTGTATTGCCGATAATACCATTAACAAAAGAATTTAACTGCTGACCGTTTTCTTGATTTTACAATTAATACAATATTCAGCTTTCTTTAGATTGGCACATTAATCAAACAGACTTGTCCGTAATTTCACGTAATTCCCAGAAAGCAATGTTTGCCGACCATATCGTAATAACCATAAAAGATACTCCTTAAATATTTAAAAAACCAAATCGTTATTTTACATTAACAAAAATTTCATTAGGTTGAACTAACCACCTTATACTTCAAAACTCCTTTTTGTTTTATTTTTCAATAGCAACTCAACAGAACCAACCTTCATTTTCTTGTCAAGTTATTCATAGCATTACAAAGAATAATATAAATATATTTCATTGCAACTTGCAGTAACCATGGGTAATTTTATCGTATAAATACCCCTGATTTTTTTTCATAATCTTAAATATTATGGTTTCCTATCGTTATATTTCATATTTTTAAACTATTTGTATAACTAAATACTCCTTTTGCCTTATGTTATGTTGTACGTAAACAGTGAATATATTAACTATTTCATATATTGTTAATTAAAATTGATCGACTACAGTCATATAAGCTTTGTGTATAATACCGGGTTATCTCATAGTTACCAGCAAGTCTATTTTGCTATATCAATAATACCGATAATATTTATTACCGCCTGATCAACATTGATGTACAGTAACATTTTACACATGTCAAAAACTTGGGTCAATAAATTAGAAAAGCAGTTGACATATACTCCCTGTCGAGAATACTAACATAAATGCAATTTTTCACAGTTTTTACAGGCTCTCACACCATCAAGGACTGTGAGGAATAATCTTAAGGAGGATAGCTGATGCTAACAAAAGAATTAAGTGCCAAAGTGCTCGATGCTGCTTTGTCAAATGGAGCTGACTTTGCTGAAATTTTTTCAGAAAACAACTACAACTCTAATATACGCTTATATAATAACATGATCCAGCAGTGTATGGCAGGTAAAGACCATGGTGCAGGTATAAGAGTGTTTTACGGATCAACGGCGATCTATGCATACACTAATGATTTTTCTGAGACAGCGCTTATGGAAGCTGCTTCCGCCGTTGCTAAGGCACAATCGGGGCAGAAAATCGTAACTATCCATGAGTTAAACAGCAAAGATATATCTAATATCCATGAAGTTAAGATATTACCGGCTTCGGTTTCCAAAGAGGCGAAAATAGATTTTCTTAAACGTACCAATGAAGCCGCCCGCAACTATAGTTCTGAGGTTTCTCAAGTAGATTTAACTTTAGCAGAACGACGTCAAGAAATACTCATCGCCAATAGTGAGGGTTTATGGGTAGAGGACACAAGAAATTATATTCGTGCTTTTGCAATAGTGATAGCTGGTACAGGATCTGAAAGACAGACGAGTACCCAAGGTCCCGGTGCATTTGCAGGATATGAGTTTATTGAGAGTCTTGATCCGCAAAGGATGGGAGCGGAAACCGCTCATTCTTCAGTACTGATGTTAAATGCGAAATATGCACCTCAAGGGCAATATCCAGTAATTATTGATAATGGTTTTGGAGGGGTAATTTTTCATGAAGCTTGTGGTCATGGTTTGGAAGCCACTTCTCTTTCCCGAAATGCTTCCATTTTTCTAGGTAAACTTGGTCAACAAGTTGCCTCGGATAAAGTCACCGCTATCGATGATGGAACTCTCGTTAATAAGTGGGGTTCAACTAATATAGATGATGAAGGAGCTGTAACCCGGAGAAATGTTCTTATAGAAAATGGGATTCTCAAATCCTATCTTATAGATAAAGTAGGTGGTTTAAAAATGGATATGCAACCGACAGGTAACGGCAGGAGACAATCCTATAAGTTTCCTCCTACTTCTCGAATGACTAACACCTATATTGATGCCGGTAATGATAAGTTTGATAATATGGTAGCTTCGATAGATTTCGGTTTGTATGCTAAGAAAATGGGAGGAGGATCAGTTTTACCGGGAACAGGAGATTTCAACTTTGCAGTTGCGGAAGGTTATGTAATACGTAATGGGAAGATAGCCGAACCTGTCAGAGGGGCGACTTTAATTGGTAATGGTGCTCAAATACTGAACAAGATAAGCATGGTTTCGGATAACTTAGAACTAGCTGAAGGGATGTGTGGTTCACAAAGTGGATCTGTTCCTACAACAGTCGGGCAACCAGCCCTTAAAGTTGATGAAATAATTGTCGGTGGCCGAGGATAAAGAATTCAAAAGGTCAAGATTGATCTATAGTAATATGGAGGATAAATGTATAATAAAGAGTTTGAATTACTATTCAAATTAGCTAAAGATAGAGTAGAAGATATAGAGATTTTCCTAAATATTGGCAAATCTTTTTCGGTTAGAATTCATCGTCAAAATGTAGATTCATTCAATTATGCCGATAATAAAGGAATCGGGATAAGATTAATAAAAGATGGGAAAGTCGGCTATTCGTATACTGAAGAGTTTTCGGAAAATGCCTTTTCGAATATAATTGATGAAGCTATAGCTGGCAGTATATATGTCGAGAATACAGATCCTGTGATTATAGCTAAACATCCGGACATCGACACAAAACTTGATTTATATTCCCCGGGCTTAAATAATATTAATGTAGATGAAAAAATCCAAGTTGCTAAAGATTTAGAAAGATTAGCACTTGAAAAAGATAGTAGAGTGTTTAATGTACCGGCTGCATCATATAGTGATGGTTATAAATATGTACGTGTAGCCAATAGTCAAGGTTTAGATAAAGAATATGAAGCTAATCACTGTGTAGCGATGGTGATGGTACTTGCTAATGAAGGTCAGGAGAAAAAATCGGGACACTGGTATTATTTTGGCCGTGATTTTGAGGAAATCGATGTTGCAAAAATTGCCGATAAGGCAGTCTCCAAAGCAATAGAATTATTAAATAGTTCTTCACCGACCTCCGGAGAATATCCTGTTGTGCTTTCCAATGAAATGGTTACTTCTCTGCTAGCTACATTTTCCGGGATATTTTCAGCAAAAAACGTCCAGGAAGGGAAATCAATGTTTAGGGGCAAAATAGGTTCACAACTAGCTGATTCATGCATAACTCTTTATGATGACGGTTTATTCCCTAACGGACTTGCTACCTCACCTTTCGATAATGAGGGTTATCCCTCACAAAAAACCGTTCTAATCGACAAAGGTATCTTGAAAAACTTGCTGCATAATACTGTGACTGCCGGCAAGGATAACACAAAATCAACAGGTAACGGTTCCCGAAGTATAAAAGGATCATTAAACGTATCAAATAGTAATATGATCATTGAACCGGGAAACCATTCACCACAAGATCTTTATAAATCTGCCGGTAAAGTTATAAAGATAGTAAGTTTACAAGGACTTCATTCTGGAGCAAATCCTATTTCCGGTGATTTTTCGCTTTCTGCCGAAGGACTTTTATATGAAAATGGTAAAAGAACCAAGAGTTTAAGTAATTTTACCTTATCCGGAAATTTCTATCAATTACTAATGAACACAAAATTGGTCGGCAATGATTTTCTGATGAGTTATACTGCATGTGGAGCTCCATCACTGTTAATCGACAAATTGGTTATCAGCAGTAAATAAGAATTAAGTAGCTAACGGATTAATATCAATAATAAAAAGATAGGGACTATATCACCGTGATATAGTCCCTATTATAATTTTTTCATTATAAATGATATGTATCCGCTCAGGCTGAATTGTTTGTTTTTACCGGTAAATAAACAATTGGAGCTGGATTTGATTATTTATCACTTCAAAACTATCCTTTTGAAATAGTTTCTTCAATTTTTTTAGCTATGGATTCTGCATCTAAACCGGCTAATTGATAAACATCATCGGATTTACCAGACAGGCAGTAATCATGAACTCCATATTTATAGAGTCTGCAACGGATATCATGCTTAATAAGAGAATCTGCTACACTGTTGCCCAACCCGGAATTAATATTGTGATCTTCATATGTGAAGATTGTACCTGTTTGCGCTGCTTGATCTAACATCTTAGCATTCAACTCAGTTGGACAGGCTACAGACCAAAGTTGTAAATCAATACCTTTTTGACTTAGTTTATCAACTATCTGTACTGCTTTTGACGCCACAGATCCCATAACCAATAATGCACCATCAACTCCCTCTCTGATCAAATCGGCTTGACCATAGATAAATTGATAATTTTCATCATAAAATATCGTCCCATCTTCATTTCTTATTACCGGAACTTTGGATCTACCCATAGCGACTAGGTAATTACCTCTTTGTCCTGCTATATAACGAATTACCCTATCGGTTTGATTCGGACAAACTGGTACAATAATCTTAAAGTTATAAAGGTTCTTTATCAATCCAACATAATCTAAGCACTGATGTGTTTTTCCGTCTTCACCGACATCGAGTCCCACATGAGTAACAACCAGTTTGAGATTGGTATGATTTATATCATTAAGGCGATGTTGATTATAGGTTTCGTCAATCCCAAATACCCCAAATCCGGCAAAAAATGTCTGGATATTTTCTATCGACAATGCACCGGCAATTGTGGCTGCATGATGTTCTGAAATTCCGCATTGAAAGAAATTATCCGGAAGATTCTCCTCAAATTGTTTTGTTTTCACACTGCCTTGCAGGTCACAATCAAATACTGCTATGGGTGTGAATTTATCTTTTTTATTGATCAAAGCAATGTCAGCTAAAGCATTCCCCCAAGCAGAACGGTTATCCAGTTTGTGGTCATAAAGCTTAGCTTTGCCTCCCGATAATTGAGGCCATGAATCATATGATCCTAAACCGGATCCGGGTATCCCACAAGACCTTTCGGCATGATAGTTTTTCCGCAGTTTTTCATAATGATCAAAATCATTCTCCAAACTTAATTCAGCTAAAGCTTCAAGTAGCTGTTCTTTACTAATGGCTGCTCCATGATATTTTTCTTTGCTTTCCATAAATGAAACATTTTTACCCATAACCGTATGTGCTAAAATAAGCGTAGGGACTTTATTCTTTTCTGCTTGTTCCAAAGAAGTCAAAATTTGAGGGAAAGAATGCCCGTCTATTTCAATAACACTCCAACCATCTGCGGTGTAGTTCGCTTTGATATCTTGAGGCATGATATTGCCTATATCTCCTCCTATCTGCAGATGATTATAATCAACAAAAGCAGTGATATTATTCAATTTATATTTAGCGGCAAAACGCCGGGCTTCACTAAGCTGTCCTTTCTGCTGTTCACCGTCACCCATGACAACAAATATTCTGTTTTCAATATTTTTCATCATGGAAGCTATAGCAAAACCACACCCGGCAGATAACCCTTGTCCCAAGTTACCCGTACCCCATTCAACTCCTGGTGTATCACGTTCTACATGACCTTCAAATATGCTTCCCGCTAAACGAAATTGGGAAATAAAGTCTTCCATCGGGAAAAAATCATTTAAAGATAACGCTGAGTATACAGCCGGAGATATGTGACCATTACTGACAACAATACGATCCCTATCCTCACTTAACCGGTTTTGAGGATTTATATTCGCCACTTTGTATAGAGTTAAAAGAATATCAATTGATGACATTGAACCACCGGGATGACCACTCCCAGCTAAAGTTGTAGCTTTCAAAATCGCTCCACGAGCTATTCTTGACTCTTCTTGTAAATCTAGCATTTCTTGCTCAGATAATAATGACATTTTAAAACCACCATTCATTTTTTAAGGCAAGTTTTCGTAAAAGGGTGTATGTGTCAATGCTTAATAAAACAAAAATTCCGGACAACCCTTAACTGTGTACCATAGTATGTGGGAACACGAATTCAGAAAGAATACTCATCACATAAACATCAAATTATCTCCCTCGTACTCAAATCTATAAACGAGAATAATTGAGATTACCGGCAGATAATCACTTAGTTCCTTATTAAAATAATTTAAGATGAAAACTATTGTAGGACGACGACCATGCGCCCGCCAGAGCTTAAAGATTTCCTTTGGTAGAATAGCATTTGCCCAACATCTACAATTTATAAAAAATATAACCACCCTTAAAAAGCAGTCATCCCAACATACACCACCTAATCCTCTAGTCTGCTAGTCAATGTTTACCATTAGTACATTATTATCTGAGAGAGGAATAATCATTCTCGAGTTTAGATTGAATACTTTGACAATCAATCAATTAGATTGAAATAACAGTTGACATAGATAGAGATTATAATAAGATTGTAATAGTGTGGATATTTTATATACTGAGGCGAATAATATCAACAATATTGCACAAATAAATCAGATTTATTAGATATAATGGAGGAATGTTAAATGAATGGAAAAAAAAGAGTGTATTTTTTCGGAGACGGTAAAGCCGACGGTAAAGCTAATATGAAAAATTTGCTGGGCGGGAAAGGCGCTAATCTCGCCGAAATGAGTCTTTTAGGACTACCGGTACCTGCCGGTTTTACAATAACAACCGAAGCTTGCTCTGAATATTATGAATTAGGAAAACTTGAAGTTAAGCAACTGTTAGAACATGGAGTCAAACAAGCAGTAAAACATTGTGAAAAAATCATGAATGCTGAGTTTGGAGATAAAGATAATCCTTTATTACTTTCAGTTAGATCCGGGGCAAGGGTATCGATGCCGGGAATGATGGACACAGTTTTAAACTTAGGCTTAAATGATGATGCCGTTGAAGGTTTGGCTAAAAAAACTGGTAACGAAAGATTTGCATGGGATTCATACAGGCGTTTTATACAAATGTTCGGTGATGTTGTTTTACAAATGAAGCCTGCATCTAAGCAAGAATCCGATCCATTTGAGCAAATTTTAGAGCAATTCAAATTAGATAAAGGTGTTGATAAAGATATAGAGTTGACCACTTCAGACTTGCAAGAAATAGTGGTAAGTTTTAAGAAAGCTGTTAAACAAGCAACAGGTAAAGATTTCCCAACTGATCCTTGGGATCAGCTTTGGTCAGCGATTATGTCTGTTTTCGATAGTTGGAATACAGAACGGGCAATTTATTACAGAATGCTGCATAGTTATCCTGCAGAATGGGGGACTGCTGTTAATGTACAGGCTATGGTTTATGGGAATATGGGTGACAATTCAGCTACCGGTGTTGCATTTACCAGAGACGCTGCTACCGGCGAGAATGTTTTTAATGGAGAATATTTAATAAATGCACAAGGAGAAGATGTTGTCGCAGGCATACGCACACCACAAGAAATTACTTTAGAAGGGTCAAAAAAATGGGCAATATTACAAGACATAAGTGAAGAAGTTAGAAAAGAGAGCTATTTTTCTTTAGAAGAAGCTATGCCGAAAGCATACCAAGAATTATTTGAGATTCAGAAGAAATTGGAACATCATTATAAGGATATGCAAGATCTGGAGTTTACTATCCAAGAAGGTAAGTTGTGGATTCTACAAACCAGGAACGGTAAAAGAACAGGTGCTGCAATGGTAAAAATTGCTATTGATATGTTAAACGACGGTATGATCAATGAGAAAACAGCAATCCTCAGGGTAGAACCAAATAAACTTAATGAGTTACTTCATCCTGTCTTTACACCGGAAGCAATAACAAAAGCGGAAGTTATAGCCAAAGGTTTACCGGCTTCTCCCGGTGCAGCTAGCGGACAGGTAGTTTTCTTTGCAGATGATGCAGCGGAATGGGTAGATGAAGGTAAAAAAGTAATCTTAGTTAGAAAAGAAACTTCTCCCGAAGATCTCAGTGGCATGAATGTTGCCTCAGGGATACTAACTTCCCGGGGAGGCATGACTTCGCATGCTGCGGTAGTAGCCAGAGGCATGGGTAAATGCTGTGTTTCAGGTGCCGGGACCGTATCTGTTGACTATACCGCTAAGACAATGTCCATTGGTGATTTAGTTATCAAAGAAGGAGATTGGATTTCCTTAAATGGAACTACAGGCGAAGTATATAAAGAAAAACTGCAGACAAAAGAACCCGAATTAACCGGTTATTTCGGACAATTAATGGATCTATGCGATAGATTTACCGATATGAAAGTAAGAACGAATGCAGATACTCCGAAAGACTCGGAAACTGCTCGAAAATTCGGTGCTCAAGGGATCGGTCTTTGCCGGACAGAACACATGTTTTTCGAAGGTGATAGAATTAAAGCAGTTCGAGAGATGATCTTGGCGGAAAATGAAGAAGGCAGGAGAAAAGCTTTAGAGAAGCTTTTACCAATGCAAAGAGATGATTTTGGCGGTATTTTCACAGCTATGGATGGCCTGCCTGTTACTATCAGATTATTGGATCCCCCGTTACACGAGTTCGTTCCTCATGACGAAAAAAGTCAACAAGAGATGGCAAAAGAATTAAGAGTCGACGTTTCAGAAGTTCGTAAGAAAGTAGAAGCTCTTAGTGAGACGAATCCAATGCTTGGTCACCGAGGCTGCAGATTAGGTATAACTTATCCGGAAATAACCGAAATGCAAGCTCGGGCAATATTTGAAGCAGCTCTTAACCTCAAAAAGATAGGTATTAAGGCTATGCCCGAAATAATGATCCCCCTTATAGGGACAGTACAAGAGTTTGTACTTCAAGAACAAGTGATCCGCAAAACCGCAGAAAGAGTATTTACCGAAAAAAATGACACTATCGACTATTTGGTAGGAACTATGATCGAAATTCCCAGAGCTACATTGGTAGCTGACAAGATTGCAGAACATGCTGAATTCTTCTCTTTTGGTACAAACGATCTCACCCAAATGACTTTTGGATACTCCCGAGACGATGCTGGAACATTCTTGCCGATTTACATCAAAAATAATATCCTCAAAGATGATCCTTTCCAAGTCTTGGATCAAGAAGGAGTAGGTCAATTGGTTAAAACAGGAGTTGAAAGAGGAAGACAAGGCCGACAAGACTTGAAGATTGGTATTTGTGGCGAACATGGTGGAGAACCAAGTTCCGTCAAATTCTGCCATCGAGTCGGTATGAATTATGTAAGCTGTTCACCTTTCCGTATTCCGATTGCAAGAATAGCAGCAGCTCAAGCTGCTATTGAGTAATTATGTTATCTCTAAATTAGAGATAACTATATATTAAGAGATTAGTTAACTACTATACCTCTTACCTATCTGTTTTTGAGATAAAAAGAGGTAAAAAAGAGATCTAAATATCGGAATTTCTTATAAATATAAGGAAAATACTTGACTGTTTAAGCTAAGTCAATTGTGTTAGTATTACAATGAATTATAGTCAAATTAGTAATAATGTTCTTGTATGTTGTTTCGACAAACGTCAGTATCTATGTATCCTGAAGTTTGAATTATGATTATTTTTAAAAATTTTTTAAGGAGTCTAACTAAAGATTATGAGAGGAAAAGTAAAGTGGTTTAACCGGAATAAAGGATATGGATTTATAATACTTCCTAATGAAAAGGAGTATTTTGTACATTGGAAATATATTGTTACCAACTCACCATCCGATCTAAAAATTTTAGATCAGGATGAAGAAGTAGAATTTGATATCATTGAAACCGATAGAGGTGTTCAAGCGATTAATGTCATTAGATTGGATGTTGAAACGGAGTAAGTTGATACATTTTTTCTAATTAACCATACTATAAAGCCATCTCTTTCACACCAGAAAAGGATGGCTTTTTTATGTAGGAAGGCTCAATACAGCAGGAGAATTGTGGTTACCGGTTCAGATAACTGATTACTATGCCTTAATACTAAACTACAATGCTACAAATAACATTTTAGAACCTCTATAAATAAACAGCTTCCGGAAATACACTAAAGCTTTTTGCAGTCCTCAGCGACAAATACCTCAACTTCGTTTATTCCGATTTCTTAGAACTAACAGAGATTATACTCCAGGTCATTAATGCACATAAATATTGACAATGTAATCGGCCGTTAATTAACGTTAATCAAATATTATGTCTTATAATTCTCGAGTATGACAAAATTATAATGGATGAGGTGACAGATGTCAGATGATTTTCCGGCGAAAATTGGTAGTATAACCTACGATAATTACCTAAGGATTAAAGAATTTTTTATTTTTTCATATGAGGTAATAGTCAAAATGTTGTCTTTCTATGGTCAAAGTCATCTAAATATATCAGTTGTTATAAAACAAATTTACTTTACCGGATATGAAGCAGTTGTAATAATCAGTATATTGGCAGTAGCATTGGGATGCTTAATAATTTTACAAGGGAATATCCTCTTTACAGCCTTTGGGCAATCCCGGTGGACTTATATGTTATTAGTTTCAGTCGTCATTCGAGAACTAAGCTCGGTTTTAACCGCTTTAATCGTTATCGCCCGTTCAGGCACATCAATATGTACCGAGTTAGGCAATATGGTTATCAATAGTGAGATTGATCTGTTAAAATCTTACGGCATTTCCCCTATCAGCTACTTAGTGGTATCACGTGCAATTGGTGTGGTCGTTGCAATGTTCACCTTAACAATAATCTTTAACTTCGTAGCAGTATTCGGTGGTTGGTTTCTAACTTCACTATTCTATCCTATTTTTTTAGGAGACTACATTAATAATTTTATTAACGAAGTGATGATCGTTGATATATTGTTAAGTGTAATCAAATCAATTGTGTTCGGTTTTATTATAGCTTTAGTAGCCAGTTATCACGGATTAAAAGTAGCTAAGTCAACTACAGAAGTTCCTCAAAGAACCATCAAGGCAGTGGTAAATTCAATAATGTTGATAATGTTCGTTAATATTCTCATAACCTATATTTACTCTTTTATCCAGTAATACGACACAATTACTTAAAGATTTGTCATTGCTTAGGAACTAAAATATGTTAGAATTAATCGGAGTATATTTAAAGCATGAAAATAAGTACCTGCTTCAAGATATTAGCTTACATTTTGAATTAGGAACGACCTATATCCTTACCGGTAATATTGAAAGCGGTAAAGAGATATTAATGAAAGTAATGGGCGGAATAATAGAACCTACAATTGGTATAGTTGCTTTAAAGGGTCATAATATATATAGCCGTGCTCGTTACCAAGTGGTAAAGAATAAATTTGGTTTTGTCTTTCAAGATGGAGTTATGTTGGCAAATTTATCAATATGTGAAAATTTAATGCTGCCTCTGAATCACTTGTATGTCGGTCATGACAAGCAGGAAGCTTTGATCAGGATTCAAGAATTATTTGCCTACTTTGATATCAGTACTGCCTTATTAAATAAACGTCCGGCAGATGTATCTTATACAACCCGGAAAATAATAAACTTCATTCGAGCTGTCTTAATAAATCCGGAGATATATTTTATTAATATGCCACTCTTTAATTTAAATGTCTCTGACCGGCAGAATTTTATTAGTTATCTACAGCAAATTAAGGAGAGTGGCAAAATAATAATTATGTCAACCAACAACCGAATTCTCTTCGAAAACCTTGCAGACCGGGTCATTCTATTAGATAAAGGTCGTATCAGAGCATTTTGTCAAACCGAAGAATTCTTAAATACAAAGGATCCTGATATAATTGATTATCTAAATACAAATATCGGTTAGATTATCCGGATAATAAAAAAAGGAGAATCATATGGATAAAGATTTGAAAATTATTTACCGTAAAACCGGTATATTCGTTTTTGCTGCAATACTTATACTTGTGAGTTTTATTCTCTTTATAGCGCAACAACAACGAATTTTTGCCCGTAAATACCAATATTATACAGTCTTAGAAGATTCTATCGGTTTAGATAAAGCTAGCCCTATAGTTTTTAAAGGCACAGAAATAGGAAGAATAAGGGATTTTACTTTTAATGAAGAAAGAAATGTAGAAGTTCACTTCCATATTTACCATGAGTTTAGGGATTTAATCGTGGCATACTCGGCAATAACCAAAAATGTCAACCCCCTTAGCGGCAGAGCTTCATTAGATTTTCTTATGGGACCTTTAGACGGAGAACTGAAAGAAGAAAGATCTTTGATTCCATCTTTAGATATGGAAGAAGGGAAAACACTGCTAACTCAAAGAAGAGTAAGAACTCGACCTGATCAAATCAGCACAATCTTAAGTAATTTAGGTCAGTTTGCCGAGAATCTAAACCGAGATGATAATTATCATGAGGGATCATTTTTCAGAATGATTTACCATTTAGCTTATGTAGCAGAAAATTTAAACAGTTCCTTAATCAATTTTAATGATATTATGGTTTCTTTGCAACATGATCATTACAGTTCCGAAGGTGCTTTATTCCGTCTTACTGTAAATTTGGCTAATTTAGCGGAAGACATGAGAATAAGTAATAGTCTCTTGGCACAAAATCTGATAAATATTGATAAATTGATTGAAAATTATAGCCAACCGGATGATTTAATAATAAAAATGCTTGACCCTTCTGAAGAAAAAATTATCAATCCCTTAATAAAAAGTTTACAAGAATTAGCTCAAAGCATGGAAAATATAACTCAAATGACAGAGTATTTTAACCATCAAACTCCCGAATTATCCATCCTGATGTCGGAGACCAATAAAACACTTTCGGAATTACAAAAAACCCTGCAGGGAATCAACAACAATCCTTTGATTCGTGGCGGGATAAAACAACCCGTACAGCCAGCACCGGGCGAAAGAATAAGATTAATGGAAGGTGAATGATGAATAAGATAATAAATTGCTTTAAATATCCATTAACGGTATCCTTCATACATTGTAGATGTCATCTTGATAGGTTAATTAGATCTTTTACATCTGCTACCAATTGTAGAAGCCTGATATTCAGTCAGCTAATGATCATCATTATTATTCTCTCAGTTTCATGTTCCTCAGCCCCTCGCCATACCCCTTCTCCAATGGTTTCCGAAGCAGATAATCTTTATCAGTTAGGAAAAGAATTATCGCTACAAGGTTATTATGATTACGCGTTAAAGAGTTACCAACTTGCTTTAGAAAGATACTCATTAGTAGATCATGTTGCAGGGATTATTTTATCGAGGATTGCTATTATAGGAGTTGATGTTCACCGGGATAATGTTTCCCATATAAACCAAGAACTTGACTCTCTGTCAAACTTGATAAAATTAACAGCTCCTAACTATAAACAAAACTTGCAACTTTTAAAAGCAGAGATAGCTTTCGTCAAAAAAGATTATGATCAGATAATTGAACTCACAGATAACATCTCGGCGACTAACCTGATTATTGAAAGTCAATTGCTCTGCTACCGGCTAATGGCATTAGTAAAAATCGATCAACCTGCAAAACAAGAATACCGTGCTTTGAGAAATCATGCAAACTCTCTTTATAGAGCCCATAGAAGAAACAGGGCCGATAATTTAAGCGTATATAGTTACGTTAATTATGTTATGGGTTATTATCTGGCAACACAGTTAGAATGGGAAAAAGCAATCGACTACTTCCAAATATCTTTAGTTATCGATAGAGACAATGATAATTCTCGAGGTATAGCTAAGAATTTATATTACCTTGGTAAATCTCATGAGAATATTAATAACTTCAAGCTAGCTATAACCTATTACAAGAGAGCATTAAACGTTTTTGATCTATTAGGAGATACTCAAAGAACAAATGAAATCAGCGCAAAAATATATTTTTTGAAAGAAATTACTAACGAATTTCAGCTTTTACTCGTCTATTAAGATTTAATTAAGGATAGTTTTGTGAAGTCTCCCAAAGAAACCCATTTAGAAAAACAGATAATCCGACGTCTTAAAGGCCGGCCTTTAATTGCAGCCAGGATGCTTTTTAAAGATCCCGAAGTACAGGCTTTGCAAGATTATACTAATACAGTATCGATTAAAAGATTAGGTTTTAATGATCATGGCCCGGTTCACATGAGAAAAGCAGCACTTAACTCATTAATAATGTTTGACATTTTAAAAGAAGCCGGGATAAAATTAAGTCTAGAAAAAGAAGAATGTGGTACCAGTGAAGATAGTCAATTAGCTGTTCTTTTTTCCGCTTTATTACATGATATCGGGATGTCGGTTTCCAGAGATAATCATGAATTTATGAGTATAACTTTAGCAATTCCAATAATTGATAGAACTCTAAATGAGATTTATAATCATGATATTGTAAAAAAGGTTATTGTTCGTTCCTTGATTATTGAAGGAATTTTTGGACACATGGCAACTCAAGTAATTCATTCATTGGAAGCAGGTTTAGTGTTGATAGGTGATGGTTGTGATATGGAAAAAGGGAGAGCTAGAATACCACAACTTCTTTCCGATAAACCTAAGGTTGGCGATATCCATAAATACTCTTCAACAAGTATTCAAAAAGTCAGTTTTGCCAAAGGTGAGGAAAAACCTATAAGAATCAGTATTCGGATGAATCAATCGGTAGGATTTTTTCAGGTAGAAGAAGTTCTGTTTCCCAAAATTCTCAGCAGTCCGGTCAAATCTTATATTGAACTATTTGCCAACATTGAAGGTCATCAGCCTCTTAGATATTTGTAGCAAAAAATAGCACAAATAACCATTTTCCGAGTCAATTTAATATCCAAAATTAACAAACACATATAAATAATAAGGAGCTCAAATGAATACCAAAACAAATCCTTTACTTGAAATAAAGAATGATCATAGGTTGAAAGCTATACCTTTTGACAGAATCAAAACAGAACATTTTGTACCTGCTGTTAAGGAAGAGCTAACCAGATCTAAAGAAAATATTGAAATCATTAAAAAAGAAAACAAAGAAGCTACATTTGAAAACTTGTTTATCCCCTTAGATAATGCCGGTGAACATTTGAATTACATCAGTGGAATATATTATTCCCTGTTATCAGCTGAATCAGATCAAGAATTTAAAAAGTTGGCTCAAGAGATTTCGCCTTTGATATCTCAATTCCGATCTATGATTATGACTGATGAGACATTGTTTACTAAAGTCAAAGCTGTCTACGATAACGAAGTTGCCGGTAAGGAAAGACCTAAACTTCCTAAAAACCTCAAAGATAAAGAAGAACTGAAAAAAGGTGAAAGATATCGCATTATAGAAAATTCTTATAAAGATTTTATCCGTAATGGAGCTCTCCTTAACGATACCGAAAAAGCCGAGCTTATCAAAATTGATATGGAATTATCTCAACTTTCACCAAAATTCTCTGAAAATGTTCTAAATTCTACCAATAAATTTGAACTTCATTTGACTAACGAAGAAGAAGTTGCCGGAATACCTGAAAGTACTTTGGAAGCTGCAGCTCATGCCGCTAAAAAGAAAAATAAGGAAAATGGTTGGCTTTTTATCCTACAACCTTCAAGCTTTATGCCATTATTAACTTATTGCAAGAATCGTAAAGTACGAGAAACTGTTTCTAAAGCTTTCAGATCTCGAGCATTTAACGATGAATTCGACAACCAAGACATTATTCTCAAAATTGTTAATCTCCGTGATAAACGAGCAAAATTATTAGGTTATAATAATCATGCAGAATATGTTATTGAAAACCGAATGGCGGAAAGCCTTGATAATGTTTCTAATTTTATAAAAAAAATATACGATGTTGCATATCCAACTGCATTAAAAGAAGCTGAAGAAACTTTAAAATTCGCTCGGGAATTAGATGGAATCGAAGAGTTAATGCCCTGGGATTATGGTTATTATGCTAATAAATTGAAAGAAAAATTATTTGCTTATGATCCCGAAGAACTCAGACCTTGGTTTAAGGTAGAATCTGTGGTAGACGGTGTGTTTCAAGTTGCCCGAAAACTTTTCGGTATTGAACTCCAGGAAGTTATGGATGTCCCAGTCTACCATCCCGATGTCAAGACATATGAAGCTTATGATTCCGACAACAGTTTTTTAGGATTACTTTATGTTGATCTCTTCCCAAGAGAAACCAAGCGTGGCGGAGCTTGGATGAATCCTGTACAAGTTCAAGGTCATTATTCAGACGGGATGAGAAGGCCTCATGTATCCATTGTAGCTTCTCTTACTCCTTCATCGGAAAATATGCCTTCGTTGTTAAGATTTGATGAAGTTAGAACAATTTTCCACGAATTTGGGCATGCTTTGCATACCCTGCTCTCTGATTGTCATTATCGCTCTGTTGCAAGTCCTCAAGTATTATGGGATTTCGTAGAACTGCCTTCACAAATCCTGGAAAACTGGCTTTTAGAAAAAGAAGCTTTAAATCTATTTGCCAAACATTATGAAACTGGAGAACTGCTGCCTGAAGAGATGTTGGATAAATTGATAGCAGCAAGGAACTTCCATTCCGGAATGGCAAACTTAACTCAACTGCGTTACAGTTCACTTGATCTTAACTGGCATGTTACCAATCCTGATAATATCAATAATGTCCAGGATTTCGAGCGAGAAACTATCAGGAAGTACCAGGTATTATCCGAAGTAAAAGGATCAAATTTCTCCTGCGGTTTCGGACACATATTTGCCGGAGGATACGCTGCCGGATATTATTCGTATAAATGGGCCGAATCTTTAGAAGCTGATGCTTGGTCTAAGTTTCTTGAAGAAGGAATCTTCAACCGTGAAGTTGCCAAATCTTTCCGCGAAAAAATCTTAGCTCGCGGAAACTCGTTTCATCCGATGGATCTTTTCGTCGCTTTCAGAGGAAGACAACCTGATCCTGAAGCTCTGCTAGTAAGAGATGGGTTAATTAAACAATCAAAATAACGACATTATCTAATATTGGATTAGTGTCATTTCCTATGGATATCTAACCCGGATGATGATTATTCCTAAATAATAATCTTTCATCTCTCCGGGTTAGTATCCATTCTGAAGCATTCCCGATACTTTTTTATGATCTTAGAATATATCAATCCGGATTATATAGCTTGATGTATAGAAGAAAATGACAAAGAATATTTATGCCTGTTCGATTCAATATTGACTATCGACGCTACAGTTCATGTTTTTCTTTTTAATCTACGATATATCTTGGAATTTGAGAAGGTATCCTTGCCAACAGTTCATAGTTAACTAAATTGGCAGTCTCACAAAAAGAAGCAATAGTTATCTTTTGTTTGCCTTGTTCACCAATAATAACAACTTCATCACCTTTAATAACCGAGGGAATAGAGGTGACATTTACAGTTAACATATTCATATTCACAGTCCCTATAATAGGAGCTTTTCTACCCTTAATCAATACAAAACCATTATTACTCAAACTTCTGCGATATCCATGAAAGTAACCAACAGGTATCGTTGCAATATTGGTGTTTTGAGACGTTAAATAACTATTACCATAACTGATAAATTTACCTGCTTTTACACTTTTAACACTCATCACGTTACTCTTCCACTTCAATACCCGGCTTAATGGATCTTTCTTAAATTTTGCATCTTCGGTTAAAAGATTATAGATCCGAGTCTCTCTTGACCAAAATCCGTATTGAACTATGCCAAACCGAACTAAATCCAATATCGTATGCGGATAGGTAAGAGCGGCTGCCGAAGCTGCTGTATGTTCATAATGCGCAGTTATACCATGCTGTTGAAATATATCACGGATCCGAAGAAATTCATCGTATTGGTTTTGGACACGGACATGATTGGCAATACTTTCCGCACCTGCATAATGGGAACAAAGACCCTCAATAACCAGATATTCTTGGTTACTGTTAATCAGAGAAATAACTTCATTAATTTCTGCTCTCTCAAACCCGGTTCTATGTAAACCGGTTTCAACTTCGATATGAATCTTTGCTTTTTTTTGCACTTTTTTAGCAGCTTGGATAGTATGATGAAACCTGTCCATTTCAAATACATAAAATGATATGTCATTTTCTATTGCCCATTCCAACTGATCATTATATATCATACCTAATATCATAATTTTTGTAGTCTTTCTTTTAACTCTATGAACTCTTTCAGCCTCGTAAGTATCAAAAACCGCAAAATAATCGACTCCAATCTGTTCGGCAATAGGAACAAACTCTTCTATACCATGTCCATATGCATTCCCTTTGACAACGGAAACGTATTTTACTTCCGGGCCAATCCTCTTCTTTAAATACCTGATATTCTTTGCTAACGCTGATTTACTTAATTCTATGTATGATGTATGTTGCATAATATCTCCAAATCATTTAAAAAGAATTAGTTATACAACTGTTTGTATATCTTTTGATTAGTTCCAGAAATATTTCCAATCCTGTCTTTATCAGTTCATCAGGGAAATCATAGTTTGTACTATGTACCTGAGGATAATCCATACCTGCACCAATACCAAAGAAAGCACCTTGATAACGTTGAGTGAAACAGGCAAAATCTTCCGACCAAGCAAAAGGATGATCTCTTTCTAATATTGGTAGTTTTAGGTCGTTACCAATATCTTTTAACATATCAACACAATCCGTATTATTGGTCAACGCAGGGAAATATTCTACCCACTCAATTTCATAACTCAGATCATAAGCAGACGAAATACCAGCTACAATTTTTTGTGTTCTGGATTTCATCTTGTCCAAGTCTTCATCATAGTGTGCTCGATAGGTTGCCATAACCTCAGAATAGCCAGGTGTAGTTCCGAAGGCAACTTCTCCTAAACGAGCATGTATAATAGTAACTAAACTAGGTCTGTGAATCGGACTGCTCATTTGCGGTAAATCGTTGAGACCATTCATTAAAGCTGTCATCGCCCTAACGGGACTATTCCCCATTTCAGGATGTCCGGCATGAGAAGTTGCACCTTGAAGATATACTTTTATTCCAATTGATGATGAGGCAAAAACTCCCTTGCGGATTATTAAAGAATTTTTGTTAAAACCTGGTAGATTGTGTAAAGCAAATATATAATCAAAATTTATCCCTTCAAATTTTGTGTCATTCAACATATCATTAGCTCCCGTACCGGTTTCTTCAGCCGGTTGAAATAGTATTGCAACTGTTCCTTGGAGTTGATTTCTGTTTTTTGAAATATACTTTGCCACTCCCAAACCTATTGCTGTATGCCCATCATGACCACAAGCATGAGATACATCTATTTTACTGCTCTTGTATGAAAAAGTATTCGACTCTGTTATAGGCAACCCATCCATATCTACCCGAATCCCAATAGTCTTTCCTGATTTGTAACCTTCATAAAAAACAACTATCCCATAACCACCAACACCCGTTATTATCTTATCGGGATTTGTTTTTTGCAACTGTTTTTCGATAAATGCTGCGGTTTCCTTTTCTTGTTTCGATAATTCTGGGTTGTTATGTAAATAATGCCTTATCTTAATCAATTCTTCAATCATCGGTACTCCCTTTAACATTACTTTAGTTGATACCCGATTCATATATCACTATAGTTGTATATGTCAATAAATCAATTCAATTTTAAGTTATTTATATATAAAAGCTTAGGGACAGAATCGCTCCTGTCCCTAATTTATCGGGAAAATAATCCCCGTCATTAATTAATTGTCCGTTAATATATTAAAATACTTTATCTCTGTTAAATATATTACGTACACTCGTGTTTATCCGAAACTCCATGACATTCTTGAATCTGGTCCGGCGAACACTCACCGGGCTTACCTTTTAGTTTTTCTGGATTCTTACATTTAACTTCGGATTCTTCACATTCATGAACTGCTTCATCTCCATGACATTCTTGAATCTGGTCCGGCGAACACTCACCGGGCTTACCTTTTAGTTTTTCTGGGTTCTTACATTTTGTTTCTTTCATTTGTTTCTCCTTTATATCAGTTGTTAACGGACAATTCATGCTGCATAAAGTCGCATTACCAGTTTCAACAAAAGTATGTAATATGTCCCCGATATTCCTGATTTTGTCATAACAAACTATATAATGTGTATAATAACCTCTCTTTTCTCCTCTTACTAGTTCTGCTTCCCGTAAAATCTTTAAATGCTGTGAAATCGCAGATTGAGAAATTTTCAATAAATTGCTAAGAGCGCATACACAATATTGATTCTCGCTTAATAAAGTCATTATCTGCAGCCTTTTTTCATCAGCCATAGCCTTAAATACTGGTGATAACCGGTTCATATATGCCTCCAATTTAAGTTATCCATTTTTTCCTGATGTTATATATACTATAATAGAACAATAACCCACTAAATATAATCATTAATGCAAAACTAAGAACTGCCGGCATAAAATTATTCCCTGAAATTGAATAACGTAATAAATCTACTCCGTAAGTTATAGGTAAAATATATGAAAGTGGACGAAGTATTACTGGAAGGGATAGTATCGGTATGAATAAACCACACAAAAATATCATCGGGAAACGGAAAAAATTCGAATATGTTTGAGCTTCAAATACCTGTTTTGCTGAAACGGCAATAGTTAATCCCAATAATGTCGAGACAATTGAGATAAAAATAATGCTTATTGTTAACATTATCCAATTAACGATCACAGCTTTAAAATATAAGTTAGAGATGAGAATAGGTATTATACTGTTGAGCATACCAAACATAATTGCACCCGAAATTTTGGCTAAAATGAGTAACTCTAAACTAATCGGAGCTATCAATAATCTTTCAAAAGAACGAGACTTACGCTCGAATGTTATCGTTACTGCTAACATTGACGTCGTTCCAAAAAGAATAGTCATTGCTATAATTCCCGGGAAAACCTCATGAATGTTGAACCCGTTATTAGACCTCAGAAACATCATCAGCATCCAAGCAAAAGGGAATATTATCCCCCAACTTATATTGGGTGGTTTTAAATAATAGTTTTTCATATCCTTAATAAGGATTACTTTAAAGGCTGTTAATGATTTCATCTTTTCTCTTTCTCCTTCTTCAAGTTGGCTATATCCATTCCTGTAACTTTAACAAATGCATCTTCTAATGTGGGTTTGATTAGTTTTGCTTCAAAAATAAATATGTCATGTGACGATAAGAAAGCGACTAGCGGTGA
Organism: Candidatus Cloacimonadota bacterium; assembly: GCA_003564155.1. Taxonomy (GTDB): domain Bacteria; phylum Cloacimonadota; class Cloacimonadia; order Cloacimonadales; family PWNZ01; genus PWOA01. Next base: position 21,439 of record PWOA01000009.1, read on the forward strand.
AATATCAAATTTTTCCCCGGTAATGATCCTTATCCTATCATCATTAATAACACAATCTTCAACTAAAAACTCTTCTTTGATTCTATTCAAAAGAAACTTCAGATCAAACGATTTCTTTTCAATTACAATATCTATGATGCTAGCTTCACTAATACTCTCGACTAAGCCACTGACCGTATCCTCCCTAATTAACTTCCCATTATTGATAAAAGCTACCCGGTTACATAACTTCTCTGCATCTTCTATATAATGGGTTGTCAAAAAAATCGTACTACCTTCTTTATTTAATCTCTTAATTAACTCCCTGATCTGAAGAACACTCACTACATCTATACCGGTTGTAGGCTCATCTAAAAACAGTATCTGGGGCTTGTGGATAATTGCTGCGGCAATAGTGAGTTTTCTTTTCATTCCCCTCGAATATGCTTTGAATTTCTTCGAAGAAACTTCACTCAGACCAAACAACTCCATAAGTTCTGTAGCTCGGCTCTTTCTAATTGATCCGGATAATCCGTATAAACCACCACAAAAACATAAGTTTTCCCAACCACTCATTTCGTCATAAAGATTACTTTCGTCGGCAACTACTCCAATTAGAGATTGAGCTGCTTTGATATTTTTGGTATGATCCTTACCATCATAAAATACCTTACCTTGGGTTATGCGTGACATACCAATCAGCATATTTATTGTAGTAGTTTTCCCAGCTCCATTAGGACCTAAAAATCCATATATTTCTCCTCTTTTGACTTGAAGTGATACATCCTCAACCGCTGTAAAACCATTATATGTTTTTTTAAGATTAACCGCCTCGACCATTACATCCATATTCATACCTCCTAATCTATTTAAGACTACACTAATACAATTAAGTATATTACGATATGATGTCAAGGATTATTTAATGAGATAGCGGTCCTAAGGACAAAAGGATACGATTATTACTTGATTAACAGCATCTTTCTTGACTGATCATAATCATCAGTAACTAATCGGTATATATATATACCCGAACCAATGAATTCACCTCGGTTATTAGTTCCACTCCAAGTTACAGAGTATGATCCCGAATTCATTTTTTTATTGAAAAGTATTTTAACTAATTCTCCGTTAATGTTATAGATTATAAGTTTAGCATTAGTATGATCCCGAATGCTAAATTGAATAACCGTATCAGGATTAAAAGGATTAGGATAATTAGAGATTAGATGGGTAACGGGATTATTTTCAAGAGTATCTATATAAGTATCTTTTTCGGTTTTAAATGACCAAACTATTACGTCATCAGCTTCATTTGCTAACACTTTTTGTTCTGTTGGGGTATTTTTCGTTTCACGATTTTCGTCATAAGTTGATGTTGATCCATGTATTCTGTTATTGACCGAGATGTCAGGAACAATTTTCCAATAATAAACAGTAAAATAATCAAGTTTTTCAGGTAAGATTTCGGCACAAAGGTATTGAACCAGACCTTTTTTATAAGGTACCCAGATATAATCTTCATCTTCACTAAATTCGCCTGTTTTATTAAGGTAAACTCGGAATCCCGACGGTGTTTGATAAGATATATTTGCTTCATAAGTCCATTTAATTGACTCAAGATTAACTGATATTCCTATTGATTTATCTTCCGGATATGGTTCCGTTGCTGGACGCAGTTTATTTTTTACTGTACTGAAAGACCAAACGGGGCAATTTGCTGCCTTCCCTTTAAGTTTATCATGGTCAACATAGTTATGATCAAATAACGAGGATTCTCTGTTAACCTTAAACCGATCTCTAATTTGATATTTCTTATTTCTATTCGCATCTAATGTGCTGGGAATAATTTGCCAATAATATTGAGTATTATAAGATAACTCTTCTGATAAGGTAAACTTATGCTTTCCTGCTGCTCCTTCAAAAAATATCGGTTTTGCATCAGACAAATCTTCATTTAGACCGACGTAAATCCAAAATCCTTGAGGATCAGAATAGCGTTGATGTGTAGTATATTCCCAATGTAGCGTACAGTCAACCTTTACACCCAAAGTTTTATTTTTCGGATAAGGTGAATGAGCTAAAGTAGGCCTTTCATGAGGGATCAGCTGTAATTCTAAATGCCCATATACGCTTTCGTTTTCAAATGAGTTCGCAAAGATATATATTACACCGGGCATTGATTTGTCTGTTAAAGTTACTATTCCCTGCTCACAAATTTCTATGCCATCATAGTTATCCTCAAGTTCCCAATCAAAATCTACATTAGTTAACAAATTATCGTACTGATCAAATGCTTTCCCAATATAATCAGTGCTTTTTTCTTGTCCTAATGGAGGAACTGAAATGGTATCAGGTCCGAAAATTAATATATTACTTAAATATGATGAAGCATAGATTATCGTAACTCTGAACTCTGCTGTGATATCATTTAAAGTTGCAATTATTGTAAACAATTGATCTGCTGCTGCCTCATCGGTTATGGTAACTATACCCGTCTGAGATATTGAAACACCATCAACATCTTCTGCCAAACTCC
>PWOA01000049.1 GCA_003564155.1 Candidatus Cloacimonadota bacterium
CCTCTCCCCCGATAAACAGCTTTTATCCGTATTATCTGTATATTTATATGGAGCCGATGAAGGGAATCGAACCCCCAACCGACTGATTACAAATCAGTTGCTCTACCATTGAGCTACATCGGCAGAATTAAGTCTTTGGTAATTGACATAACTTAAAATATAACTGATACATCCATACAATACTATTCATAATATACCAAGTTAACCTATATGAGGTGTCAAAAAATACCAAGTGGATATTGTGTCAATAAATTTTTGAATTTATTCCCCTAGATATTGCTTAATGTTGAAAACTAAGCTCTTAAAACAAAAAAATAATCAATAAAGAGATCGAATACTTGGAGCAGCTAAGAGATTATGTAACTTATTAATAAATATATCTATACAAATACTCTGGTTTGAATTTCTAACAAATCCTTATGAGCAAAACAGAGACAATAACTCATAAATAATCTTAGTATTAAAAACATTCTCCATCACAGTTTTCATCTCATCAACTAAACTGTTATACGGAGAATATTTTATTCTCCAATCATCTTAATAAGTACTCTTTTTCTTCTTTTCCCATCAAATTCACCGTAAAATATCTGTTCCCAAGGTCCTAAGTCTAACCTACCTTGTGTTACTGCAATTATTACTTCTCTTCCCATGATTGTTCTTTTCAAATGACCGTCCGCATTATCTTCAAACCCATTATGATCGTATTGAGAATATGGTCTTTCAGGTGCTAATTTCTCTAGCCATTTTTCAAAATCATTATGTAAACCACTTTCATCGTCATTGATAAACACACTTGCAGTAATATGCATCGCATTACATAATACCAATCCTTCCTGGATTTTACTTTCTATGAGAGCTTGCTCAATTTGCGAAGTTATTTTGATAAATGCTCTCCGGGTAGTTGTCTCAAACCATAATTCTTTGCGAAAAGATTTCATAACGTTTAACTTCCTATATCATCAGCATGAATTAATAATTTTTTGATAACTTATCAAATTATGTGGATTATTTAACTAAGTTATCAAAGTAGTTAAATAGTTTACTGTAAAATTCTCTGTGCACTTCTCTTTCCATTGCTCTAAATGCTCTTGCTACAGCTTCGGAATGGGTTACATGCCCCTCTCTTCCTCTTTGGGAATGAGTCAAAATATTAGCTCCCTGTGGATCATATACATTCAATGTCAAATGCCAACGTACAAACTTTTCAGGCCTTTGCAAATCTACATCTTCGATAAGAATTTCAGCGGTTATAGGTATACTGCCACTATTTGATACAATAAATCCTTGCTCTGTCAACATATCAGCTATCACGGAATTTATTTGATTTTCTCTATCGTTGCTTATATCTATACTAAATGTTAATTGTCGAGCCGTGTTCCTTGCTTGCAGTATAATATCATTGTGATCATAGCCTAAGTTAAGCATATCTAATAAATGTCCTGCGATTATATTTAATTGATCAATGAGTACTTCATTAGCTGTACTCATAACTGAAGCGGCACTTATATAAGCGTATTGGTGAAGATTGTTGGTAACCTCGGCATATCTGTTTCTTAAATAATTGACCTGTTCTGCATGTCTATTGATCATATCAAGATAAATGTCAGCTGTCCTTAAACGATCTAAGTAAGCTAAAACATATACTCTTCCCATATTATTGGTATAACTTTCGGCAAACTGTATGTTATAAAGAGTTTGATCGGAAGACAGTGTTATCGAACGATCTATATCACTTGTAGTTACAGCATCAAAGGTATCTCCGGAGATAATTTCTTCATACCTTTCAGAGAATAGTTCTTCTGTTTCGACCCTAGTTTCAAATATTCTTGCCAAATTACTCGCTGCATTTGCCTCGGCTCTGTTTCTGCTGTCTCCTTCTCCAATAGCAACTATAAACTGTGTTTCAGGATATCTCGATTGTGGGTTTGTTAACCATTCAGGTTCACTGCCTCGGCTTCTTCTTGCTGATAAGGAATATGTATAGTAACAGCAAAATAGTATTAATAAGATAATTATTATTCTTTTATTCATTGTAATCTCCTCATAAAATTATAGATCCCATAAGTAAGTAAAAAGAATAAGCAGACTTCAATTTTTTGATACCCGTATGTTTTGATTATGATCAGATGATCACTGGACAATACTCAACTATCGATAAACTTTGGCTTGGTATAAAGTCGTCAGAACCGTTATTAACAAACACTTAAGTCAAATCATCTAAACAGCATAAATGTCAATTATCATCCTGATAGATGTAGAGTTAAATGAATCCAAATCTGATTATTCATATGAGTAGTCATTTGATATTGAATATTCACTTAGATAATGTTATGAAGAAATATTGTCCGAATATATGCATCGGTTTTATACAGCCTACAATAGTCTATTAGAATATATTACAATAATCTTTCATACATTTTTTAAGCTTAGGGTAAAAAAGTTTAACCTTTTTACCCTAGCTATAACACATCGTCATCTCTAATTCAGGTAAAAAGTATTTACCAGGTTTAATTCTCCTTTTCTTACTTGTTTCTGCGGGAATTCATCTCTAAATAAAATTTGCCCATATTGATTTAAATACTCTATTCTAATGTTATAAATACCAGGTTCTAAATCTATTTCACCAACCATTGTTTTACCGGGTAAAAAACGTGAAGCACGGGTATCCGCTTGTTCCGATAAATCAACTGCTATATCTGTCGAGATGCCTAATAAAGCACCTACTAGAGGGTTAGTTCTTGACTTCATTTCAGATTTAGCTCTCTCTGCTGCTATCCCTTTAACTAAACTTCTAACAACTGATCTGAAGTAGATCACAGGAGCTTTAACTGCAAAAGTTTCAATAGCGATATTTCCTAAGTCCTCTAAAAAATCTAATTCTCCCACAATCCTTTCATCAACGACAACTCTTACTCTTTCAACTTCCGTATCCCTTCTCTCCATGAATGGGAGAGAAAATTTAAAATGATAGTCCTTACTTAATCCAGGCCAATAAATTGTGTGTACGAATTCACAAGGTTCATTCCCGGAAACAATCAAATACCCCTCATAGGTTGAGATTCTACGTTCAAAAGGTTTTTTTACAGGGGGTTTACCTACCAGAGCTATAATGTTTAGTTTAGCATTATTAGTTATATTAAGGTGTGAAGAAATATCGGGTTTAGGGAAATTATATATATGAGATTGTCCCCTCCATCCCTCCACTATTGAATTGTAGTCGATCTTAGCCGCATCAAGTCTTCCTTCAGTACGATAGATGAGTAAACTTAAATATCTCCCTAATACAGAATTATAGTATTCATTTGTCCCAGTTTCAAATTCGATTTCTGCTTCTTCACTCTGTTGAAAAGAATCTGCTAATTCCTTATATTTATCCTCTAATATGTTCAGCTTATCATTAATGCGGCGAATTTCTACGAAGGCATTGTCAAACTGTTCCAAGTTTAAGAAATTGATTGCCTTTATAATATTGGTATAGATATCCTCATAATCTTCGCCGGTATATTCTAATACGTTATCGTTTAATAATAATGATGTAGCTGCGCGAGAAACACTCCGGGTAAAAAGTTCTTCGATAGCATATTCAGCTTCAGTTAAATATTCATTACTTTTCTCAAAATCACCGCTGTAATGATACAGCATACCTAAGTCAATATAATATAGTACTCGATCACGAGCACTATAATAATCATCTTTAGCTGCAGTTATTTTGGATATGGCAGTTTGATAATCTCTTTGATCGAGACTATTTTCAATATCTTTAAATAATTTTGATCTTGCTTGACCTGAGGAACAACCTGTGTTAAATATCAGATGCGTAGTACATAAAAGAATAGATAGTACAATAAAAATACAAAAATTTGATTTTCTTTTCATTATAACCCCTTGTTAAAGGATTCATTGATTTAAAGCTCAAAAACATAAATATATTCTCAGTCTTAAATCATAATATAATTTAAAATCTTGTTCTTGATCGGGTTATCAATTTTCTTATCTCTTTATTACCTATCCATACTCTTTCATTTGTTTCCATATTAACTAACTCCAGGTCAACTTGATAAAACTTAATCTGTCTACCTTCAATGGCATCAATAATAGTTCTAATTCCACCCTGAAGCATAAAATCAGCACCGGTTTCAGCAGCTAACCGAGCAGCAGTCTCTTCTCTGGCATGAACCTGTTGGTCAGTTCTTTCTTCGCGTATTTCGACACGAGCATCGCCACCAGCAACGAATCTTACCATACCACTATTAATTAATTCTCTTTCCATATTTCTTATAAATGTAGCTGTATCAATATGTTCTGAGCTCAAGTTTCTTACTGTGCCAACAAGGACTACAGGTTGACGATTTTGATTGCTAACAAAGTTGTCTAACCAGAATCGAGATAAAACATCGTTTATCATTTCCTCAGCTACTAATCTGGAATCAGTTTCATTCCATCTTCCACTTAAATCTTCTGTTTCATCGGCTGATATTCTTTGCACTGACCTGGCTGGAGCACAACCGATAACTCCCATAAAAACTACAAATAATAACAATAAGATAGTAAAAAGGGTAGGCTTAGTAACTAAAGCCTTAACTTGACTATTTTTTTTCATGCTAATCCTCCTTATAGTGCCAAAAGCTGAAAATCATTTCTAATTCAAAATCAACGGCAGTGACATAATCATTATCACTGCCGTTTTCTCGAATCTGTAAATGTTTGATTTATTCTTTAAAAAAATCCATACCTCTCTTCAAAGCTTCCATATTTGCCGATAATAATTGCGGGTTTTTAAGTTCTAAGAATTCTTTAAGATCTTGCTCAATAGTTTCAAATTTTACAATTTTAGTCTTGCCAATAACCAATCCAATAGACACCATATTTAAAACCTTAGTTGAGCCACACTCTATAGCTATAGATGACATAGGTGCATTAACAATATCAACATCTTCTCTTGGTAGCTTATTAGGCGTCATATCGGTATTAACTAAAATAACACCACCTTTTTGGGTCTCAGGCCCAAATTTATCTAATGATGGTTGATTAAGGGCTACAAGTATGTTCGGTTTACTGACTAATGGAGAAGCTATTTCTTCATCAGAAATCACTACTGATACGTTAGCGGTTCCACCTCTCATTTCCGGACCATAAGAAGGTAACCATGAAACATTTTTACCTTCCTTCATGGCAGCTTGTGCTAAAAACTTACCTATTGTGAGAACACCTTGTCCACCGAAACCTGAACATATTATTTCTGCTTTCATTTTTCGCCTCCCTCATGGTCTTTTGATCTATCACGGAAGCAACCGATTTCAAAAAACTTCAGCATATTTTCTCGTGCCCATTCTCTGGATTTGACCGGCTCAATACCCCAATTAGTGGGGCAAGTAGAGATAAACTCTACAAAAGTAAAACCACGATTTTCTTTATTATATTTTAGTGCATTGAGAACTGATTTCTTAGCTTTTATTATTTCTTGAGGAGAGAGTAAAGATACTCTTTCAATGTAATAAGGTGCTTCTAAAGTTGCTAACAATTCTGATGCTTTTATAGGATAACCAATATCATTAACATCTCTTCCATAAGGTGAAGTCGAAGTTTTCATCGAAGGAAGAGTTGTCGGTGCCATTTGGCCGCCAGTCATCCCATAGATTGCGTTATTAACGAAAAATACAGTTATATTTTCACCTCTATTTGCAGAATGGACTATTTCTGCTGTACCAATTGCAGCTAAATCTCCATCACCTTGATAGGTAAAGACACACATATCCGGTCTGGCTCTTCTCATACCGGTCGCAACAGCTGGAGCTCTTCCGTGAGCTGCTTCTGCCATATCGCAATCAAAAAACTTATATGCAAAAACAGAACATCCAACAGGTGCAACACCCATTGTTTTATCACATATATCAAGTTCATCCATAGCTTCTGCAATTAATCTGTGTGCTATTCCGTGAAGGCAGCCGGGACAGTAAGTAAAGGGTATTTTCATTAATGATTTAGGTCTTTGAGCTATTACTTGCATGATGCCTCCTTACAAACTCTCTTGAATTTTTTTGATTACTTCATCCGGAGTGAATACGATTCCTCCCACTCTGCCCATAAAATCGACGGGAACTTTTCCATTGACGGATAATTGAACATCTTCTACCATCTGGCCTAAGTTGAGTTCGAATACTAAAATTTTTCTTACTTTACCGGTAATGGCTCTATTAATTGCTTCTGAAGGGAAAGGCCACACAGTTCGAGGCCTTATAAGCCCAACATTGTGTCCTTTTTTCTTCAGTTCTGTAATTGCAGATTTAACAATACGTGATGCGGTACCAAAAGCCACACAAAATATTTCATTATCTTCGTTGATATTGTATTCTTCGTGACTAGTCTCATTCTGTTCAATTTTTTTATAAGTTTCATTTAATGACAGAACATGTTTTTCTAATACATTAGGATCTAACTCCAAAGAGTTTATTTCATGATGATGTCGTTCTTCTCCATCGACATTGGGACGCATACACCAATCATAATGTTGTTTATTCAGTTCCTCTATTTCCTGATCAGTCTTAGCTATTTTAAACTCAACAGGCTCCATCATTTGCCCTAATAGACCATCAGCCAAAATCATAACCGGATTACGATATTTATCTGCTAGATCGAAAGCATCAGCAGCCATGTCTGCAAACTCTTGCACACTGTTGGGGGCTAATACTATCACACGATAATCTCCATGACCTCCACCTTTAGTAGCTTGAAAATAATCTCCCTGAGAAGGTTGGATGTCACCTAGTCCGGGACCACCTCTTTGAACATTAACGATCACAGCTGGTAATTTTGCTCCGGCTATATAGGATATACCTTCCTGTTTCAAAGATATTCCGGGTGAAGATGAAGAAGTCATTGCTCGTCTTCCGCACCCTGATGCTCCGTAAATCATATTAATTGCAGCTACTTCGCTTTCTGCTTGAATAAATGTTCCGTTAACCTTTGGCATCATTTTCGCCATATATTCAATTAACTCACTTTGAGGAGTAATCGGGTAGGCAAAATATAGACGACAACCGGCTCTTATAGCCGCTTCAGCTACGGCTTCGTTACCTTTCATTAAAACTTTCTGTGCCATTTTCTCCTCCTTATTATTTTTCAATTGTGATTGCAACATCCGGGCAAGTTAGATAACAAAGTTTACAAGCAATGCAAGACTCTTGTTCAAAACACTCTGCATAATGATAACCTTTAGCATTAATTTTTTCTGAAAACCTGATGATTTTCTTAGGACACGCTTCAATGCACAATCCGCAACCTTTACAATAATAAGGATCAACAGTCATTCTCGGCATAACTTAACTCCTTACTTATTTATTTATTATTAGAAACGAAAGAACTAAAATGGTATATTATTGTCAACTCTTATTTCTATTTTGATAATTACTCTGTAAAGAACCTATCATAATTATGATCAGTTATATTTGAAGAACAGAATATTCGAGTATATTTAACGAATCAAAATCAATCTAACCCTTTACCAAACCTATCGATAAATTGATGATATTACACATGTGGTCTCCTGCTTTACGGTGAAACAGATGGTTCAATATTTTTTTTACCTTCTTTACTCATCATATTGACATTATGTTTTATCGTTAAATCTTTGATCAAAATATTGCACACAATAAAAGGTCCGTAGTTACGGACCTTTCAAAACTAATTTCATTAACCTAAATAAATTAATTGTCCCTAAGGACATCTGATTCATAGAGTTTTTCGAATTTATGCTTATGAGTTGCTTCTTCTGCAGCTAAAGTCGCAAAAAGATTGCTAAGTTCTTTATCTTGGTCAGCAAACCTCTTTGATAAATCAAGGTACAGAATATGAGATTTTTCTTCACGCTTCATGGCAATTATCAAAATATTCGGATATGAGTTGGGAACAATATTATCTTCGGGGACAATGTATTCGCTAATCTTAAGGTTACGAACTACTCTTTCCGTGTTAATACTTGCCCTACTATGTCTCATTTTTTCTAATATAAGAATGTGTCCCTTTTCCATATCCTCAAATTCTTGTAACATTGCTTTATGGCTTTCAAAATTTGAAGATTTACGTAGTTCTGCATAAAATTGTACAGCTTCTTTTTCTCTTTCCACAGCAAAATCCAATATCTCATGAAACTTCGTTATTTCCATGTATACTCCAATCGATTATTCTCAGTTAATAAATAGTTAAATTAAGATAGATTAGATTTAATTATGAATTAACTAATCCACCGGACTAAACATATCTTTTCCTACTCCGCAGACCGGACAAAGCCAGTCTTCGGGTAATTTCTCAAAAGGAACATTATCGTTTTCTTCAGGGATATAAACATATCCACAAGCATCACAAATATATTTTTTCATCTTTTCCTCCTCAATAATTCTCTACAAATAATTGGAAATAATCTTTGGGGTGATCGCAAACCGGACATTCCGGTGGTGCTTTACTTGCTTCTAAAACATGACCACAATTTTTGCAGATCCACATTACTTTTTTCTCTTTATTGTACAGTTTTTCTTGGACTAAAATGTCATGAAGTTTCCTATATCGAGCTTCATGTATTTTCTCAACAAGAGCTACTTTTTTAAATGTATCAGCTACTTCTTTAAATCCTTCGGAAATTGCTGTTTCGGCAAATGATGGATACAGTTCACTCCATTCTTCGTTTTCCCCGACAGCTGCATATGCTAAGTTTTTAACGGTTTCTTGAGAAAGTGCTACCGGATAAGATGCTGTTATCGTAACAGGTAGTCCTTCAACACCATTCTTAATTAATTGTTTCAAAAAAAGTTTTGCATGCTCTTTTTCATTATCTGCCGTTTCGTTGAATATATCCGCTATTACAAGGTATCCTTGCTTTTTTGCGACAGATGCATAGTAATTATATCTAGTTCTTGCTTGGCACTCGCCTGCGAAAGCTTTCATAAGGTTTTCCGCGGTTTTTGAATCTTTAAATGGAACCATTTTTTCTCCTATTGAGTCTGCGTTCGATAATTATAAATTTACTGATCAATACATCATACATATATATAATGCCGGTTATTTCAAACCAAATACCCGGTAATCTACTGCTTGTAGATCATAAATAACAAGATAATATTATCAGAGAAAATACTTCTTGTGCTACTTATCAACAAACTATGGAAATATTTGTTTAAATTATGTGTATGTTAAGTCTTGTTTAAATTATTTCTCCCAGAGTAAATGTACGTTACAAAACTCCCTTACCTCAGTAATATCTGTAATCCTTACCGGGAATTCAGCTTCAGGAACATCCTCGGGTTCTAACTCTTTACGATAGATTGTTGTTGGTGTTAAAACTTCAATAAATTTAATATAATGGTTTTCCTGCATAGGATGAGGGTTCTCTCCTACTTTTACTAACACACCTTTATCAGTCATATCGACGACGGGAACATGTTTTTCCTGACCTTCGTCTTGTTTTTTGGGTTTTAATTTAACCATATCCTGTCCACAACAAACCAATGCCGGTTCACCTTCCTGTAAGATTTCAACCAAGTTTTTGCAAATCTCACAATAATACAAATCTCTGATAAATATCATCCGATCCTCCTTGTCTATTTTCTTGCCGATAATTCCTTATCAAGCATTATTAGTCCAATCCCACTTTCTTTCATATAGGTGAACTTATCAAGTATCGCGTTAACACTTGCTTCTTCTTCAACCTGTTCACCAACAAACCATTGTAAGAAAGAAACTGTAGCATGATCATTATCTTTAATAGCTAAGTCCATAAGTTCATTAATAGAAGATGTAACATATTTTTCGTGCTCTAAAGATAAATCAAAAAGCTGTTTTATGGAATCAAAGTCTGCTCGAGGCTTTTCTATAGTATCCAAAATAACGCGTTTCCCTTGATCATACAGATATTCGTATATTTTCATGGCGTGAGAGTGTTCTTCTTGTCCTTGAGCTTTAAACCAATTTGCAATGCCGGACAAACCTTGATCATCTGCATAGGTTGCCATTGAAAGATAAAGGTATTCTGAATACAATTCCTTGTTAATTTGTTTGTTTAATTCTTTTGCTAAGTTTTTCGATATCATTATTCCTCCTTAAAATTAATCTTTACTTGATATGATAAAGTATTTCTTAAGTTGTGCAAGTATCTTTTTTATGACTCTAGTTATTCGGTGAAATTCATTTCTGGCAAACTGGACAATAATAAGTTGATCTACCATCAAACTTATCTACGCTTAAAGAATGACCTAGAGGACACGATTTTTTACCATAGACTTGAAGGAAATTTTGGAATGTTCCTTGTTTATCATCAACTCGTCGGTAGTCAGAAATAGAGGTACCATTACAATCTATTGCTTCGGCTAGAGTTGTTTTTATTGCAGTAACAAGATTAATTAACTCCTCCTCAAGCAAATTACTAACTATTCGTGAAGGTAATAATTTGCATCGATACAAAATTTCATTGGCATAAATATTACCAATACCAGCAACAATGTTTTGATTTAATAGCGATTTTTTTAGAGATATCCTTCTTTCTAAGAATGCTTCCCCTAAGTAATCAGAATTAAATTCTGAAGACAAAGGCTCATAACCAAGTTTATCAAACAATAATTCCAAGTCACAAAACGGAATTAAATCAATTTTGCCAAAGGTTCTCGGATCATTAAAAATTAATGAGGTGTCGTCCGAAAAAATGAATGTAGCCCTAATATGTTTCAAGTCATATGAATGATCATTATTCTGATTATTGACGATATTATCTTTAATGGATGAAGCTCTGGATAGTATAACTAATTTGCCGGTCATTCTAAGGTGAATTACTATTGCATACCCACTGCTGAAAACTAAATAGATGTATTTGCCCCTGCGAAAAACTTCTTCAATAATCCCATAAAAAACGCAATGATTCAAATTAATGGATGGCAACTTACTTGAAACTCGAACCGTTCCGGGATAAAATTCTTCAATTACAGTCAATTGTTTGCCGGGTAAACATTCTTGAAGTTCACGAACAATAGTTTCTACTTCTGGTAATTCCGGCATATTCTTTCCTTTTTGACAATTTAATATTGATACAATCCGTTAATCGTCTTGATAATATTATTAGTTCTGTTCATCATACTAAATCCGACATATACGTTTTAACCGATAAATCTGTAAATCTAAATAATCAATACTCCTCATAAAACTTGAGAAGAATATAAGGAATCAGTTAACTGTTAGTTTGGTGTAATACTATTATCCAGTGAATCTTTTGCTGTCATTAGATTAGAGATAAACTTCTGCAATGCAGGACTATCATCGTACTCACTAATTTTTGTCAAAGCTTCAATTCCTTTTGTATACTCATGATAATGATCGGCTAGATAGTATATAAATGAAATAATCTCACTTGCCGTTACCTGATGAGATATTGCCTTTTCAAAGACATCAAAAGCTTGATCAATATTATCTTCCTCAATATGAATTGTCGCAGCTTGCATATAGAATCTTATATCTTGGGGATCCTCAGTTAGAATCTTATCAATAAATTTAAGTGCGTTTTCACTATTTTCAGCTTCGATATACATCTGAACTAAAGAAGGATAAAATCTGGTATTATTCTGGATAAATCTGATTGCTTTAGCTAAATAGTCAGCTGCTTTATTGAGGTCATCCTTTCTGTGATAATATTGAGAAACTCTCATATATGCAGCACCATAGTTAGTGATTAAATTACGCATATTTTCATCTTTATATACGCTATCATCGAATATACTTCTATATGAATAGACATTCTTAAGATTGTTTTTTAATCTTTCAATATTTGTTTGATTAGGCTGCTCGCGAGATACGATACGGTTTACCTTACCTTCATTACGTAAAAAATCATGGAATACTATTTCATCAGCTACAGTGACTGCCATATAAAGTGGTCTTCTGCCATAATTATCTCTGATTATTTGAATGGCGGCAATATCTTTAATTAGAAGTGGTTTGTTAGGGGGAATATTAATTGTAAAACTATCTTCATTATTAGGTGAAGATATTGTAATTTGTCGGGGTCTATCGCTTCTCATAGGTCGGATATCATCAATATGTCTATCCGGAATGTTAAATAATACTCCTTCAATATCACGGAGATGTCTAATATACCAAGGTGTATTTAATAAACTGAGATTAGCAACAGTAACATCAGGCCTTATCCCGCTTAATTCATTCTTTTTACGAGCAACGGCCTTGAGAACTGCTTTCTCTGATTCCTGATCCGAATAGATATCCGTTGCGGGGTAGATATTTTCAAAAGCGTTAGGGTCATAAACAGCTTGAGCATACCATAATGGGAAAGTATCGTTATCACCATTAGTGAAAATGATAGCATTTTCTTCTAAACTATTAAGAAAATTTAATCCATAGTCCAGTGCAATAAATTCTTCTGAACGATCATGAATAACATATTGTGAAGTAAAGTTTAATATTGGCAGAAAAAGAAATGCCAATATTAATGGCTTAACTAATTTACTTTTATTACCGGCAATCAATTTAATAAGCCCAATTGAACCGATAGCCATCCAAACACCCCAAAGGTAGTAAGCTGAAACAAAGAAATAATCTCTGTTACGAACTTCAGCATCAGAAAGATTCATTACAAAGATCATGGCGAAAGAACTCATCAAGAAAAACGAAAGAAGATAAATAAATGAATGTTTATTCTTTTTTGCCTGAAACCAAATACCAAAAAAACCCAAAAATAGTACTACTAACCTTGCTAAAGTTGCAATTAATGCCGAAGGCATTTTTATCCATCCGGCAATTGTATCGGCATGGAAAAACTGCCAAAAGAAATAACGTAAAAAATGATGAGTAAACTGATAATAAGCCGTTGCTCGTCTCTCTAAAAAACTAACAACACCATATTGACGGCGTAGTACATAGTCGGAAAACAGTTCTAAATTATGGGGATGCCCTTCATTAATAAACGGCCTTAACGCAGAACGTATTAATAAAAATAAATGAGGACTGAGAGCAATAGCAACAAATATTATGCCTAATAACCAAGCTTTATTACTTATTCTGTCGCGCAGATGAATATAAGTTATTATAAAAAAGTATATTCCTGTTGCGATCTTGGCTAAGTCGGGAATGTCATAATTTTTACCAACTTCAATAAAGGTGAAGTATATAATCAGACCTAAAATAAAATAGATAACCGCTCTAATCCAGAAGCTACTTTTATTAAGATTAGCCATAAATATGGGATATAGTACTATGAATAATACTGCTGGTACTGTTTGCAAAGCTGTTTGGTGAATACTAAAACCCAAAAAGAATATATATACAATTACTAATAATATATTTTGGTGTGAAAGATTCCTCGATTTTTCAACCCACAGAAGTGTTAAATAAATGGTAGAATTGATTACTAAATCTCTGGCGGGATATACGGATGCTTCAACAGCATTATTCCAAAAAGTAAATGAAAAAGCATTATATAGAGCTGCAATTATACCGGCAGTTATAATCAATGACTTGTTTGACTCAAACATAGAAACTAACTTGACGGTAAATAGATAGGTAAACATCACTGCTAAAGCAGACATCAAACCTGATATTGAATTAACTACTAAAGCATGAGGTAAGCCTAAACCAAGTAATGCAAAAGTACGTCCGATTATTATATACAAAGGATTACCAGGTGGGTGGGGAACTCCCAGAATACTGCTACATGCGATATATTCTCCTACATCCCAAAAAGTTACCGACCTATTTTGAGTTATCCAGTAAGTAATTAATGTAAAGGAGAATATGATTAAAGCAACTAGAACATTAGTTTTAACTTCAATTTTTGGTTTTGGTCTAAATCTTTCATAGAAATTATCATTAAGATTCGGTAATAGATTACGATTGATCATCTGTCCTTTCGATGTTTTTTTGGCAGCCATAAGTTATGCTTATTCTTAATTTTTTTTATCAACTATAAATAAAATGTCTTACCCATGGCTGGTCAATTCTTCAGTTGTACTATTATATTCATAAATAGGTTCCATCTTTTCGAGGATGACATCTTTGTTAACAATACATTTTCGGACGTTAATCATCTCGGGTATATCATACATAATCTTGAGCATTGTTTTTTCCATAATTGCCCTTAGACTCCGTGCACCACTTTTTTGTCTTACGGCTATTTTAGCTATGTGGTGAAGAGCATCGGTAGTTAATTCTAATTCAACACCCTCCATCTCAAAGAGCTTTTTATACTGCTTCAGAATGGCATTCTTAGGTTTACTTATTATTTCTACTAAAGCTCTTTCACCTAACTCTGTCAAGGCTATCGTAACAGGTAATCTACCTACTAATTCCGGTATAATTCCAAATTTCAGTAAGTCATCGGGAATAACTTCAATAAAGATATTTGAAGTCATCTTTTCATTTTTCCCAATGTCTGAATCGAATCCGACATTTTTTTGATTAATACGATTCAAAATAATCTTTTCCAGTCCACAAAAAGCTCCACCGACTATAAACAGTATTTTCCCAGTATCGATTTGAATAAAATCCTGATGTGGATGTTTCCTACCCCCTTTGGGCGGTATATTTACTACCGATCCTTCCAGAATTTTCAGTAAAGCTTGTTGAACTCCTTCACCTGAAACATCTCTTGTTATGGAAGGGGTTTCGGATTTACGAGAGATCTTATCTATCTCATCAATATAAATTATACCTCTCTCTGCTTTCTTAACATCATAGTTGGCATTTTGTAATAATCTGACCAAAATGTTTTCGACATCTTCACCAACATAACCTGCTTCGGTTAAAGTTGTCGCATCTGCAATAGCAAAAGGTACTTTCAGATATTTAGCTAAGGTTAGAGCAATAAGAGTTTTTCCCGAACCTGTAGGTCCTGACATAATTATATTACTTTTCTCTATCTCAATATCATCTGAATCTTTCTGTTTGAATATTCTTTTGTAGTGATTATATACAGCGACAGATATTGTCTGCTTTGCTATCTCTTGATCAATCACATATTGATCTAAATATTCTTTAATTTCTCGTGGACTAGGCAGTACAAAGTTATCGAGAAGTTTCTCTTTATGATCTGTCTCTATAATATTATGACACATGTCTATACATTCATCACAGATATTGCCGGCTAAACCCTTGATCATATGCTTTGTTTCCGACTCACTCCTTCCGCAAAAAGAACAGTGTAATTTATTGTATTTATCGTTGAATTTATCCATCAAATTAACCTCCGAAGAAAGTTACTTCCTTTTAACAAGAATATCGTCAATTATACCATAATCTTTAGATTCTTGAGCATTCATGAAAAAGTTACGGTCTGTATCTTTGGCAATCTTATCAATTTTCTGACCTGTGTGACTGGCTAATATATAATTTAATTTTTCCTTGAGGTAAATAATTTCTTTAGCATGAATTTCGATATCTGTTGCTTGTCCCTGAACACCACCTAAAGGTTGATGAATCATGACTCTACTGTTTGGCAAAGCCGACCTCTTACCAGGTTGCCCTGAAGCAAGCAGTATAGCACCCATTGATGCAGCTTGGCCTATACAAATAGTGCAGATATCAGGTTTGATATATTGAATAGTATCATATATTGCCATCCCGGATGTTACAGACCCTCCGGGAGTATTTATGTACATATGAATATCTTTGGAAGAATCTTCACCTTCCAAATGCAGCAATTGAGCAATAACTAAATTAGCAATATTATCGTCAATTATCGAACTGACGAAGATTATCCTGTCTTTTAATAGACGTGAATATATGTCATATGCTCGTTCAGAACGACCACTTTGTTCAACCACAATTGGTACGTAAGGCATTATTACTCCTTAAATATAATGTAAAAATGTTTATTTCTCTTCCGAATTTCCTTTTTCTTTGTTTTCTTCAACAAAAGTATTTTGCTCGAAGAGATAATCGTATAACTTATCCTTCTTAACTTTATCAACGAATTCGGGTTGTTTTGTTACATCAGGATTTCTTTTAAGATATTCTTCGGAAGTTAGATTAAGTTCCTTTGCAAATATGTCAATCATTTGTTGCTCATCTTGCTCGGAAACTTCAAAAGATAGCATTTCTAAAAGTTTTTCTTCTAAGTAATAAGATTTTAATCTGTATATAGCCTGAGGCATAAACTGTTTGCTAAGCTCATCCACAGATGCATTGGTATACTGAGAATAGGGTTCAACGATCTTTCTCGAATATTCAATCACACTTGACGGAGGGATATCGAAAGGATTTTTTTCTATCAAAGCTAAATTAACAGCCATAATTTTATTGTCTTTGTTTGATTCAATTATCCTTTTCTCAACATCCTCACTTATCGATTGACGGAAATGTTCTAACGATTCGAAACCCTCTTTTTTGAGAAATTCATCTGTTAATTCGGGCATATCCGGTTTAGCTATACTTTCTACCTTTACTCTGATCTTTAACCCTTGTTCACCGTCTATTACTGCTGTTGTTTCTACCACATCATTTTTTTTAGCCCCTAAAATATCTTTTTCAAATTGATCTCCAAACTCATGTTTATTCATGTCAATAAAATTTAATTGCTGAGGTAGTTTTTTATCATCTAATTTATCATTAACTACTTCCCCGGATAAAGAAATCATACAGTCTTTTCCTACAGAATCAGCTGTGTTAACTTTCGTTCTTTGTTTTTTAAAGTCATCGATAGCAGAGCTAACAGCTTGTTCATTAAATACGTTCGGTGTATATGGTATCTCTAACCCTGTGTAGTTATTTATCTCTATTACAGGTTGTATTTCATAGTTAAAAACAGCAATAAAATCCTGTCCGGGATCCCATTTAACATCTACTAATTCAGGTCTATTAAGAGGTTCAAGTTGTTTTTCATCGATAGCTTTCTTAAAATACTCTTCTACTTTCTTTCTAATATATTCTTGTTTGATGTTGTCACCAAACATATTAATTAACATGGAAGCAGGTGCTTTCCCTTTTCTGTATCCGGGAACTACAACGTGCTTCTTAAAATCTCTCATCACTGTTTGATAATCTTTCTCAGCTTCATCCTTGGGTACAGTTATAGTTAGCTCTTGCATAACCTGACTTAGGTTCTTTGTTGTTATATGCAAAATAATCTCCTTATTGAATTATCGTTGTATATATATTGATGCATAAAATAGAATCCATGCAAAATAGATATTGGATAATTTTTATATAATTTTATCTAAATAATATGGTGCGAAAGGGGGGACTTGAACCCCCACGGGATTACTCCCACTGGATCCTAAATCCAGCGTGTCTGCCATTTCACCACTTTCGCAATTTTATTTTTTCTTTACTCTTCGAGTTCTTCTAAAATAGGAGCGAACTCTCTTTGAATATCAACATTATTCGTTCTATTTGCTGCTAACATTATAAAGTGTACTGCATCTAAATTTGTTTTATCCAGTTCATACCAATTTAAACCATACTTTAACATTTCTTCATATCTTTCCAAATTAAGTAATGAGTACAGCAGGAAAGCATAAATATCCTTTTCATCGTGTCCTTTCTCTATAGCTGTTTTATAGTTGTCGATAGCGTTCTCATACATTTCTAAGTTGAAGGATAAATCGGCAGCGGTAACCAAAGCATCTATATAAGCCTCATCATTCTCATAACTCTTTTCAAAAGCGGAGATAGCATCTTCATACTGTTCAAGATTTGAATGGATAACCCCTTTGAAAAAATAGTTATTGGCAAGTTCATGCTCTAATTCTATAAGCTCTTTAGTCCAACGTAAGGATTGTTCAAAATCTTGATTCTCAAAATAAAAAGATGCTAAATTAGATCTGGAAATCGTATCTTCTTTATCCATCCGAGCTATCTCTAAAAAATAATCATTTGCTTGTTCAGCGTCATCTTGAGCTTGGTATATAGAAGCAATCATTATGTATGTTTTGGTACTATCAGGAGCAAACTCAATTAATTCATAAAATGTCTCTAAGGCCGGCTCAACATGATTTTCAGCAAAATAATTCTGCCCAATATTAAAAAGTCTTGCCCAGCATGCGCGTTTCTTAAGTTTGCTATCTTCAACTATTTCATCTAATATCGGAAAAACTCCCGGTTCCTCTATCCCATCATATGATTCTTTTACTCGAAGATAATGGTCATATGCTTTACTATAGTACTCTCGTGCTCTACCTGGTTCTTGTTCTGCAAGAAAAAAATATATATCGGCTGCTTTCTTTAATGCTTCGAGATTGTTAGGATTATCTTCAATAATATATAAATACTGCTCTAAAGCTCTATCGTATACTTCACTCCTTAAATACGTGTCTCCGGAACGCATCTGCATTCTGCTCTCCCCAGTTAATCTTTGGCTTTCTGGCAATACACCTCCTGCACTGCAACCAGTGTACAATAGTATCGTGACCGATAACAGCACAAAAAGAGGCAAAACTAATTTGTTTTGCATATAAACCTCCTACGGTATAACGTAAATAATCTATGAACAAAAAACATACAGGCCATTTAAGTCAAGGAATTTATAAATATCAAAATAGGTGGTACAAAGTGTGGATGACCAAACTAGAAAACACATAAAACACAATTCTAAATATAAATAGATTGTATTATTGGCATTACTTTATTATAATTACTTATGCTTCTACGGATAATATCGAGCAATAGTTTTCCAACTCTATCTCGATCAGATTTATAAGAAGCAGTTAGAATTACTACCCCTCAACTTGACACATAATCTTGTTGGGGCAACGTTAAGGATTACCCACAAAAGAATTAACAGTGCCTAAACAATTATCACTTTTTTTAATATGACTTAGATATTGATGACAAAGCATCCTAAAGAGCTTCTCATTATTTATATATTCCAAAACCTAATGACTGGGCACTTTAGCTTAAGTACGATAAAATAACTTGACGTAATAGAATAAAATATTTATTTAGCAGTGTGAAGGGATGTTAATGACGCCGTTTAAATTTTACATCAATAATCGAGAATTTACTTATATAATGCTACCTCATATTCAAAATTGTAGCTTAACATATCATTATTATACAACTAAGCAGGAGAATTATGATTAAAGAAATTGGAAGGTTAGATGCCTTTGAAACACAAAAAATAGAAGATCATATTGACGAGATATTCACTCTTCTAGATCAAGGAGTCGTCGATAAAGCTATAGAGATGTTAGCCGATCTGTGCAAAACAAATAATTACTATCTTCGTGAAATGGTTGGCAAACTGCTTACTAAATATAAAGATCAGAAAAAGATGGATGAAATTGCCAATGATATGCTAACCAGGAAAGTTTATGGTATCAGAGCTACTGCCTTATTCTACTTTTTTAAGAAATATATTAACAAGCCGGACATGCTTATATCGTTATTAGAAAATAATTATGACTCAACGCCTTGGGAAGTTGAAAGCATAATTTATGAACTATGGAAGAAAAACCCGAAAATCAATAAAAAAATGTCACCTATGTGGCTTGACGCTGAAGATGAAAAGAAAAGAATGATTTCTTTTCACGGCTTAGAATTAATCGTCGAACACGACACATTATTCGTTTTAGATTTTCTCTCAAAAGCGATTGATGATCCTAGCTTGGAAGTTCAAAAGAAAATAACTCATATACTTCTTCAAATCGTAAAAACGAGACCGGCTGAAACATATGCTTACTTACGAGAATGGATCTTGACAGGTTCCGAGCAGAGAATCAAGTTTATTACATTAACTCTGAAAAAGATAGTTTCTCTTTATGCTCAAAAGAATAACAGAGATAAATCTCATGATTTCATGACATTAACAAAAACTATACTTCATGACTGGAAATCCGAGCATAATAAAAAAGTTGCTAGTGTAGGGAAAAAGCTAGAAAATATTACCAAAAAAGAACATCGGGGTCAATAATCGTTTCTTAATTTTGAAACAATTCACTAACCACATATTTTACAATAATATGTGATTGCATATTGTTGTAGAGGAGGGATATAAATGAATTATGCGACATCACCGGAACAAATAGCAATGTCAAATGCTATCAAAGCATCAGGATCTGTAGTACAATTGCCCCCCCCTGACTTCGAAGCGATTTTAACGAAAATTCAAAAACCTTTGATCATTTTTAAAAAAGGTGGATTTCTCTCAGCTAATTACCAATATATGACTTCATATAAAGGATTTATATTTTATACAAAATCTAAAGATAAGCTCATTACCCCTTCCTCATCAGAATTAATTCAGGCTGAAAGGATCTGGATTCCAAGTTAAGATTTAGAGTTATGAAAATCACCAATACCTAATACCAATATCACAGTCGACAGATATCTCGTTCGTCAGTTAGGATATTTAACTTTCTTCACACAAATGAACTATAATGGCTTGATCCGATACATTTGGATCCTCGTGGTTACACTATGACAATATTTGTTTTGATCAAAGTTCAGAGTTAGTATCTTGCATTATTGAGTTTGACAGATAAATTTGAAAGATGTTAAAAAATAATTTGACATGATAACACTGTGGATTTCGGTGACGATTATTATAATGAAATAAAGAGAGGTGGTCATGAATAGTAACAAACGTCATTTACTTAAGAATCGAGTCATTAGTGACCTTTCTTGGCATTTCATACATGATATTCCAATAAAAAAAAGTAGAGAGGTATTTCTGGTAGAAGTGTGTGCTTTTGCCTCCTCATTGAGTTGTTAATTATAAACCGATTTTTGTGTTTATTTACTGAATTGGTAGGGAACTCGTAGTTACCGAGTTTTCGATTATAATCGAAAATATCAAAGTCTTTCCAAATTATTACCTGTCGGGAATAATTTTTTTGGAGAATATTTTTGATTGTTTCTTATTTAATGACCATTAAGTTATCTATAAAAAACAAGGAGGTATAATGCAAGCTTTAGGTCGTCAAATACTTGTAGAGTTTTACAAATGTAATTCAACTATTCTTAAGGATGTTGCCAATATAGAAAAATATATGTTAGAAGCAGCTGTATTGGCTAAAGCAACTATAGTTCGACATACTTTTCATGCATTCAGTCCGTTTGGAGTTAGCGGAGTCGTGGTTATAGCAGAATCACATATAGCAATTCATACCTGGCCCGAATACAATTATGCCGCTGTTGATATCTTTACCTGTGGCGAAACGATAGATCCTTGGATCATATATAAATATTTAGAAAATAAATTTGAATCTCAACAGTCCAGTAATATGGAAATGAAAAGAGGTCTTTTCGAACTTAAGGATAAAAAGCTACTTCATAAACCTGAAACTCCTCTTATAAAAGTTAGTTAAGTTGTTGAGGGTACGTAACCTATATATACTCAGTCGTTACCGGTAGTCATGATCAAGGCAATCAGAATTATTAACTTTATTATGACACAAACAACTCTTTGATCACGTGAGTAACGATATAATCTGGAGAAAAAATGGAAATGATGATAAAAACACCAACCAATTATTTTTTTGTTAAAGGTACTGCCGAAGGTCTTACCAAATTAAATTCATTTGATAAATCACTCATTAATGCTGGAATTGGAGACACTAACCTTGTCAGGTTAAGCAGTATAGTGCCACCTAATTGTAAAGAAACGGAGAGAATCATAATTCCGGGAGGTTCTCTTGTTCCCATAGCTTATGCAAGCTTAACATCGGACAGACGCGGAGAAATTATTTCTGCAGGAGTTGCCATCGGAATATCACAGGATAACAACTTATCGGGATTGATAATGGAGTATTCTGCAGCAGCTGCAGAAAATGAAATTGAAGAAACAGTCATTAAAATGGTTGAAGAAGGTTTTCGATACCGTTCGAGAAGCCTTAAAGAAGTTAAAACAGCAGTTATTTCAACAACAGTAGAACATATTGCTTCTGTTTTTACCGGTGTTGTACTTTGGTATTAATCGCTGTCTTATTTTTTTTTATAATTATCTCAAGCTAGTTATACATTAATCGTTCACAACAATAATAATTAGGATATAAAGCATGGAATTATGGTACACTGAAAAACATACACTGCACAGTGGTATAACAATAAAAGTTAAAGAAACATTAAAAACAACTACTACTCCTTATCAGCAATTATCTATTATTGATACTCAAGAATTTGGGAAATTGATGCTTCTAGACGGATTGGTAATGCTGAGTGAAAAAGACGAATTTTGCTATCATGAGATGTTAGCTCATCCTCCATTATACACTCACCCGCTTCCGGAAAAGGTATTAATCATTGGAGGAGGAGATGGAGGAACACTCAGAGAAGTTGTTAAACATCCCTGTGTTAAAGAAGTTGTCTTAATTGAAATTGATGAAGAGGTCATTAACGCATCTAAGCAATTCTTTCCTAACATCGCTTCCGGTTTTTCTTCACCTAAAGCTAAAGTAATCGTAGGAGACGGTATTCAATATGTTAAAGAGACAAAAGAGACATATGATATTATCTTAATAGATTCAACTGATCCTGTAGGACCGGCTGAAGGACTATTCAGTATGGATTTTTACACCTCATGTTATAATCTACTGAACCAAGAAGGTATTCTTACTGTTCAATCGGAAACACCTTTTATCAAATCTTATGCTAAGATCATAGGTGAAGTCAATAAGTTATTTCGCAATATTTTTCCAATAGTCAACTTATATCTAACTAACATTCCCACTTATCCTTCCGGACTTTGGACTTTTACAATGGGTAGTAAAGTTAATCATCCAATTAAAAATTTTCAAAACAATAGATTCCAAGCGGACAATATGCATCTAAATTATTATAACAAATCAATTCATTCAGCTGCTTTTTGTTTACCAAACTTCATCGCAGATTTAGTAAAATAACAGAATAATAATGATAAAAGAGCAAATATTAATGAACTCAAATGGTAAATTCCTCGGCTTTAACAGCAACTATGATGATAGTTCAGTTGTTTTCATGGGTATTCCTTTTGATGGTACAGCTAGTTTTAGACCCGGCAGCAGATTTGCTCCCGAGTCGGTGCGAAGTTATTCACATCATTTAGAGACCTACTCTCCTTATCAGGATCAAGATATTGAAGATATTAGTGTATTTGATGCTGGTGACTTGATCATTCCCCTTGGTAACACTAAAAATACTCTTTCCTTAATTGAAACTAAAACTACAGAAATACTATCTGATGGGAAAAAAATCTTTGCTTGTGGTGGAGAGCATCTTATTTCTTATCCTATAGTAAAAGCCTATGTCAACAGATATCCCAATCTTCATGTTATTCACATAGATGCGCATACTGATCTTCGTGAGCAATATCGTGGGGAAAAATTATCGCATGCATCGGTGATCAAGCTGGTTTCCCAAAAAGTTAATCCAAAAAAAATTTATCAATATGGTATTCGTTCCGGTGAAAAAGAAGAATTTGTATGGGGACGACAAAACACCAACTTTTTCCCATATAGTTTAGCAAAATTAAAAAATATTAACATTGCTAAGACTACCCCTGTATATTTAACTTTAGATGTTGATGTTTTAGACCCGGCCTATTTACCAGGTACAGGAACTCCCGAACCCGGCGGAGTAACTTTTAATGAATTATTAGAAGCTTTACTTAGTCTGAATGGATTTAATATAGTTGGAGCTGATATAGTTGAACTTGCTCCAGATTATGATAGTAGTGGTGCTTCTACAAAAGCAACTTCAAAATTAATCAGAGAAATTGTGCTTTTGCTGTCCAATTAACAATTGGGTCATACATCAAATAGTTCTTACTAGCCAAGAGGGATCACCTGATCCCTCTTGGCTGTTTATATATTTTGATCGATAATTTAATCCTATTTGATCAACATCATTCTTTTTGTTTGTCGTTCCTTAAGGTTATCAGTTTGTAGTGTGTAAAAGTAAACACCGGTACCTACTCCTTGACCATGATCATCCTTACCATTCC